>CAZGRL010000105.1:0-12545 GCA_964528155.1 uncultured Anaerolineaceae bacterium
TGCCGCTCCGTCGTCCGGCCGGCGAAGGCATGCTCCCCGGCGTAGGTCTCACCCAACCAGATGCGGGCGACGAACTCGGGGGTCTGTGCCTCGAAGGTGTTGAAGTAGTTGTCGAGCGCCAAGAGGATAAAGACGTTCTCTTGCGTGCTCCCCCAGCGCCCTCGTACGCGGTGCGCCATCAGCCCGTTGACCACCTTAGGGATCAGGTCGCTGGCCGGGTTGTCGGTGATCAGGGCGTCGAGCAGGATGGCGTCGGTGCGGCGGTCCGAACGCAGCAGCAGATAGTCCTGCTCGGTGTAGCCTGTGGTGAAATTGGCTGCGCCGGCCGTCTCGACGGCGCGGTTGTTCACGTGTCGGCGGATGGCCTCTAGCTGAGCGCTCGAGGCGGGGTCGTCGATCCACACCTGCCACAGCCAGCCCACAGCGTCAAGCGAGAACGCCTCGAGACCGTCTTCGTTCAGCAGCTTGCGTGCCTTGATCGTGTCCCGGTCGCCCATGCGATCTCGCACATGCAGGGCGTATGCGCTCAACGTCCGTCGCGTGTTCGGATCGTACCAGGAGGGGTAGTGGCTCTCGATGTCGCGCAGGTATCCCAGGACCGCCGTCTGCATCGGCTCGGGTACCTCGAAGCCCTTGGCTTTCGCCATCTGCAGGGCCAGGGCGACGTGGATGGTGTTGAAGGGGATCGACTCACGCCCGCGCGTCCAGTAGGGGAATCCGCCGTCGCCGTTCTGCATCCCCTGCAGTCTGTCGAGATCGCGCGCGACGGCTGCCTCCATCTCGGCCGGCGCGGGCAACCCCTCGGCCGAGAACGCCGTGAGCACATCTCTCAAGGCGGCCACCGCCAGGATGCGCGAGGCGAGCTGCTCGGAGCACTCGTAAGGGTACGAAATCAGGTAGATCACAGCGTCGGTGAGCGCTTGCAGCGCCGTGGATGAGGTCGTGATCTCCAACTCACCGAACTGAGGGAAGACATCCTGCGGCGCGACCACGGGCTGGGCCACGCTTCCTTCGTCGATCACGCCGTAGACGGCGAAAGCCTCGGTCGTCGCCGGGGTGTACACCGGCAGCTCGATTGCCGCGGCGTCGGCATAGTTGCCGGATACCGCGGCGATCTGGAAGCTAGCCGTGCCCGGCATGTTCGTGGTCGCCGGGAATCGTACTTCCACGCGATCGCGCGTCGGCACGGTCACGCGCAGACCGGCGCTCCCGGTGAGCTCGATGTTGCCAGCTTGTACGACCACTTCCACCGCCAGGGGCTCGTCGGTCTGATTCTGGAGCACGACAGGCAGCTCGAAGCGGTCACCGAAGTTGAGAAAGCGCGGGGCTGAGGGCCGGACCATGAGCGGCAGCCGGGCGGTGAGATTGGCCTCGGCGGAGCCGAAGCGGTTGCCTTTGTCCACCGCCACCACCATCACCCGGTAGCGCGTGAGATTGTCGGGGAGCGACACCTCAACCTGGGCCTGCCCAGCGGCGTCGGTGCGCACCTCAGGGGCGAATGTCGCCAGGGGGTTGAAGTCCGTCCGGAGGCGGATGGGCGCAGATTCGGGCCCAAGCTCCGCCTTGTCGAGCCCGCGCTCGGCGGCCGGTGCGGTCATGGTCGCTTGGGGCGCCATCGCCGCTTCCATTTCCTCGGGAGCGCCCCCGCCCATCCCGCCTGCCGCCTCTGCGAGCGCCAGCGGGTCGACCAGGATGATGCTGGCGCGGCCGTAGGAGCTGCTGAGGTCGGCCGGGCGGTTCTGATAGAAGACGGCCACTGGGTCGGCGAGTTGATAGTTGGTGAGGGCCAGGACCGCCTCGTCGACCACAACGACTGCCAGCTCGGCGCCGGCGACCGGCCCCCCAGCGGCGTCCGTCAA
The DNA here is from genome assembly GCA_964528155.1 of uncultured Anaerolineaceae bacterium. GTDB lineage: Bacteria > Chloroflexota > Anaerolineae > Anaerolineales > E44-bin32. Next base: position 1,860 of record CAZGRL010000105.1, read on the forward strand.
GACGAGATCGAGGGTCGTCGAGCCGCCCGGCTCCAGCTCTTTCTCTCGCGGCGTCGCCTTGAGCGACAGCGTTCGCTGCAGCGGCGGGACGCTGAGCATGAGTTGGCCGGTGGCGTAGGCGGGCCTGGGCGGCGCGCCCGGGACGACCTCGCCCTGATCATCGACTCGCGGCGCGGCGCCAACCAGGTCCACCTGCACTTGCAGGTTGGGGATGTGTTGATCCTCGATGGGGATCTCGAGGGTGAGGCTGGCTTCGTCCATGTGGAAGCGTTCGGTGTAGAGCGTGCCGCTGCGGCTCACGGTGAGCAGGCCCTCGGCCGGGCTGAAAGGCGCCTGCACCAGGACCCTGGCGACGTCGCCCGGTTGGTAGGACTTCTGGTCGGGGATGAGGTCGACCGTCTCTTGCTCGACCTTGCGCGAAGGCGGGCGCTCGCCGCCGCTCACCCACACGGTGAGCTGGCTCATGTTGCGGCGACCGGACGAGTCGGACACAACCGCCGTGATCTTGTAGCGCCCACCGATGTCGGTCTTGAAGGTACAGCGTACGGGTTCCAGCGTCGATCCGACGACGCATGTCTGCACGTCGACTTCCTCTTCGTTCCAGACCCCGGCGCGGGATTTCCACTCCAGCCGGGCGGCGCGCACGTCGATCGGCCGGTCGGCGACAGGCTCCCCGTCGAGGTCGGTGACGATCAGGTCGATGTTGAGCGGCTCGCCGCGCTCGACGAACGTGCGCGGACTGCGCAGCCCGACGTACAGGTCCGCCGGGTGGACGAGCAGGCTGGTGGTGGAGGCCCAGGCCTGGCGGTTCACGTCGAAGACCGTGGCCTCGGCGAAAATGCTGAACGGCCGCAGCCCGCGGGCTTCCTCGAAGTCGAGGCGCAAGAAGTGCTCTCCGGCGGCGTCGGTGAAGCCGCTGAAGGTCTGAGTCTCCCCACCGTCGCCCGGGCCGATGGGGCCGAAGCCCTCGCCGACGTCATAGCCCCACCACCAGGGTTGCCAGATCCCGAAGACGAAGTCGGGCCAGTTCGGCGGCGAGTAGCTGCTGGGCGATGAGGTCACCTGCCAGTTGACCTCGGCGTTGGGCAAGGGGTCTCCGGCGTAGTACTTGGCCTGCACGGCGACGATGGCGTGTCCGTCGACGAAGTACGGCCCCGTCGTTTCGTTGCGGGCGATAACCTCGAACTCGGGCCGCCGGAACTCCTGGATCTGGAAGCCGTGATAGAAGGAAGTGCCATCTAACGCGGAAGTGCTTCCACGGGCGAAGAGGTCGATCTGGGCGTAACCCAGATTGGCGTTCTCGGGCAAGGTGAAGGCGAAGTCAAACCCTCCCAGGGCGTTGACCTGTGCCCCGCCCTCGGCGATGGTGTTGCCCTGCGAGTCGTCGACCCGGTAGCTCACATCGGTCACAGCCGCTCCGACCAGCCCCACGTCGCCATCTTGTTCCCCGCCCACGCGCCTCATCCAACCTTTGACATGCACTTCCTCGGCAGGGCGGTACATCTGCCGGTCGTCGTAGACATACCAGCGCAGTTCGTCCTGGACCGGGCGGCGCTGCCAGGGATCGTCGCTCCAGGCGTAGAGCGAATGCGGCAGGATGGCCGCGTCGGCCCCCTTGCGCGCCACGAGCGCCACGATGCCGGCGCCGGGGAGATCGAAGCGGGCCGTGCCGTCCTGCGCGGTGGTAGCCAGCCTGCCTCGCGAAGCATTCTCGAGAGAGACCCCGGCCAGCGGGGCGCCGTCCTCCAGGGAAGTCGCCCAGGCCAGCATCTGGCTGTGGTCGGCGAAGGCGTCCAGACCGATGTCGGTCACCTGCACCCAGGTCCGAATGACGGGTATGTAGCGGTTCGGATCGAACAGGCTGCGCGGCGGTTGGACGATCACGACGAAGTGACCGAAGTGGCCGTCCATGACCCGGCTCAGCTCAATCCTGACTTCGGTCAAGACGTCGCTCGCGGCTTCCACCCGCATGGTCTCGTCCAGCGCCAGGCGTCCGGGTGGCGTCGGCGCCGGATCCTGCTGATAAGAATCGGCGATGTACTTCTTGAAGGCCGGCCAATCGGACGGTTGCACGGCGTAGATCTGCACTTCCAGCCGGTCATAGTTGACGGCGTACAGGCTGAGGACGGGCTCGCTGGCGGCCGGATCGAGGGTGACCAGGAGTGAGTCCGGGCCGGCCAGGAGAGGTTCGGCCCGGCCGATCCGAAAGGTCAGGCGGGTGTCCTTTCCCAAAGTTTGGCCGAACTCGTCGCGAATGTCTCCATCGACGGTGACCTGGTACGTGGTGCTGCCCTTGGTCGCGCCTCGGATGCTGATCGTGTTGCCATAGAGGTCCACGGAAACGCCGGGCAGTTCTGGCTCGATCTCGATCAGAGCTTCGTCGAAGGCCTGCGCGTCGAGGGGGTTGTTGAAGCGGATGTAGAGCGGCGTCAAGGGGCGGCACTCGTCACCGCCCCAGGCGCAGCCATGGTCTTCGATGCGCAGCGGGGCGTAGGTGCGGAATTCGAAGCGTTGCGCCTCCTGCGTGACGAGCGGGCCTTCGGCGGAGGACGTGCCCGGCCCGACGACAACGGCGATGGCCGCGTCGGCGGGCAGCAGTTCCTTGGCGCGAAAAGCGAGCCAGCGCCCTTCGAGGGCGCGCTCCGCCATGTGCGAAATCTGCTTGTCGGCGGCGAGCTCTTCGGCCGTCAGCATTTGTACGTTGACCGCCTTGCCGTCGGCGGTCACTTCAATGGTTTCCAGCACGGCCGCCGGATCGATGCGTTGATCGAAAGCGATGAAGAACAGGGGATCGCGCGGTTGTGGGCCGTAGGAGGGGGAATAGTTCGTCATCACCGGCGGCGGAGTGGTGAAGGACCAGCTCACGGTCTGCGCCAGCACGCCGCCGACCATCGAGCGTGTCCCGGCAGGGACAGTGACCTGGTATTCGGTCGCCTTGGGCAGGCGGTCGATCTCGGCCGAATCGGCCTCGAAGACCAGCGTCTTGGTCCCCACCCAGCGCCATGCCCCGGGCACGGCAGGTTCGAGGGTCACGGGCACGTCTTGGGCGGCCAACCCCCCGAGCGTGGTGAGCGGGGCCATAGGCTGGTTAAAGGTAACGTTGACGAACGGCGCCAGGGGGATCTCGCCTTCAGGGGCATGGCGCAGCACCTCCAGCGGCCTGGAGTCGACCAGCGGGGGAGCGGTTGGGGCGGCCGGCGGAGGGAAGGGTTCTTCGATCGTCTCCCCTGTCCGCGGCGGCGGCAGCGACTCAGCCGGGAGGCGGAACTCCTGGCGGTCTTCGGGGGCGAGTGTCAGCGACGGCAGCCGGGCGAGGATGCGTCGGACCTCTTCGTCTGACAGCGGCACGCCGGCCGCCGTGGGGACGGGCTGCGGCGTCACGAGTTGTGGCTGGCCTGGGCTGAGCCGGATGCCGAGATGGGCTTCGCCTTCGTCCACGACGGCGCCGCCTTCAATGGTTGGGAGAGGCGTGCCGGGAGGGGTGGTGGCAGTCGCGCTCGGCGAGAGGCGAGGCCACAGGCGAGGCAGGATCACCACCGCGGAGACGGCGATCAGCGCCACGGCGATCAGCGCGACGGCGCTCAGAATCAACCAGCGTCGAGCCCGCCCCGAGGGGCGGCCTGGTTCTTGTGCCATGGCAAGAACCCTCCTTCATAGTTGCGATGCTCGCAGGGACGTGCGTCGTGCACGATCTATACATTGACGTTGGGACCTGGCCGTGGGTTCCCGATTCGGTAGGATAGCATGTCTGGTGGGGTGGGCCAGGGGACGCGACTGCGGCCACGGCGAGAGCGGCGGCGAGGATCTACCTCCGTCTGTTGGGCGTGGGAGGCTACTCTGAGGGTCGGGACCAGCACGGTTCTAAGAGCGGAGGGGCGGGGGCCCTTCGACTTCGCTGCGCTCCGCTCAGGATGAGGCCACTTAGGGGGTTTGGATCCTCATATCTGCAGCGAACTGTAAGGTGACTGTAAGCCCCAGGCGGCTTGCGTCGGTGGCATCGGCCCAAAATTCGGCGCACAATAGGATCAGCGCTCTCTGACAACTGCAAGGAAGTGCTGGCCCACCGTGTGGGCCGGGGGCGGGGGGAGATGGAACTATTCTCAACGCAAGACATCGCCACAGGGTTCGGCGCCGTAATCGAGCTCCTCTTCGCGACAGGCATAGGTTGGATCATTCTTCTGGGCATCGGAGGCACGATCGCCATTGATGTCCTCGCGCCGCGTCGATCCTCCTCCAGGAGATCAAGAAACCGCAGTGCGTCCCTCTCTCGCGACCTTCTTGGATTGTTGGCTGCGGGAACGTTCTTCTGGGTCGTGCTGCTTGCAGATCTTCAGTCCAGCGCCTCGCATGGGTGGTTCTGGACACTTACGCTGCTCGTGCTTGGGGGGTGGGGGATAGTCGGAGCCGTCCTGTACCGCAAGAAGAAGTCCGCCGACCTCAAAGAGCACACCCGGATGGACATCGACGACATGGTTCACATGTCCCCCGATGAGTTCGAGGAGCTCGTCGCCGATATCTTCCGCGCAAGGGGGAGTAGGGCGGTTGTTGTCGGTGGCTTGGGTGATCACGGTGTGGACATCGAAGTCACAGGGCGCGACGGAACCCGCGCCTTGGTTCAGTGCAAGCGATATGGACGCGACCGCTGGGTCGGAGAACCAGAGGTTCGGGATCTCTTCGGCGCTTTCACTCATGATGGCAAAGCTGCCAGAGCGTACTTGGTCACGACCGGTTTCTTCAGCAATGCCGCTCGCGGGTGGGCGGAGGGGAAGCCTATCGTACTCATGGATGGGGAGAGGCTGGCAGAGGCCATGCAGGAGATTGCGACCAACAGGGACCGAGGCGCGGGCTGATCCGCACGCCGTTTGCGGTGGAATAGGCCAAGAGGTGGGTGCGGGCGCCTTAGAAATCTGGCGGGCCTTCTTACGACTGCGGTGCACCGGACTGCAGCCCCATTGACCAATGGCCAACAATGGACAACAATGGACAATGTTGATCACTAGCGGGCTTCAAACTGCGTCTCCGAGGGGGCCGGAATCCTGAGAGGCTTCAAATGAGCACAGAGCAACCCCCAGTCATGACCGTTGACGAGGTGTCGGAGTACCTGCGTATTCCTAGGGCATCGGTCTACAAGCTCGCTCAACAAGGCAGGATTCCTTGTCAGAAGGTGGGGAGACATTGGCGGTTCCGTCGAGAGAGCGTCGAAGACTGGCTTTCGGGGAACGGTGCCGAAGGGAGCGGGCAGTTTGGTCCCCCACCTAGGGCATGATTTATGGAAGGGCGTGGAGCCAGGAAGCGAACCTACCCCAGATCTTCTGCTGGCACTGCTCGGCATGCTCGGGCAGATGGCCGAGGACTTCAATGCAGGTCGCTTCGTCCCCCTCATGGAGGCCGACATCGACGGTTACCTAGCTAGCCAGTTCCTGGCGAAGCGGATCTGCACCCTCCCTGGTCTCCATCAGAACGCGCGAGTTGCAGGTGTTCTAAAGAGACGCTATGATCTTGCCCTCGGTCGGGTAGATTTCTCGCCGGAGCCTGGCGTACGCGCCGCGATTAGCGATCCCAAGCTGGTGCTGCAGGTGAAGGTCTTCCCCAGGTGGGGGTTCACGCCACAACAACACAATGTCCATCTCCACCACGTACTAGAGGACGACATTCCGTCCCTGGGAGACCTCGCACGCCGTTGGCCTGATTCGATGCGGTGTCTTGTCTTGGCCGATTTCTGGCGAACGGATCGTCTTGACGGCTACCTTTCTGGCAAGATCGCTGGCAGCCGAAGGATTGAGGCGGTCGTGAGCAGTGCACGGACCCAAGGCGTCCAAGTCATTTGGGTCCACCCTACGTCAGACGAAGGCATGACCGTGAGCCTCACAGGGAGCCTGACCGGATGACCTCATGCCGAGGGGGCGAAGGAGTCATTGATGGGCGTGCTTAAGGGCTGCAAGCCACGCAAAGAAGTCCTGACCGGCGAACTTGACGATGCCATTTTCGCCGCCGACTTCGGCGACCTGATCGCCGGGAAGGCGCCCCGCGTCTACGGGGACGCGGCGACGTTCTTCCAGAACACCCACCCGGCGGCGCAGTTGTGCAAGGTCATCGAGGTTGTGTTTGGGCGGCTAGCTAGCCCCGAAGAAGGAGGTGCGACGATCCGCCTGAGCACGGGCTTCGGCGGGGGGAAGACGCACACGCTGATGGCCATGTGGCATCTGGCGGAAAACGTCGCAGATCTGACGCTGGGGACGGAATTGATTCCTGCGGCGGGGCGGCCCAAGGCCGTCACCGTCGCCGCGGTGGATGGGGCCGATGCCGGCGAGGTCTTCGCTCGGCACGGGAAGGCTGTCACTCGGAGCCTGTGGGGGGAGATCGCGTACCAACTCGGCGGCGAGAAAGCGTGGAAGGCTCTCGGAGACTCGGACCACCCCGAGCGGCAGCCGGACCAAGCCCTTGTCGAAGGTTGGTTCCCATCCGGCTCCGTCCTCCTTCTCCTGGACGAACTCGTAGTGTACATGGCCACGCTTTCCGACCGAGGGCAGGGAAACCTGCTGGCCTTCCTGGGTAAACTGACATCCGTTGTCGGCAACCGACCCGAAACTGCGCTTGTGGTGACCGACCCGGCTGGCCAGCCCGCCTACGCACAGCAGGCGGCGAATCTCTCGGCGGCTCTTGCCGCGGCGACAGTGAAGCTCGACGATATCTTTGGCCGCAAGATGTCTGATTTTGATCCCGTCGGGGGAGAGGCGGCACGCGTGATTGTGCGACGCTTGTTCCAGAAGGTCGATGCCACTGCAGCCCAAGCCGCCTCCAAGGTGTACTACGATCTCTATGAGCGGGTCTCGCGTGATCAGCCGGGATCCATTCCTCCCGCGGCCACCAAGGCGGCCTATGCCAAGCTTATCGTCGACGCCTATCCCTTCCACCCTCGCCTTGTGGATACGGCACAGGACTGGCTGGCTGCCATGCCGGACTTCAACAAGAGTCGCGGCACCCTGCGCCTGTTCGCTCGAATTTTGCGGTCGGTCTGGGATCGCGATGAGGATGTCGATCTCATCACTGGCGGAGAGATCGACTGGTCGAATCCGAGTATTCAGGCCGATCTGATCAGCCGTCTGAATCGCGACCACTTCAAGGCAGCCATTTCCGCCGACGTGGAGCGCCATGCGGGCGAGCTGGATGGTGAGGCGGCCCGCGGCATCCATCGGCGGGTGGCATCGGCGCTCCTCCTTGAGAGTCTGCCGCTGCAGCCCAACAGCGGATTGGACAAGCCAGAACTCACGCTGGCGACGCTCCGGCCTGACGAGGCCGGACCTGAACCTGGTGAAGCCCTTGACCGACTCCTGGGTACATGCTGGCATACGTACCCGATGGCCGGCGGCCGAGGCTGGCAGTTCCGCTATGAGCCGAACATCATCAAGCAGATCGAAGAGCGGATGGCCGACGTCCCTGTCGAAGACGCGCGCAGCCGCGTGCTCGCCGAGGTACAGGGCTTCTTCGCGGGTCCAGTGTTCAAGGTGGCTGCTTGGCCGAAGACTGCGCGCCAGGTGCCAGACGTGCCTGATCTTCAGCTGGCGCTGTGTGAATCAGAGGAGCTAGCAAACCTGGTGTGCAACGCCGGCGACAATAGCGACCCCCTGGCGCCATTTCCGCGCACTTACCTGAATGCCGTCGTCGCGGTCGCGGCCACGCCGGCGATGCTCTCGAACGCGGTCGAGAGAGCGCAGCGGTTTCTCTCTGCCGACTCGATCGAGCGCGAGAATCGGAAAGGGGATACTGGACGCCTTATCCGTGATCAGCTCTCGAAGGTCCTGCCTGAGATCCACAAGCAGTTCCGCTTACAAGCCTACCGTGCGTTCAACCGGGTCGTGCTATCGGGCCGCCGGGTCTACGGCATCGAGGAACGATATCAGCTCGCCGGCGAGAACATCCTGCAGCAGGCCAAGGGCCAGGTGCTTCTGCGCGAGTTCTTGGATGAGAAGAATCTGATCTACAAGGGGGCGGATGCCCTCGACCGTGGGCTGTTCCTGAAGCAAGTCCTCCCAGGTGCAGTCCGGCCGACAGAGCTCCAGGGCGCGACCACAGCTCGCCTGATCTATCAGCGCTTCCTGGCCGCACCTGGGTTGCGCCTGGTGCCGGACGGAGCTGTGGCCCGCCAGACCATCCTGCACGCCATCCGAGAGGGCAAGGTCGTCGTCTACACTGCAGGTGACGGTCGGGCTTATGATGCTTCCGGGGTTGTGGATGGACCACCTGGGCAGCGCCGACGCACGTCGGGAGCCCTGGCCGCCCTACCACTCGACGACCAAACACTTGTCCTCGAAGTGGGACAGCCGTTGGCGGAGACGTGGCTTCACGTCGACCCTGCGCCCGGGACGGGGCCTGGCACTGGAGTTGCGCCGAAGACAACGCAACCTCCTCCGACCCCCGCCCGTGCGATCGCTCGGGAGTGGGGCCAAGCCGTCACACTTGCTGCGGAGCGGCCCCTGCTTGAGCTCGCCTTGACAACAAGGGCGCCAGCCGTAGCACAGTCTCTGCTCACTTTGGCGCAGCCACTCGGGGCGGACTCCCTCACATTGTCGGTGTCAGTCAGTGGGGAGGGGCGCGATGGTGGCCATATCGACTTTGCCGCACGCGAGCTGCGACCCAATCATCCACTCAAGCCGCTCGATCTTTCGGGCCGCCTCTTCTCGGGGCTCTCCGACGGAAGCCAATATGAGGCGACATTGCGTCTGGACTTCGGCTCCAGCGGGCGCTCTGGCCTGGCGGGGGCGCTTGCCGAGGCCGGGGAGAAGTCGCCAGATCGCGTCTCGATCGAAGCCGAATTCGGTCCGGCCCCTGGGGCTCGGGCATGAAGGTCCGGGAGTCGTCGTTCGCGCTGCGGGTCGTGCGCCGCAGGGCGGGGGACGCTGGCGTGCTGTACCGGCGGTTGCTTGACTCGCGAGGCAATGAACGGCTCACCCGCATCGCGGCCATCTCTCCCTTGGCGTTCAGTGCTGCGACGTCTCTGCTGCGGCGGGCGGTCCGTGCAACGGCCGGCCCTGGCGCGGGCCTGACCAGCGGCCCATTCCATCCGCTCGATCCGGAGTGGGGTGCGCGAGTGGCGTGCTACTCGCTCGTCGCCCGCGGTCTGCGCAATGGCGAGCGGCTTCACCGGGCGGCGGAGAACCTGCGCCACGCCGATGGCCCCGAGGCAGCCTGGTGGTTCGGCCAGATGGCTCGCCGCGACGGACTTCGCGCGATCCGGGCGTTACGCATCCTGGTTGAGGCGGTTCGGTGAGCGTACTGAGGTGGCTCTTATGCTCAACGGGCGAAGGTGCTGTGAGGTCGAATGGTAGAAATGAGTACCAAGTTCCACTTGACAGGGCTGCGCGTTCTATTAGAATCTCGATAGGACTTGCTCCCCGCCCGACTTGCCCCCTCTGGGGGCCTCGGGCGGGGTTATTTTTTCTGGGGATCGCCCCCCTTTCTTGAGGGGCGAGCCAACAGGCCGTCCCAGCGGGTGGTCACTAGACGTCGGAGGGGGAAAGATGCGAGTAGAGCCGACCTCAAAGCGCACTGTCGCCTTCATCGATGGTCAAAACCTGTTCCATGCTGCCAAAGAGGCCTTCGGGCACATTCATCCCAATTATGATGTTCGGGCGCTTGCCCACGCCGTCTGCCGTGCCAAAGGCTGGAGCTTCGAGCAGGTGCGGTTCTACACCGGGGTACCCAATGTGGCCGACAACGCCTTCTGGCACCACTACTGGTCCCGTCGGCTGGTGGTGATGGACAAAGAAGGCGTGATCGTGTTTTCTCGGCCGCTACGCTACCGCAACAGGGTCGTCCGCCTCCCGGATGGGTCCGAGTTCTCCTACCTTTCCGGCGTGGAAAAGGGCATCGATGTGCGCCTCGCGCTTGATGTGATTCGCCTGGCTCATCGGAGCGAATTCGATGTGGCGCTGATCTTCAGCCAAGATCAGGACCTCTCAGAGGCGGCTCGGGAAGTGCGGGCTATCTCCATCGAGCAGGACCGCTGGATCAAGGTCGCTTGCGCCTATCCGTTGAGCCCAACCAGCCCGACGAAGCGGGGCATCGAGGGCTGCGACTGGATCCCCATCGACCGCGCTACGTACGATGCTTGCCTCGACCGCCGCGACTACCGAGCGAAGGAATCCTCCGAAGGAGATAACCAACCTTGACACCTCCCCGCCTGCTGATCGAAGAATGGCTCCCGGCCGCCGCCATCGGCGTAGAGTGCATGCGCGAGCGCGGGAGCGCCAGTGCGTTGGCGCCGCATACTTACCTTCACGTATGGTGGGCGCGACGGCCGCTGACGGTATCTCGCGCCGCAGTCCTGGCTTCTCTCCTTCCCGCCAACTTCCCAAGGGATGTCTTCGAACGACTACTGGGTTTCGGCAAGCCGGGAAAAGAACTCGTCGAAATGCGCAGGATCATGGACAGCGGGGTGAGGTTAGGTGGTTTCGGTGTTCCACGTGCGTTCGGAGAACCCTTGCGAGAACATGACCTCACGCTGGCGCATACCGCCGTTGAAGACTTGTGGGGGAGCGAAATTCGCATTATGGATCCCATGGCGGGAGGAGGATCGATTCCTCTTGAATCCGCCCGAATGGGATTCCAGACACTTGCGAATGAATACAACCCCGTCGCCTGTTCCGTATTGGAGGCAACCGTTGACTATCCCTTCCGATTCGGGTT
>CAZGRL010000106.1:0-12522 GCA_964528155.1 uncultured Anaerolineaceae bacterium
CCGGGGCGCGTACAGCCAGGCCCTCGCCCGCTCGCGCGAAGGCCTCGATCGAGGCGTCGCAGCGGACACCGCACTGGCCACGACCGGCGGCCGGGCCGAATTGGCGTGGGCCCTGACCTGCGTCGGCGCCCACGACGAGGGGCTTCCTCTTGCAGAGGCCGCCGAGAACGAAGCGCGCGCTCATTATTCGAATGCCCTGGATTGGACCGGCGGAGTCCTAACGAGGATCTGTCTGCGTGGGGCCAGATCCGGCTCAAGGGGCTCGCGAAATAGAGGAGAGCATCCCGATATTTGGCGATCAGCTGATCAGCCAGCCGACCATCCTTGGGACTCCAGCCCTCGGTCTTGCCGCCGCCGAGGTCGCCCTTGCGCGGGGTGATCTCGAAGCCGCCTTTGAAGCCAGTGATCGTCTGATCCGCCACCTCACTAAGATCGGCGCCCGTCACCTCCTGGCAGACGCCCTTCAGCTTCGAGGAAGGGTCATGCTGGAACAAGGCCGGGTGGCCGAGGGCCGGCGTAGCTTTGAAGAAGCCAGGGAAGTCGCCGAGACGATCGGAGCAAATCGCGTGCTGTGGACGATCCTCGACGACCTCGCCGGCATCGAGGCCGATCGAGGCGAAGAAAACGCAGCCGATGCGCTGCGAGCGCTTGCGCGGACGACCATCGATTTCATCATCGATCACATCGACGACGAACGTTACAAGTCCGCCTTTCGCGGCATTCCGGCTGTAGCGCGTCTCACGGCCGGGCCCCTGTCCGCACGGACGCCACAACCCTGACCCGGGCGACTCCGTCCGAACCTCGTTAGTGGAAACATCACGCACGGCCTTCACCCTGCCCTCCGCTCGGAGAGCGAATCGCTTCATCATGTCCCAACCATCACGGTTCGGGTAAGACTGACTCACATTGCACGACATCTACACATTCTCGACATGAGTCCTTGACCCCTTTTCAACCGGAATGCCCGAGAGTTGTATTTGGCAAGACGGCCATCGGGCTGAGGACCGCAACGATCGTCGGCCCCAAGAAGACGAATGCGGAGTAATGCATCATGATGAAGAACATCTGGCGGTCCCTCCGGCCATCCCTATCTGCAATGACGCGATTGCTTGCCCGGAGCAAGCATCTCGTTTGGAGGTCCGGCGCCGTGGTGCTGGTCACGGCTCTCGTGGCTGCCTGCGGCGGGACGGCCACGGCAACCACCACATCGACCGCGTTGTCGGTCAGCTACAGCGGGGCTTTGCCGGTCGAGAGCCAGCTTCTGGCCGGTTCTCTCCTCCTCGAGGAAACGGACCAGGCGATCAGTGCTGCGCAGGCACCGGAGCTGCTACTTCTGTGGAAGGCCTTCCGCAGTCTGAGCAACAGCGACACCGCCGCCCAGGCGGAGATCGACGCCGTCATCACCCAGATCGAAGAAAGCTTGTCACCGGAGCAACTCAAGGCGATCGCGGCGATGCAACTCACTTCCGACGACCTGGCTGCGGTTCTCCAACAACACGCATCCCAGACAATGGCGTCTGCCGGGGATACACGCGCGGCGAGCTCGTCCGCCAGCTTCGGTCCGGATGCGGGCGGCTTCGTCGTTGGCTCCGGGCCAAGCCCGGGCGGCGGCGACGGGATGGGCTTCCTGGCTCCGTCGGCCGGTCAGGGGACGATCTTGAGCGCGGCCTCGACGGAGATCCCGGCGCAGAGTCTGACCACGAGCAACCGCTCGGGGAATCTCGCGGCGATCAGGCTAGTCGACACATTGATCACGCTGCTGGAAACGAGGGCGGATGCCTGACTCGCCTCATCAGTCTCGCATGTTACCATTGGGCTGAACCAGTCGCGGTGGCATTTTCTCACCCCCGGCTGCGTGAGGAAATCACCTGGCCCTTCGATAATCTACGGCTCATCCTTGCGAGGACGGGCCAAAATCGACGGCGGGCGGCGCCGGCATGCTCCGATCAGGGAAGTGGATCAGATGGCCGTTCTGCGAAGTTGGGACCTACAGCTCGACGTAGACCAGGTTCTGCGTGGCCAGGGCGCCGACCCGGCAATCATCCGCCGACGCTCGCCCAGTATTGTCGCATTGGCCGAAAAGGCCTTCCGAGAAGGGATCCCCCTGCTGAGGCCGGAGATGCTCTATCGCAGACTCTCGGTGGAGAGAGTCGTGCACGATCGCGTCGTGCTTGAGGCTGGGATCGAACTGCGAGGCACCCTCATCGGCCAGCACCTGAGGCCGGCGGTGGAAGTGATCATCATGCTCTGCACGATCGGCGCAAGCCTGGATGAGGAAGTCTCTCAAGCGCTGAAGAAGGACATGGTCTACGGGCTTGCGCTGGACGGCCTCGGCTCCGCGGCTGTGGAGGTTCTGGCCAACGCGGCTTGCCACCAGTTCGATGGTGAGGCTCGAGCCAGGGGCATGGAGACAGGCATCCCCCTTAGCCCCGGGATGATGGGCTGGCCGGTCGAAGAAGGCCAACCCCGGATATTCAGCGCGCTTCAGGCTGACCAGATCGGGATCAGCGTCACCCAATCATGGGTCATGCTGCCCAGAAAATCACTTTCGATGGTGCTTGGGATTGGACCTCATATGATGGGTGGGACCTCGTGTGACTACTGCGCCATGCGCGCAACTTGCCGCTATCAGGATCACTACGCTCCCGGTTGAGCGCACCGCACGGCACGCAGCGAGGCCCCCCGCATTTCGACCAGTGGGCAGAGGCAACGCCAATTCTGCTTCCCTCCAAAGGGTATGATGGTGGGAATCTCGATTCCCATCCGCGGCAAGTGCGCTCCTTGTGCCTCACACGTTCCCCCTATGGATCGCATCAGATTGGTATCTCGAGGGGGGATCCGCCGATCGAGTGTCGTCGTTCTCAAGGAGAGTTAGGCGCGTGGTGCTGTGCCCCAGGGACAGGAAGCAAGATCCGACCTGGGTTTCCTGTTGGGCCCTACAAGGTCGTGACCAGCATATCGCGCTTTGGCTGAATGACGATGCAATCCGGCACAGGACAGACTTGAGCGCACAACCCACAGCCCACGCAGGCGTCTTCGTCGACGACTGGGACCCTATCAGGTCCGAAGAGAATCGCGACGTGACCTCCATCGCAGCAGGCCACATGGCACAGCCCGCATCCGATACAGACTTCGAGGTCGATCTCAGGTAGAACCTTCACCCCACGCGGCAGATCTCCGTGTCCCACCAGGAGAGGCAGTGAGAGACCGACGGCATCCTGAAGGCTCGAATAGCCTTTCCCTCCGAGCCAGCGCGCCAAGCCATCTTTCATATCCTCGACGATCCGGAAGCCATGATGCATGACGGCTGTACATACCTGCACCGTGGATGCTCCTAGCAGGATGAATTGAAGAGCATCCCTCCAGTCGTAGATGCCGCCGACCCCGGCGATCGGAAGCCTCACCGCCTGAGAGATATCCGCCACGCAGCGCAGGGCGACGGGTTTGATGGCCCGCCCTGAGTAGCCGCCGTGAGTGCCATACCCCTGAACGGAGGGCATCGGCGAGAGCGTCTCGAGATCAACCCCGACAACCGCCTCAAGAGAATCGGTGGCACAGATGCCGTCGCCGCCCCCTCGTTCAACAGCCAATGCGATTGATCCGATGTCCGTGACACTTGGACTTAGTTTCACATATACCGGCACGGTCCTGGCTGCCTCTTTTGCCCATCGAGTGATCTTCTCTGTGAGGTTCTTGTCCTGGCTTATCATCCAGCCAGTTGCCGAAGCCTCGCCCTCCAACGCGGATCCCTGCGGACACGAGATGCTCAGCTCAATAAGGTCAACTCCCGCGTCTTCACCAGCCTGAATCAGCTGAGCCCACTCCTCACGAGTGTCGGCCATGATGCTCAGGATCACCCGATGAGTGGGAAACCTTTGCTTCAGCCAGACCACATCCGAGGCCATGGCCTCGATGTGCCGTTCCGAGATCAGGTCAATGTTCTGCAGGCCCACCATCCTATTCCCAGCCTGCAGGCTCGACATCAGCGGATAGACAAGGCTCACCTCTTCGAAGGGCAATGATGTCGTCTTCAGGACAGCGCCTCCCCAGCCCGCCTCGAATCCGCGAGCGACCATCTCTCTCGAGTCAGTTGAAGGTGAGGCAGCCAGCACGAAGGGGTTGGAGAATTCTACGCCGCAGAAACTGACCTTCAGGATGCTGTCCGTCATTGCGGTCTCCGAGACTCACAGAGCCAGGCATCAATCTCCCGGGCAGCGGCCATACCCTGGGCGACAGCGTGCACAATTGTGCCGCTGCCGCTCACAGCATCTCCTCCGGCGAAGACCTTGGCCAGCGAGGTTTGAGCGTTTCCGGACTGAATCGCGATCATGCCACCCTGCGTCACGCTTAACGGAAACGCCGCCGCGACGGACATGTCGAGTTCTTGACCCAGCGCCAGGAGGAGCACGTCGCAGGCGATCACATACCGTGCGCCCTCGGCGTCCGGGATTACGCCTCGCCGGCCATCAGCCTGCGCGCGGTCGAGACGCATCGGCTGGACCTCGACAGCCTGGATCCGCCCGTCCTGTCCGAGGACCTTTGAGACCGTGGTCAACCAGCGGAACTCGATCCCGAGGCCGGTTGCCTCCATGTACTCAGACCGCCAACCAGGCATTTCTTCGATCGTTCGCCGATAAAGGACGATGACGCGTTCGGCCCCTCTGCGTCTGGCGACGATGGCCGCATCGAGCGCAACATTGCCCCCGCCTAGGACAAGGACTGTCGCTGATCTATCGGGGGCCGCCGCACGACCCGCCTCACTCGCTCGCACCTGGCGGAGATAGTCCATCGCAGGGAGGACACCCTCCTGGTTGCTTCCGGGCACAGCCAGCCGCCTCGTTTTCCCCATCCCGATCGCCACATAGATGGCGTCATATTTCTCCCGGATCTCCTTCGCCGTCACCTCGTCCACGTGGCTGTTCAGGTGGATATCGATGCCGAGAGGCTCCAGGCGGCCAAGATCCTCGCCTACCACCCAATCGGGAAGCCTGTGCGGCGGGACGGCCTCCTGCATCAGACCTCCCAGGGAGCCGGTGCTCTCGAACAGAGAGACTCGATGGCCCATGCGACGCAAGGCCACGGCGCAACTCAGTCCGCTGGGTCCTCCCCCGATGACGGCGATGTTGCCCGGGGCCTGAACCGCTGCCGGTGCTTCTCCCGAGCAGGCGCTGGCCGCCACGAAGAACTGCAGCGCTCCGATCCGGATCGGGCTCTGGCCCATTCGCGGGAGAACACATGCCCCTTCGCAGAGATTCATTGTGGGGCAGACCAGGCCGCACGTCGCCGCCAGAGGGTTGGGCTCCACCAGCAGCTGACATGAACCGGCCAGATTCCCTTCTGCCAGGCGGGTGATGAAGCCTGGGACATCGATATGCACCGGACAGGCCTGGGTACAAGGCGCGTCATAGCACCGAAGGCATCGGCGGGCCTCTATAGTCGCCTGGCCGTGGCTGATCATCCTGGCGGAGGCGAATGTAGTCCCCGATAGCGCCTGATCTCGTTCGCCTTTCATGGCCATATCTTTTGCTAGTCTGCCGACTCGGATACCGGCTAGAATCGATCCCAGATTCCCTGCGCCACAGCTCTGGCTCTGGCCAGAATCTGATCCTCATCCACCGTCTGGAACTCTCCCCCTTTCATGACGACGCGTCCGCCCACGATGGCCGTGTCTACCGCGCCCCCTCCGAGCGCGGCCAGAAGATGACTGGCGCAATTCTGGCGATTCATAGGCGTCGCCGGGTTGTAGTCGAGGAGGATGAGATCCGCCGCGTATCCGGGTGCCACTTTGCCGAAACGGCGGTCGAACAACCTCTCAATGAAGCCTGAATTGTGCTCATACACCATCCGCAGGGCCTGAGAATCCGAGAACCCGCTTGGATCCCTCTCTCCTAGCGTTTGCAGCGATCTTGCCACGACCATCTCTCCAGGTACATCGTAGAAGCCATCCGAGCCCAGGCCGACGTGCTGCCCCATGGCGAGCATTTGTGTGATCGGGGCGATGCCCACACCGTTCCCCATGTTCGAAAGCGGGTTGTGAACATTGAAGGTCTCCGACCGAATCAAGGTCTCGATATCGCGGCTATCGACATGCACCGTGTGCGCGAGCAGAGAGTCCGGTCCAAGAATCCCGATGCCAGCAAGATGCTCGAGGATCCCTCGCGGATGCCCTTTGCCAAACCTCTCAACTTCAAGGGGGTGTTCGGCCACATGCATGTGGCAACCGACGCCGAGGTCATTGGCCTCCTCCGCGCACAATCGAAGGCTCTCGTCGGAGAGGCTAAACACGGCATGCATGCCGAACAGATCCCGCAACAGATCGGTTTGACTGGCTCGGTTCTCCTCAATGAATCGGCGATTCTCGCGTATACCTCGGTCTCGCCCGGACTTGCCGCCGCGATCGGTCACCTCGTACGCCAGACCGGCGCGCAATCCGCACTCGTTGATCCCGGCGGCGACCCAACTCAGGCTGTCCCCAATCGCGGAAGGGCTGGCGTGATGATCCAGGATCGTCGTGATCCCGTTCCGGATGGACGCCAGACTGCCGATCACGGCGGAGAAATAGATGTCTTCCAAGCCCAGCAGCTTGTCCCATTTCCACCAAACCCTCCGAAGGACTTGTGGAAAGTTGCGTGGTGGCCGTCTGGGAGCGGGCATCCCCAGTGTCAGCGAAGCGTACAGGTGTGTATGAGCGTCGATCAGGCCTGGCGCCAGAAGCTTGCCTGAAGCATCCAGTCGTTTCGTCGGCCGGGCGGCTGGGCCAGGCCTGGCGGGACTCACCGAGGCGATCTCGTCTCCCTCGATGATCACATTGCAGTTGGGGATCACCTCATCGGTCAATGGATCCGATATGACGGTCGAATTGAGGATGATCAGGCTGCCCATCCTGTGATCCTCTCGTCAAGCAGGTTGCGCGGCGAAAGGTCGACGAGGGACAAGCATGCCCATCGGTTGGTCACCGCCAAGTCGACCCTCCTCGACGAGCACGCGACCTCGCAACACCGTCGTCTCGGGCCAACCCCTGACCTCCAGGCCCTCATAGGTCAGACAATCGGTGTTCATGTGAAGCTCTGAAGAACGCAGTGTCACTCGCTTTTCCGGATCGATCACGACCAGATCGGCGTCACTCCCGACAGCGATGATCCCCTTCTTTGGGAACAGGCCGAATGCCCGCGCCGGCGCCGTACTCCATACCTCCACAAACCTCTCCAGAGAAAGCCGACCACCCATGACCCCTCGGTCGAAGATGAGCGGAAGTCTGGTTTCGACACCTGCCATGCCGCCCGGGACCCGGGTGAAATCGTGCAAGCTGGATTCTTTTTGCTCCCGGGTGTACGGGCGGTGATCCGTGGCCACCATCGAGAGACTTCCGGCGGCGAGCGCCCGCCAGAGCGCGGCCTGGTCCTCAGCGCTCTTGATCGACGGAGCGCAGATGAGATGGGAAGCCCGGGAAGGATCTCCCCGATAGTCTTCGTCCGTGAACACAAGATACTGCGGACAAGTCTCGCCCGTGATTTGCAGCCCTTCGCGCCGAGCACTCCCGACCATCTCAGCTCCTTGGGCAGTGCTCACATGGACGATATGCAGACGCGCCCCCAATTGCCTGACGAATGAGATGACACGATGGATCGCCTCTACCTCACATAAAGAAGGTCTCGATTGAGGATAGAAGGACAACGCCAGCTTGCCATCCTCGACAAGCTCGGCCGTGAGATGGTCCGCAAGCAGACCATTTTCCGCATGAACCAGCAGGACCCCGCCTGCCGCAGCAACGGCTTTCATGGCCTTGATGAGGGCGTCGTCTGCCAGACGAAACCCCTCATACGCCATGAACGCTTTGAAGCTGATGAAGCCTGCCTCGACCAGATCGGGGACCTCGGCGATCTTGCAGTCCACCTCCCCCCGGATGTTCAGGTGGAGCCCATAGTCAACCCAGGCGGTATTGCGGGCGACCTCCAACTTGGTCTGCAGGGCTTGCTCAAGCGGTTGGTCCTGCTCGGGAATGACGAAATCGAGGATCGTCGTCACTCCTCCGAAGGCTGCCGCCTTCGTTCCTGAGGCGAAATCGTCGGTTGAGACGAATTCGCCGGATGGCCAGGGCAGATGCACATGATCGTCTACTCCGCCCGGAAGGACCAGCTTGCCGCGGGCGTCGATCACGTGCTCGTGTGAGCCGCCAAGCCCTTCACCGATTGCGACGATCTTTCCCTCATCGACCAGCAGGTCTGCCGCGACACTGTAGCTGAGATCCGCCGCTACCTCGGCTGTGCTCCTTCCGACGTAAAGGAGAAGTCGGCGAAACTCGGCGACACCACACACCTGGACTTCCCGGCCCGGGCCGAGTTGCCCGTGTTCATTGCGACGACCGGACGCGAGATGCTCAGGCTGGCCGGGGAGATCGCTGACGGCGTGATCGTCAACGTGGGCGTCCACCCGCCATGTCTGGCTGCTGCCCTGGAGGCGGTGAAGGCTGGGGCAGCGGCGGTTGATCCTCCGCGGCCTACCCCGGAGCTGGTTTGCTGGCTTCAAGGATGTGCCGTGCAAGATGAGCGTAGGTCAGCTCTGAACGCTGTGAAGGCGACTGCCGCGCTCACCCTCGCTAATGCACCTGATTGGATGTTGGACACAATGCAGATCGATCCTCGATGGGCGCGAGAGATGCGAGAGGTCTACTACACAAAAGGATCCAGCGCCGCGGCCGAACTCGTGAGTGATGAGCTGGTCGACATGTTCACGATCGCCGGCACGCCCGAAGATGCCGCGCGGAAGACCAGCGGCGTGATCGCCCAGGGCTTCGACGAGATTATCTTCCTGCCGGATGAGTCCGCCGGGGGCATACGCCAGTCCATGAGGACTTTGGCCGAGAAGGTCATTTCGGATGTCCCCAAATGAAGGCGCGTCGAGGCCATTCCGGTTGACCGGACGATGTGCCCGCATGTCTCCCTACGGGGCGAGAATCCTCCCCTTCCCTGGCGATGTGTTCATGCCTGACGATCCCCAGCGCGGCGAAACAGGATCGACCCGTCCCCGGACAAAGTGAGGTCAGACGATGATCGACTTCAGATTGAACGGCCACCCCTCGACATGGGACGGCAAGGCAGACCTACCGCTGGTGCGCTACCTGCGGGATGAACGCCATTTGACGGGAACCAAAGAGGCCTGTGACGGCAAAGGTCACTGCGGCGCGTGTACGGTCCTCGTCGACGGCCTCCCCAAACTCGCATGTCTGGTCAAGATGTCGGATCTGGCCAGCCACGAGGTCGTCACGATTGAAGGTTTGGCCGATGCCGCAACCGGTAAGATGCATCCGGTGCAGCAAGCCTTCATCGATACAGATGCAGTCCAATGTGGCTTCTGCACACCGGGGCTGATCATGACGACCAAGGCGCTACTGGATGAGACACCACAGCCGACAGAGGATGAGATAAAGCACGCCCTGCGCCGGAATCTGTGTCGCTGCACAGGCTATTCGTCCATCCTCAAGGCCGTGCAGTCTGCCGTGCAAATGATGTCCGGCGGAGGGGAAGGGTCTCTGTCGGAGAGGCCTTCGGAGAGTTCCATCGGGATCTCGGTAGCGCGGCCCGACGGGATCGGCAAAGTCACCGGAAGTGCGCTCTATTCGGCAGATCTGCATGTGGAGAACATGCTCCATGGACGCGTGCTCTGGAGCGAGCATCCTTGGGCTAAGGTGCTCGGCGTGCAAACTGAAGAAGCCGAGTCAATGCCGGGTGTAGAGGCAGTACTGACCGCCAAGGATGTGGAGGGCACGAATCGTTTCGGTGCCATAACTCCGGACCAACCGGTGTTGGTTGAGGATCGAGTGCGCTTTGTCGGCGACGCCGTCGCTCTCGTGTTCGCCGAATCACCCGAGTTAGCCGACGCAGCACTCAAACAGATCAAGGTCGACTACCAGCCCATGGACGGCGTATTCTCACCCGTGGAGGCGCTCCGCTCGGACGCACCCAGACTCCACGACGACGGAAACACCCTGACTCACCTCGAAGTACGGACAGGAGATGTGGAGGTAGCGATCGCCGCTGCAGATGTGACCGTTCAGGGCCATTACGTCACTCCATTCGTCGACCAGGGGTTCCTCGAGACAGAGGCCGGCTTGGCGGCTGTGGACGAAGAGGACAACCTCACGATATGGACCGGTGTGCAGAATCCCTTCGACATTCGCAGACAGGTGGCAGCCGCTGTCGGCCTTCCAGAAGACAAAGTGAGGCTGATCAACATGGCCGTCGGTGGAGCATTCGGCGGAAAGTGCGACGTCTCCCTCCAGATCTTCCTGGCTCTGGGCGCCCTGAAAACGCGCCGACCAGTGAAGATGGTCTTCAGTCTCTCGGATAGCCTGCGTTTCCACCCAAAACGCCACGCCTTTGACATGGACTACCGGTTGGGCGCAACACGCGCGGGCAAGCTGCTCAGCATCGAAGCAGATGTCGTCGGAGATACCGGCGCCTACGCCTCATGGGGACAGATCGTCCTCCAGGCTCTGGCTTGCTTTGTTTGCGGTCCGTATGTTGTGCCGAATTCCCGGATCAGCCTCAAGGCTGTCTATACGAACAATCCTCCGGCCGGAGCCTGGCGCGGTTTCGGCATCCCTCAGGTCCAATTCGCGCTCGAGTCCGAAATGGACAAGCTAGCGCATGCCCTTGAACTGAGCCCCTTCGACCTTCGCGCCATCAACGCCGTAGAGCCGGGCAGCGTGACCTACATGGGTCAGGTCCTGCGCGAAAGCGTCGGGGTCAAGCGCACATTGGCGAAGGCGCAAGAGGCCCTCAGGCAACTTGCGCCGAGAGAGAACCCCTCCGGACGGCAGAGCAAGATCGGTGTGGGCGTCGCCTGCGGGTTCAAGGCCGTGGGACTGCCCCTGGCCATGGCCGACTCAGCCGGGGCGATCATCGAGGTGGATTCATCCGGCCGGGTACTGTTGCACGTGGCGATCGTCGATCTGGGCCAGGGCCCGACGACGGCGTTGGCCCAAATCGCCGCCGAGGCGCTGGACCTGCCGCTTGACCGGATCGAGGTGCAACAGATCGACACCGACCTAGATCTGCCGGCCGGTGCAACCGTTTCACAGCGCGGCATCTATCTCGGTGGCAATGCTACCCTGGGTGCCGCGCGAAAGTTACGGCAAAGGCTCGTCTCCGTTGCGGCTCGGACCCTCAACCTTGAGGAATCAGCAATCGATTTTCGGGGCGGCCGCTTTCTTGACCTCCGGGCTGAAGAGGAATTGATCGACTTGGACGAACTTGCGAAGCTGGCCCACGAACGCGGAATTGCCCTGCGTGATGAGCATCACTTCATAGAGACCGTAGACGATGAACCGGCCTTTCCGGTCTCTTTCAACAGGGCCAAAGAGTCCCCGAAGGACTACTACTACATCAGCTACAGCTACTCAACTCAAGTGGCAGTGGTCGAAGTGGAAGAGACTACGGGTCGAGTGCGCGTGCGCAATCTCATCGCCGCTCAAGACGTCGGTAAGGCGATCAACCCCCGGATCATTGAAGGTCAGATTGCCGGCGGCGCAATCATGGGGATGGGCACTGCGCTCACGGAGAGCTATCAGGTGGAGCATGGCTGGAACCTGACCGACACGCTGGCCAAATGCGGCCTGACCGACATTCGGCGGGCTCCCGAGATAACCACGTTCCTCATCGAGGATGATGAGCCGGCAGGACCGTACGGTGCAAAGGGAGTGTCCGAAATGGCGGCCGTCCCGACCGCACCTGCGATACTAAACGCGATCTACGATGCAATCGGCGTTCGAATGTACGAGCTCCCCGCCACGCCGAGTCGGATAAGAGACGCGCTCCGAAGGACCGCGAAAAGCTAGCAGGTCAACGGGGGTCAACACAGTCTCTGTCGTGGCAATTCGAGCAGGAAAAAGAATCGGGTGTCGCTGTGTATCGGGCCTGACACTCTGCCGGGGGTCAGTCCCTTAGCTGCTCAACCCGTGGATGTGTCTGACCATCCCCACTGTTTTTGATCACACGTCTCTAGGCTGTCCGGGTCAATCCATCCCACCCGCTAGACTTGTACTTCAACTCGTGAAGGTCGGCCCATCGATTGAGCCCTTCTCGCTGGATTCAGCCTCTCCAATCGAGGCATTCCAGTAGCTGGTTGGCGATCTCTTGCGGCGTCCCGCGCAGGAACTCCCGCCGTCGCTCCCGCACCGGCGCCTCTTCCAAGCCGGAGACAATGGTCGGGGAGCCCGGTTGCCCGATCATCGACTCTTCCGCCCCCAGGTCGTGGCGATCCCAAACCGTCACCCGCCCCGGCTCGAACGCCCAGGGCTTCCTTCGGAAGTCGATGAAGCGCGGCTCGTTGCAGGCCACCTTGACCGAGACCACCGCCGGCATGAGTACCTGCAAGATTTCATGTCCGCCGAAGATCTGACCTGTCAGGCCGGGCTCGCCGTGCAGCAGGATCTGGTGCTGGTGTCGTTGCTGGGCATCAGCCATGTCGAGCGCAACGGCCACCAGTATGTGTACGGAATGGCCGGTGCGCCGGAAGCTGAAC
>CAZGRL010000107.1:0-12425 GCA_964528155.1 uncultured Anaerolineaceae bacterium
CCACCAACGGCTGGCCCCGGCCGCATGACTGTCTCATATGTCCTGAACCGATACAAAAGATTGACCCCGGGCGGCTTTCTGTGCTAAAGTGAGTCACCATCGTGACTGAGCCGGAGGGAAATGGGCTCGAGCAAGGCGGTGATCGAAGCGCACGTGGGGTTGAGAGCGCCCGCCTGCTCCTGTCCGCGACAACCGAATCCTCGGTCCATGTGGAGGCTTTGAGCCGCGGGGTGAAGCTGGTCGCTCGCTGAGACGCAACTTCAGCGAAGCCCGCGGGGAGCCAGTAGCGAAACCGGCCACAAGGTCGCGCACAGCGCGCGGTCTAGCGGGCCGGTCGTTTGTTTCCCGAAAGGGGGCTGCTGGCATGGCCGACCTTCGTACGCTTCTCCGTTTTCCCCGTGAGATCGTTGCGCACGTCAGTCTTCGGCATGCCCTGCCGGCTGGACCCCGATCGGGGCGGCCTTCGCCCGGATCGATCCGCCCGGCCCTCCTGCACAAGATCTCCATTGCGCTCACACCCGTCTGCCTGACGGCAGCCTTCTTCGCGCTGCCCGGGTTGTCTGCCGATGCCGGATGGCTGGGCTCTCCCCATCGGGCCCTCCGCGCCGGGGTTTCCAGTCCCTGGCATGGGCCGGCACCTTCGGCCGCGCTCCAGATCGCGAGCTGTCCCACGGGCCCCGATCTTGTCGTGATCAGCGGAATGACCTGCAGCCTGGCACCCGGGACGCACACCTACCAGTCGGTGACGATCCAGGGTGGCGGGACGATCATCGCCCTGGGCGATCCGGGGCTAGACCTCGGGGTCACCCTCGAAGCTCAAGACGTGACGATCGAGACCGGGGGCTGGTTGAGCGCTGACCAGCAGGGCTATCCGGGGGGCGACGGGCCCGGGGCTGGCGGTGCCGGGGCGCCGAACGTCGGGGCGGGCGGCGGCGGTCATGGCGGCCAAGGCGGAAACGGCTATCAAGGCGCCGCAGGGGGAGGAGGCTACGGCGACGCCCTCCAGCCATCCACCCTGGGGAGCGGCGGCGGGAACAACAACTACAGCGGCGGGTCCGGGGGCGGGGCCATCCATCTGGTGGTGTCGAATACGCTGTCAGTGGCGGGCGTGATTTCGGCCGATGGCGGACGTCCCTCCTCGGCCTATGGTTACAACCCCGGCGGCGGAGCCGGCGGTTCGATCTGGATCGAGGCCGCGGACCTCACCGGGACGGGGACGATCCGGGCCGACGGCGGAGGCGGCGAATACAACGGGCCCACACCCGCCGGCGGCGGCGCCGGAGGTCGCATCGCGCTCGACTACGGCACCAGTGACTTCGGCGGATCGGTGGAGGCGTTTGGCGGATCCCCTTTTCGCGGCGGTCCAGGCACAGTGTATCTGGCCTCCCAGGACGAACTGCGAATCAGCAATGGTGGGGCTAGCAGCCGGGCCGCAGTCTTGGAAGAGGGCGCCTACGACTTCAACATCATCCGACTGATCAACTATGGGAATCTGCATGTCTTGGGGGTCGGATCTTCTCTCAGCCTAGACGCTGACACGGTTCTGAGTGATGAAACCCAGCCGATCCTCGCCGTGGAGGGTTCAGTCAATGCTCCCGCTTCCTTCATCGTTAGCGACTACTCTCTGGATGTTCTGGGTGATCTCCTTGGAGTCGTTGACCTGACGCTGGCCCCGTTGGGCGAAATGGTCCTGCGCGCCCACACGCCTCTGCACTCCGGACCTTACTCGTTCAACAGCGTGACGATCGCCGCAAACGCGGAGCTGACCCTCATCCCCTACGACGACGGCGATACGGATTACACCGATGATCTTCCCGTCGAGATCCAAACGAGCAACATGACCGTCGAACCCAACGGCTACTTGGGTTCGGATGGTCTCGGCTACCCAAGTGGCCTCGGGCCCGGCGCCGGGACCGACGGTGCCCTCGATCAAGACGCCAGCGGCGGCGGCCACGGCGGATTCGGTGGGCCCGGCGACGCTGGAAGGCCGGGAGGCGTCGGGTACGGGAGCGTCTTCCAACCGACGATGCTGGGCAGTGGCGGTGGCGACAATGGCGAACGTCGGGGCGGCGACGGCGGCGGGGCCATGCATCTTGTGGTCTCGGAGACGCTCAATCTCTCCGGATGGATCTCTGCCAACGGCGAGAATGGAGACGGCTACGGAGGCAGAAACGCTGGCGGGGGCGCCGGGGGCTCAATCTGGATCGAAGCGGGGACCCTGACCGGGGACGGCTTCATCACCGCGGATGGAGACGAAGGCGGCGACGACGACACCGGCGTGGCAGGAGGCGGCGCCGGCGGACGGATCGCGATTGATGTCTTGACCAATTCTTTCGCCGGGAGCGTCTCCGCCGACGGGTGCGAAGGGGCCGCTCCGTTCGGCGGGCCGGGAACCGTCTACTACGCGCAGGACGATCGCCTTACGGTGAACAACCGGCACTGCAACGGCCAGCCGGCCGCTTTGGTGCAAGACAACTACAGCTTCGACTCGATCCAGCTCACCGGCTACGGGCACCTGACTGTCCTCGGTTCCGCCTCGAGCCTCGACCTGGAGGATGAACCCGTCGAGGGAGACGGATCGGCGACTCTCGCCGTACAGGGTACCGTCAGCGCGCCCGACCCGTTCACGATCGTCGGATACAACCTGGATGTCCAGGGTGACCTGGAAGGGCCGGTCGATATCACGGTGCAGGATCCGGGAAACCTGATCCTTCATGCCAAGACCCCGCTGCACGATGGGCCGTACACGTTCGGGTCGGTCACGCTCACGAACGGTGGCCGGCTCACCCTCGTGCCCTTCGACGACGGGGACACGGACTACACGGACGACTTGCCTTTTGAGCTCCAGGCAATCAATCTGACGATCCAACCCGACGCCAAGTTGACTTCCGACGGGCGTGGTTACCCCGGCGGAAAAGGACCCGGCGCCGGGGCAAGCGGCGTCCTCAACCAGGGGGCCGGCGGAGCCGGCCACGGCGGGATCGGCGGTCGTGGTTCAGCAGGTGCGCCGGGGGGCGCAGGATACGGCGACGTGTTCGCGCCGACCATGCTCGGCAGCGGTGGTGGGAACAACACCGGAGCCGGCGGGGCCGGCGGCGGGGCGATGACGCTGGTCATCGAAGACACCCTGACGGTCGACGGGCTGATCTCGGCCGACGGCACGGATGGCGCGGCGACGAACGGCCGCAATCCCGGCGGCGGATCCGGCGGCTCGATCTGGATCCAGACGGACGCCCTGGTCGGCCAAGGCTTCATTCGCGCTAATGGTGGTGAGGGCGATGACTTGGGGACAGGCCCGGGTGGCGGCGGGGCCGGGGGTCGCGTCGAGATCGACGCCAACTTCAATTTCTTTGACGGAAGCATCCTGGCCTACGGAGGAGGCGGTTCCCAGTATGGCGGGCCGGGCACAGTCTACGACGGCCCAAGCCAGGTGCTCACCGTAGATAACGATATGCACGACTCTCAACCGGCTGTGCTGGAAGAAGCGGTTTACCACTTCGAATACATCAGGCTGTGGAACTTCGGACACCTTAGGGTGCTCGGGGAGGAATCAGCCCTTGACCTCGACAGCCAGACCGTGGCCGGGGATGGCACCGCAGTGCTCACGGCCGAGGGGACGGTGAATGCCTCGGAATCGTTCACGATTGAGTATTTCAAACTAGACGCCCGGGGAGACCTGGCCGGGGTGGATGATCTGTACCTTGGCGATCAATCGGGCCTCGTCCTGTACGCGCAGACCCCGCTGTACGCGGGCGCGTATTCCTACAACGAAGTCAGTGTTGGGGCCGGCGGCACCCTGGTTCTGGTTCCTCATGACGACGGAGACACAGACTACTCGAATGACCAACGCTTCGAGGTGGTCGCCAACCGGATCTCTGTGGAAGCCGGCGGTGTCATTTCAAGTGACGGGCGAGGCTATCCCAGCGGGGAGGGTCCTGGCGCGGGCGAGTACAGCTATGACAACGGCGCCTCGGGCGGCGGCTATGGGGGCACGGGCGGCGCCGGCAACGGCCAGCCTGTGGGCGGCCAACCGTACAATTCGGTCTACACGCCGTCCTCCCTCGGCAGTGGCGGCGGAACGCGCTACTCCGAGACCGGATGCGGCGGCGCCGGGGGCGGGGCGATCTACCTGTACGCCGGCGAGAGCTTCACGCTCGACGGCCAATTGACAGCCAACGGATCACCGGGCATGCCGGGCGATCGCGGCTGTGGCGGCGGCAGCGGGGGAAGCCTGTCGATCGAGGCCGGCAGCCTCACGGGGGATGGCCTGATCACGGCCAACGGAGGTTCGGGCTCCGGCAACTCGAGGCTCGCCGGCGGCGGTGCCGGCGGCCGGATTTCCGTCGACGCAGACATGTCGGGATTCGGTGGGAGCATTCAGGCTTTCGGAGGCAGTGGGAAGCAATACGGCGGGCCGGGAACCGTTTACATCGCCACCGGCGACAGACTCGTCGTCAACAACGATGGACACGACGGTGCTTCCGCCGGATTGGAAGAAGACAACTATGACTTCGACTCGATCGAACTTACGGGCTCCGGTCACCTGCAGGTGGGCGGGACCGGCTCGACTCTGGCGCTGACGGACTCGACCGTCTCCGGCGACGGCACAGCGAACCTCACCCCGTTCGGAACAGTCACTGCTCCCTCTTCATTCACCATCTCCGAGTTCACGCTTGATGTGCGCGGGGAACTTGCTGGCGTCATGGACGTTGCCATCGGGAGCGAAGGCGGCCTGATCCTTCACGCGCGCACGCCGCTTCACGCCGGAGGTGGGTATGTTTTCGGGGACGCTTTGGTAACCGACGGCGGGACGTTGACGCTCTTCCCATACGACAGCGGCGATGAAGTCTTCACCGACGACGAACCCTTCGAGTTGATAGCCGATTCGTTGACGGTCGACGCTGGGGGCGCGATCACGAGTGACGGTCTGGGTTATGGCAGCCAGCGCGGTCCGGGCGCCGGGCAATACAGCTACGACGCTGGGGCGTCCGGGGGCGGTCACGGTGGGGCGGGCGGCGCCGGCCAGGGCCAACCGGCCGCCGGTGGGACGTATGGCGCCGCCCTCAACCCCGTCGAGTTGGGGAGCGGGGGTGGGTATCGCTACAACGAAACAGCCTGCGGTGGCGCCGGGGGCGGGGCGATCCACTTCGTCATTGCGGGCTCGGTCACGATCGATGGACGCTTGAGCGCCGACGGGCTGGACGGCGCCCCCGGGGACCGAGGCTGCGGCGGCGGGAGCGGCGGAAGTCTGTGGATTGAATCCGACAGCTTCGAAGGCAGCGGGACGATGACCGTCAATGGGGGTGATGGATCCGGGGCATCTCGCGCCGGAGGCGGCGGGGGTGGTGGACGACTGGCGCTGTTTGCCGAGAGCGTCGTATTTAGCGGGACCGTCCAGGCCGACGGCGGAGAGGGTTTCGTGGCTGGCGGCGATGGGACGGTCTATCTGGGGAAGGTGGACCCCCTACTGTCGACCGTCGTCATCGACCCCCCGACCGTCGTAGCGGACGGCGTGAGCGAAGCGACGGTGACGGTGACCCTCAAGAACGCGCTCGACTTCCCCGTTCCTGAGGCGCCGGCCGAAATTGCCCTCGCCGGCGGCGCGGACGCCTACCTCGATGGGCAACTCGTATCGATCAATGAGTATGTGGACATCGGCACGACGGGGCCCGATGGTGTCGCAACCGGGACGATTCGCGCCACCACGCTGGGCGTCCGTATGGTGAGGGCGCGCAGCGACCAGGAAATCATCGGGGCCCTGGGAAGCGTATCCTTCGTCGCCGGCGCCGTGGACGCCAGCCGATCGTTCGTTGACGCCGGGTCGCAGAATGCCGCGGCCGACGGCCTCACCTCCATAAACATCATCGTCACCGCGCGCGACCAATTCGGCAACCCGATCGAAGGGCTCTCCGCCGAGATCTTCGCCACCGGCAGCGCTGTCGTGGCGCAACCGACTGAGCTGACAAACAGCCTCGGGCACACCTCGGGCTCGATCACCGACACCGTCGCCGAAACCGTGACGGTATCCGCCGTCATCAACGGAGTGTTGGTAGACGACGAAGCTTCGGTGACCTTCATCGGCGCTGATCTGGTCGCCGCGAAGACGGCGCTTGCGCCGAGCAACTACGACGGCCTCTCCGACACGTATGCGCTCGCCGGCGGGACGATCACCTACACGATCCAGATATCGAACACCGGCCTGCTCGACGCGGCGGACGTCGAGGTGATCGACACGTTGCCCGCGGGCCTGACGTTCTCCGCCGAAGACAACGACTACCCGTTTGATGAGCCAACCCTGACATGGCAAGTGGGTACGATCCCTGTTTCCGGCTCGGTCAGCCTGGAGTTTGAAGCGAATATCGCCGGGGACGTCCTGGGGATTGTGACCAACAGTGTCAGCGCCACAACATCGACGACCGAAAGCGATCTGGTCGATAACACCGCCACGCTGAACACAACGGTCGAGCCGCCGCGCCCGGTGATGTCCGTCAGCCCGGCCGGGCCGACGATGACGGTCTTGAAGGGCGGGACGTCCGATCTCGTCGCGATCGTCCGCAACACCGGCGCGGCCGGCATGACGGGAGTCACCGTCGCCCCGCCGCCGAACATCGATTGGGTGTCGATCGACCCGAGCGTCATTGGAGACATCGAC
The DNA here is from genome assembly GCA_964528155.1 of uncultured Anaerolineaceae bacterium. Lineage (GTDB taxonomy): Bacteria > Chloroflexota > Anaerolineae > Anaerolineales > E44-bin32. The sequence goes on from CAZGRL010000107.1 coordinate 6,653, forward strand.
CCGCTGGACCAGGCGACATTTGTTATTCACGCCGCGCCCCCGGCGGGACTGACATCCGGGTACTATCGCGATTTCGTCACGGTGACGGATGATTTCGGAAACACAGGCAAGATCGCGCTGATCGTGCGCGTCAGCGGGCCGCAGCGCGACCTGCAAGTGACGGTCGAAAATGACCAGGGGAACCGTGTCCAGGGAGCGACATTGTCCCTGGTGAGACAGGATGAATCGGTCGTCGTCACCGAGGGAGTCGTTCAGACGTACCACGAAGGCGCCCAGCGGACGACGCCGGCCTCGGGTGTGGTGACGTTCGCCGGCCTCGAGACCGGTGTGTATGACTACACTGTCGCCGCCGCCGATCACCAGGATGGGACCGGCGTTCTGACCGTCGCCGAAGGGGCAGGCACACAGGATTTCACGCTCACATTGAGCGCGCTGGGCCGGATTGACCTGTCGCCAAGCGCGCCCGTGTTAGGCGTGGTGCGCGGCACGACCAACAGCACGGCGATCACCCTCACCAATCTGGGCGCAGGGCCGCTCAGCGGGCTGTCGATCGCGCCTCCGCTGACCATCCCCTTTGTCACCCTCGGGCTCCCCGATCCGCTTCCCGCCCTCCAACCGGGTGAGAGCATGCAGTTCTCCATCTTGGCCAGCCCGGCCATAGATCAGGTCGGCGACATTTTCCAGGATTTCATCACAGCGAACGCCGACGACGGTCTCAGCGGGCAACTGGCGCTGACCGTCCAACTCACCTCGGACGCCGTGCGCGACGCGGAAGTCGAAGTCGTGGACGTACACGATCTGGGCGTGACCGGCGGCGGATCGGTGACCCTGGTTCAGCAGGAGCTGAGCACCCTGATCATCGAGGGTGAGACGAAGACGCTCAACCAACAATTCACCGGTCAGCTCGATTCGAGCGGCCGTGTTTCGTTCATCGGCCTCGAGCCGGGAGCCTACAACTTCATCGTCGCCGCGTCCGGCTACGCCAAAGAAACCGGCGAGATCGTCGTCCAGCCCGGGATCGGGGTGCAGGTGGAGAGGGTCAAAGCCCGGATCGATCCGTTCAGCTATTCGTGGACGGTCGTCCCCATCGAGCAAGGCTACGACATCACCCTCACCATGACCTTCGACGTCACAACGCCCGATCCGGTGTTGGCGCTGCCCGAAGTGTGCTGGGCGTTGGATGGGGGCCCGACGGCCGAGGCGATCAAGGTCTTCAACCCGAGCGGGATCCCGCTCAACATCGACAACCTGAGCGCCTCCCTACCGGGCGCGTCGATCCAGATCGGGAGCTTCCCGTCCGTCATCGGCTCCAGGCAATTGATGGATATCCCAGTCACCGCCACCAAGACCGGCTCGGTCGGCACCGGATCGGTGCAAGCGGCCTTCTCCTGGGATGCGGCGCCGGACAACTTCGTCACGTTCACACTCAATCCGAGCAGCCAGACTTCGCCGCTGATCCTTCCTGGGATCCCGTACACGAAAGACTTTGTGATCGAACCGGTCGTCTTCGATCCGGCCACGACGTACACCCTCACTATCGGTCAACCGACCGCGCTCGACTGGCTCTCGGTCGCCGCCAGTCCGTCGGCCCCGATGACCTGGACCTCCGGCACACAGATCAATGTCAGGCTGACCGCGGACACCCGCGATTTCCTCGCCCAAGGTGTCTACAGCGACTCGGCGCCGATCACCGTCACCGGCGATGACGGATCCTTGCGTCAGGGAGCGCTCGACTTCACCATCACTCAAACCGGCGACGGGATGTATATCCATACGAACTTCACCCTCGGCGAGATCCCGACCGTGCACCGAGAAGCGACGGCATCCGGGACGATCACCAGCGGAGAATGCACAGAGTGGGAGTGGTCATCGGTGGGAGGCCCAACTCCCAAGCTGATCGCCCACTACTCCGGCTCGAGCGCCTCCTTCCCGGGGTCGGGCCCGGTCTACGACTTCGGTCATCAGCAGGTCCGGCTCGAGCTTTCTCAGAAGGTGATGATGGAAGGGGAGAGCTTCAAAGCCGACCTGGACATCACCAACACAAGCGGCTCGCCGATCGAGAACATCTTGGTTCACATCCGCCTCACCGGGGAGGACGGGTTGGACGAATCAGGATTCGATCTCATCCCGAACACGCCGACCGGCCTGGGCACGATCGATCCCGGACACAAGGCATCGCAAACGTGGTTCATCCAACCTTCGAGCGTGAACGTCGCCTCCCCGAATGGTGAGGTGTTTGAGGCGTCGGCGGCCATCACCTACACTTTCCAGGGTGTGACTGAGACGGTCTACACCGTCCCGGAGAAGATTACTGTTTACCCGGCTCCGGATCTGGTGATCGACTATCAGCTTCCCCTGCCCACCATTCCGTGCAATGTATTTCCGCTGAAGGTCACGATTCTCAACCGGGGGGCCGGACCGGCCAGGAACCTGCGCTTCAGCACCGCGCAGCCGACGCTCCTGGATTCGGCCGGCGGGCTGCCGATCACGTTCAGGATCACCAGCACCACGTTGAACGGCGTCGACAAGGAGAACGCGCTCAATCTACCGTTGGGTGATCTCCCGGCCGGCGAATCGGCGGTCATCGTTTGGACAATCGAGTCGAGCATCCCCGGACGTTTCGTCGAGTTCACTTCCGATTATCGCCAGTCGAACTACCTTGGCGTCCCTCTCAGCCCGCTGATTAGCGAGATCCATACGAACCTCGTCCCCGGCGCGTGCGCCGGCGTGCCCGACTGGGCCGTGGTTTCCGGGGCGAGCGAATGCCTGGGCGCCGCCTTCCAGGGAACGTACGCCGTGGCCGGCGACACGGACAACCGCACCGCCGGCGACCCGATCAACACCCGCACCGGTGGCCTCTCGTATCAGGCGACCGATCTCACCTTCCCGACCCTGGCCGGACCGCTCGATTTCGAGCGCTGGTATGCCTCCCCAACCGTTGACTCATACACGGATGACCTCGGCTACGGCTGGACCCATAGTCTCGACTCGCGGTTGTACCTCCCCGACGATCCTCAGGGACAGGAGGACGCGATCCTGCTCAAGCTGCACAGCGCCAACCGCTATGAGTTCGACATTCAACCGGATGGCAGCTATGCAGCCTACCCGGGCGTGTGCGGCGCGCTGACCCGGGACGACGGGCCTCCGACGACCTACACCTTCGTCGATACGGCCCAGCAGGTCTACACCTTCGATGAGGCGGGACGGCTGCAGACCGTGGCCGATCCGACCGGTCACCTGCTCCACTACGTCTACGATGTGGACGGCCGGCTGAGCCAGGTTCACGATGACGCCTCGCGCTTCATCTCGTTCGGTTACGACGCCGTTGGCCGCGTCGAGTCGGTCGTCGATCATAGCGGACGTGGTGTGAGTTACTCCTACGAGCCCACCACGGGTGATCTGACGGCCGCGACGGATGCGCTCGGCGGGACGTGGATCTACGAGTACGACGGCTCGCATCGTCTGACGCGCATCACCGATCCGACAGGCTCCATCGTTGAACGCACCGAGTACGATGGCCAGGGGCGTGTGTTCCGCCAATTCGACGGAAACGGTCAGCTCGTCGTGCAACTGGATTACAGCCCGGACGGGATCACCACCGTCACCGACGTCAACGGCAATCAACAGACATATCAGTACGACGAGCGCGGCGAGCTGACGGAACAAGTCGATACGCTCGGCAACGCGAGGAGTAAGGCCTACGATGGCAACTTCCGCCCAAGCTCGTTCACCGATCCGGGAGGCAACACGACGCAACTTGCGTGGAGCGGCAATGGCGCCAATCTCGTGCAGGTTACGGATGCTTCCGGAGGGACGACTCGGCTGGCATACGACGGCCTCAACAATCTGACCGAGGTCATCGACCCGGGCGACGGCAAGTCGACGTTCTCCTACGATGGCACGCTTCTCACGAGTCTGACGGACGCGTTGGGGAACACCACCACTTATACATACACCGACGCCGCCCCGGCGCCGCCGGGGCTGCTCGAGACGATCACCGATCCACTCAAGAACACGACGAGTTTCACCTACGACGCCATGGGTCAGCGAGCGTCGATGACCGACGCCCTGGGCCAAACATCGACATACGTGTACGACGATCTGGGCCGGTTGGTCGAGGTTGTGGACCCGCTCGGGCGTGTCAGCCATCGCGAGTATGACTCGGCTGGTCGCTTGACCCGCCTTGTGCGCAACTACGACCCGCTGCACGGCCAGAATGACGAGGCCCAATGGAACATCACGACCGAGTATGTCTACGACGGCGTCGGGAACATGACCGAGACCGTCGACACCTTCGGCCGCAGCACGATCTACGAATACGACGCGACGAACCACCTGGTCGCCGTCACCGATCCGGCCGGGGACCGAACCGAGTTCGAGCTCGATGAGACGGGCCATCTGATTCGGGCCACGGATCCGCTTGGACGGGTCACCCAATACGAATACGACGCGCTGAACCGGGTGGTCAAGATCATCGACCCGTTGGGTGGAGAATCGCTGACAGCCTACGACGATGTCGGCAACGTATCCAGCTCCACCGACGCCGCCGGCAGTACGACGACGTTCGAGTACGACGAGCTCAACCGGCCCGTCGCCCTGGTCAACGCCCTGGGCGGCCGCACGACGATCGAACACGACGTCATGGGCAACGTCGTCGCTAGGACGGATGCCGCCGGTCGGAAGGCGACGTTTGAGTACGATGCGCTCAACCGCCTGATCCGCCAGACCGATCCCGAGGGCGGGGTCACTCAGATCTTCTATGACGCCGCCGGGAATCGAGTGCGGACGATCGATCCGAATGGAGGAGTGACGCGCTACGAGTATGACGGCCTCAACCGCCTCATCCGGACGATCGATGCCCTGGGCGGGGAGACCGAGTACACCTACGATGCCGCCGGCAACCAACTGTCCTTCACGGACGCCAATGGCAACACGACGAGCCATGGCTACGATCTGCTGAACCGGACGATCGAAGTCCAGGATCCGCTCAACAACGTCTCTCGGACCGAATACGACGCGCTGGGCAACGTCCTGGCCACGTTGGATGCCCTCGGCAACCGCTCCACCTTCGCCTACGACGCGCTCAACCGACTGGTGCAGCAGACCGATCCCCTCGGTGGCCAGACGAGCATCAGCTACGACGCGGTCGGCAACCAACTAACCTTCACGGATGCCAACGGGCACGCGACGACGACCGCCTACGATGACTTGAATCGCGCCGTCCAGACGACCGCTCCGAGTGGACAAATCCGTCGGACCACTTATGACGAGGTCGGGAATGTCCTGTCGCAGACCGACGGCCTGAACCGGGCGACGCATTTCACCTACGATGCGCTGCAGCGTCAAGTCAGTGTGACGGATCCGCTCGGGAACACGACTCAGTATGAGTACGACGAAGTCGGGAATCGGGTGGCGATGACCGACGCCGAAGGCGTGGTCACGCGCTACGAATACGACGGCATGAACCGCCTGACCGCCGTGACCGAGAACTACCGGGCCGGATTGACTCCCACCGACGAGATCAACGTCGAAACCGAATTCAGTTACGACCCCAACGGCAATCGGGTAGCCGTCCGCGACGCCAACGGCTATACGACCTCGTTCGCCTACGACCTCCTCGGCCGGATCGTCGAAGAGCAAGACGCGTTGAGCAATACGACTGCCTACGGTTACGATCCGGTCGGCAACCGCGTCAGCATGAATGACGCCATGAGCTTCACAACGTCCTACGCGTACGACGCGCTCAACCGGCTGACAAGGATCGACTACCCCG
>CAZGRL010000108.1:0-12270 GCA_964528155.1 uncultured Anaerolineaceae bacterium
CCATCCTCAACCTCAATGTTGACTCTAGCGTTTTGGTCTTGATGAGATCCGACAACGGGATTCGTTGATTGGTCGGGGGCGTTGCCAACCCCGGTAGCTTCTTCGCGTTCCCCGCGGACGTTGCGCGAGTCTCAGCCGCAGATTGTCTCCCTAACAATCAATGGATTCGTCGCCACAATCTCGGGCGTCAGGACAACCTGGAAGGGATGCGAGTCTCAGCCGTTGAGAAGGATGACCAGCAATCCCGACCAGAACAGACTGTAGTTGAGCGGTCGCCTCAAATTGTACCTTCCGGCGAATAACAGAGTCGCCAGGACAAGGCCGCTGGCCACCCGAACGATACCCAGTGGCTCCCGGAAGGTCGAGAAGGGTAGAAACGGGATGACCGCGGCGTTGAGCAGAAGGGCGAACGCCTCCGGCTGGCGTGCCCCACCCCACGCGGACCGAATCGAGGCGAAGATCCCCCAGATCGACGGCAGGACGATGCTGGGTCCGAAAATGAGAACGAAGACCAGTAGCACGGGAAGACTGACCGCGCCGATGCGCCACAGTCCCATGAAGGGGATCCATTCGAATGGAGTGGCAAGCGCCCCTCCGCTCCCCACTCCCGGCGCGCCGAATGTTCGCCACAGCCACACTTGCCACAGTCCAAAGGCAAGGCCTCCAAGGGCCATGCCGAGGAGCCTGCGGCGTGGCGCTGCCTGTATCACATCCGCAGCAAGCGCGGCTGCCCAGAAGATGAGGATGGTTTCTTTGGCGAACAGGCCCAATCCCAACAAGACCGGACCAGCGAGATCTTTGCCGCGCTGACGCGCCAACCATCCGGCCGCGGCCAATGCGTAGGCACAGGGTTCGGTGAGATCCGTTCCAACGCCGACAACGAGCCCGACCCAGAGCCCGTATCCTAATGCATAGCCTGGCCAAACACCATACCCGGCCAGCGTCTCCGCAACGGCCCACGTACCCAGGAATTGTGCGATGACGTTGACCGCCAACAGGGACCACGGTATCCCTTCGGGATTCCCAAGGGCCAGGAAGCGGGACACCAGCGGATACAGAATGCGCTGGTAGCGGTAGGAGGGGACATCAAGTCGCGTAGCCACCGCTCCAGGGGAAGGATCGAGAGCGATGTAATAGGCGAACTGCCCGTCGTAGCCGTCTGCTGCAGCCGCCTGGCCTGGAAGCTCGGCCAGGGATAGAGCGTCCCAATTCGCCCGAGCCAGACGCCACCCGGTGTATAGGAAGCATACACCGAGGGCAACCAGCGCCGGCCAGAGGACCCTCAGCCGCGGCTTTGACGCCACAACAAACCGATCAGAGCCAGCCAGGCAATCGCGCTAAGTCCCAGGCCGACCCAGAACGAAGACGGTGAATACTCGAACCGGACCGTGTGCTCTCCTCCTGGCACACTGACGGCTCGAAAGAGGTAGTCGGCACGGTAGATCTCGACCTTGCCATCGTCGACAAAGGCGCGCCATCCGGGGTACCAGACATCCGAAAGTACGAGCCATGCTTGCGCATCCGTCGAGACATGGATCTGGACCTCATTCGGATCGGCGCTCGGGATGACTTCCGCATCTGCGACGATATCTGCGGATTGCGAGGACCCGGTTCCCTCGAGTACGACCGCCTCGTCAGGGATGAACACCGGATCGAGAACGTTGGCGAGCGCTTCCGGTCCGCTTGCCACCCACCGCGCCGATCCGACGACCCGCACCCGCCGTGCATTCTCAACATTTGTCTGTCTGAGCCGTCCGTTGTCGTCCAGGAATTCGAAGGAAGAAACGCCCATGAGTTGGAGGATCGCCGGTTGATGATCGGTCTTCAACCCATCCAGCCCGTCGACAAGGACGGCATACCGTTCCGGAAGGATCGGATCGAAGTTGTTGGCCGAGCTTCGGCTCTGCAGGATGAGCGTGTTCGGGATCCCCAGGTCCAACAGCGAGTCTATTGTCAGGTTCGAATGAAAGCCGGAGAACGGGAAGGCATCCACGAATTTCAGCTTGTACTCGGCCTCGGCTGTCATGTACGAGCGATGGCTTTCTTCGGCTCCTGTCAGGTCTCCTCGCGACGCGAATACGGACGAGTCGATGCTGGGGTTCAACCCGACTCCTACCAGAGTCAAATCGAGCAGCACGAACCCGCCAGCCAGCCACACCCATCGGTTGGACCTATCGAGCGGATGAACCAACGTCAGGATGCCTGTCACGCACAGCAGGCCTCCCGCCCATGCCAGCCCTCGGACGAACGTGGGCTGGACACCATCGAGGATGAAGGGGCCAAGTGGCGAAACGAGCATGACGACGCCGGCCCCGACCGTGCCCAAACGGGACCAGTACAGCCCTCGACCCGTCGGCCTCCCCCACTCGTCGACCCCGACGGCTGCCAGAAGGGCCACACAGAATACGAGGACCAGGGTCCAACGGGTTGGAGCCTGGAACAGATCGAAGCTCGGTACGTGGTCAAACAGGAACGGGAATACCGGTGTGTTCTTTCCCAGGGCCAACAGGAGCGAGAGCCCACCAGCGACAGCGAGGAAGCGTACGAGACCGGAGTGAGGCCGACACGCGCGAGACTGCCGCATCAATCCGGCGATGGCCATGACCACCGGCAGGACACCGACGTAGATCGCGTCCTCCCAGAAATTGCCGTAGCCCCAATAGTCGCCGGAGGCCGGGTTGCCGAACAGGCTCGGGGCGATCAACCCGATGAGACGCCAGGGCCAGAACGAGTACGTCAGGGCGAAATCGCGGCTGACGGCCGCACTCCTTTGGGAATTCGCCAGATACTCGAGCGTCGGGATCAACTGGATGGCTGCCAGCGCGAATCCGAATGCGCCAGCGAGTGCCAGTCCGGTCACTACGCGGACTGGACTTCGATCCCCTCGCCTTTCGAAGGTCCGCCACAACATCCAGCTCACCACCAGGACCAGTGAATACCAGGCCGTCTGCGCATGTCCTGCAAGCCACTGCATTGAAAAGACAAGCGACAACAGCGCCGTCGAAGGGATCATCGAGGACCACGCCCGATCGCGTGCGGTTGCCTCGATGAGATTCTCTGCCGCCAGGATGAGCCAGGGAAGCCAGGCCGCTGCGGCATTGATCGTAAGGAATCCGGCCCTTGCGACCATGTAGCCGGAAAGGCTGAAGGCCAATCCGGCGATGACTTGAGCGAGATCGCCCACGCCGAGTCTTCTTGCCAGAAGCGCCATGCCCCAAGCAGCCCAGATCAGGTGGAGGGCGACCAAGAACCCACCACCCCACGCGGGACCTGTCAAGCCGAGCAGCAGATTTGGCGGGTAGAGCAGCGCCGATTGGTAGTTCGCCAGCAACGGCGCTCCCATCCCAAGAAGTGGATTCCAAAGCGGGATATGGCCAAGCGAAGCAACCTTCAACGCCAGCTCGCGCCAGGGGATGAACTGCAGCATCGGCGTGCCCCAGTAGAGTGCTTCGCCTCGAACGAGCATGGGCCCGAACAGAATCAATGGGCCCGCGGTCAACAGGACGGCTCGCGCCCACTTCTGCGGCACTCTCATGTGCGATCAACCTCTCGGCTGGAAGCTTCCGCCGCGCACTTCACGTATCGATGACCTCGTACACCTGGTAGTCGCCTTCGACAAAGACCTGTTTAAGGTACGCCTCGCCTTGAGGCGTCCAGCCTCCGAGGGCCCGTTCCTCGGGTCCCCAGAAAACGAGAGAGATCCCATTCTGTTCGAGGAAGGCCGCGCGATCCATGGGCACCTCGCCTGCGCCATAGAAGGCTTCGATTTCAGGGAGGATCTCAGCCAACCCTGCGCTCTCCGGGCCATGGCCTGCAAGCACCCTGACAGGCGCCCAGGCCGGCAGCGCGTTGGCGGTGTCGAAAGAGGCCAGGACCAGCGACTCCGGGTTGGCCTCCTGCGCAATCCACTCGAAGGCGTGGATCTCGGTCGTCGGCCGAAAGATGGGCAAGCCGGGTCGCAGGCTGGCAGACAGGCTCCCACCTAGCAGGATGAGTGTCGTCGGCAACGAAAGCGCCAACACCGCAGGACCTAGCCACCGAGACCGGGCTCCGTCGCCCCTCCCGTGCGAGAGGCCGATCCCCGACAGGACGGCAAGGGCGACATAGGCCCCTTCCGGTAGGCGACGTTGAACATCCACGGGAGCGTACGCCAGGATCGGAACGATGATCACCCATGCAAGAGGAAGTAGCTGCGCCCGAGTCATGCCGGAAAGCAGTTTGCGCGCACCGATGAAGGCAGGAACGAGCAAGATTCCATAGGCGATCACGTAGTGTGCCGGTATTGGCGAGAGGATCCGATTCTGGCGCGCCCATGCCTGGAGATACGGATCGGTGGCAAGTGCAACGATGTTGTACACGATGATCGGCGAAGCGACGATCGCGGCTTGCATCGCCCTGCTCAGCCACGTGCGCCATGGTCGCCAGTTCCGACGGGCATATGCATCACCTGCGAGCGCCAGCAGATGAGCGGCAACGACGGCCAGGGCAGTCACGACACTCAGAGGCTGGAACAGCCCCATGAGAAGGAACAGACCCCCGGCGAGCCACGCCCGGCGCGGGGCGTCACTCGACTCCATGTAGCACAAGAGCCCGATGAGCAGCAGAGACCTTGAGACGATAAGATGAGGCAGGCCAAATACCGCCAGGAAGCCGAATGTCTCGGGGGAATGGAAATCGAGTGGCAGGCTGCCTCCCCAGTTTCCCAGGCCCGTCATGACGAGAACCCAGCCAAGCCCTCCGCCGAGGGTTGCCACGGCAGTGACCCACTTGCGCCACGCGGGCCGATCGACAAAGGTCGCCGCAAAGCGATAGGTCGCCGGGATCAGAACGAAGATCGCCCCAACTCGGAAGATATGAAACAGGGCGACGAGCTGTTCGTGCAGCGCATCCCCGGCCGCCAACTTCCCGAGGAGAATGTACGGCAGAAATGCCAGTACGCCCGGCTGAGGCTCGGCCGTATACGGCGTTCTGAACAGCCACGCACCACTTGATCCGGAGAGCATCTTGGCGATATACGAGTTGCCGTCTTGGACCGCAATTACAAAACCGGTGAACCGCCAGGACGACCCCTGGCTCAAGTAGCCGACGACGTACGGGATTGTGGTGACGATCGCGACGACGCCGGCGAAGGCCAGGCACCAGTTGCGCTCGGCGCGAGTCATCGTCTGCTCCATACCCATGCAGCCAACAGGACGAACAACAGCGTGACGCCTACCCCAATGTAGACGCTCGTCGGCCGAAAGTCGAACTCGACGTCGTGTCTGCCCTCCGGAAGTTCGACGCCTCGCAGGATACCGAACACGGTTTCGACTGTTACCGGTCTGCCGTCCACCGTCGCCCGCCATCCGGGGTAAGCGAGCTCACTGATCACCAGCGTTCCCGGCCCCGTTGCTCGGATGCGTAGCACATCGACCGATCGTTCGATCCGATCGACGGGCGCCCATGCCGCGCCATCATCGATCGAAGGCTGCACCCAAGCCCTTGGGCGCGCGTTGATGTTGCGATACACGTAGGCGCCCTCGCGGCGCGTCTCAAGCGTCAGGCCGTCGGCCTGCAACGGATACTCGGAGACAACGTAGGTCACACTCAGCAGGCCGAGACCCTCCGAATCGGGCGTGACCGCCCACACCTTCGTCGGGTCGCCGTCCGGGAACGGTGGCAGCGTGACGCTGTAGTCTTGCGGTGAGAATCCCAGATTCGTTGCCATGAAATCGCGGTAGCTTGCGAGCTGCAGCGGGTCGATGCCATCGGCCAGCTCAAGACCGGCGTTCACCGCAGCGGGCTGTGGCAAGCTGTACGACGGGGATAGACCCCGCCCGCCATCGACCTGCTGAGCCGCCCACTCAGCCAGATCGGCGCGTTGCCCCTCGGCTTGGCTTGCAGGAACGATACGTAGCGAAGCGATGCCCATCAATGCCAGATCGGCGCAGACGAGGAAGATCCAGCCCGCCATTCCGACCCGGGCGCCTATCGTTCCACGCAGCATGAAACCCAGCCATGCGAACGCCAACAGCGCCAACGCGATGCCCGTGAACGCCCGCTCACGAAGCAAAGGATCCGACGAACCGGGCTGGCGTATGCTCATACCGGCGAGGAGAACCATCAGAGCGACGACGATGATCCCAATCCACAGCATTTGCTTGTGGCTACGCGCATGTTCGCGGCCGGGGAGGAGGGCTTGCAGTCCGAGGCCCGCCGGGATGGCGAGCCCAAGCGATGTAAGGAAAAGAAACCTAGCCGGGACGCGCAGCAGACTGAGACCCGGAATGAGCAAGATTGCAGCCGGATAGAGGGGCAGCGTAGCACCCAACGCGAGCAGTACACCGCCGAGGGCCAGGCTCCACCAGAAGGTCGCCTTGGCCTGGCTTTCGACGAATCCGAGGGCAGCCAATACAATGACGGCAATCCCGGGATAGGCGATCCACTCCGGCCAACCCCCGAAATCGGGGACGACGAGTCCTCTCAATTGATCCAGCGGAAGCGACAGCCCTACCCTCTGGGCCTCGCTCAGCCCCGCCCGGGTCGACAATTGGAGAAACTCCCACAGGGGCATCGCCAGGCCGGCGGAGATGCCCAGCGCGAAGGTCCCGGTAAACGCGGCGCTACCGGCCAGCCGCGCCAGGGAAAGCGAACCGCCGGCTTGTCTGTGGCTACGCGCAATTCGCGCCAGCGCATAGGCGAGACCCGCCATCGCGGCCGGCACGGACCAGCGCGGATCCGCCAGGAATGTCACGCCCAGAGCCACGCCCGCGAGCGCAGACCTCCGCAACCATTGCCCTTCGGCCGCCAGTGAACGGATGGCCGCGCCAGCCGAGAGGAGCACCCAGGGTGTCCAGCAAACCGCTTCGACCAGGCCAAGGTGACCCAGCCCGATGTGCCCGATCAGCTTCGGTGATCCGGCGAATGCCAGACCGGCGACGAGGGCGCCCGGTCTGCCGACTCCCTCAGCTCTAGCCAGGAGCGCCGCCCCCCAGCCCGCCCACGTGAGATGGAGCCAGAAAAGTATGTTGAAAGAGATGGCCGACGGGAAAAGCACCGCGACCCAGTTGGGGAGGTACCACATGCCTGACAGCGGGTCAGCCGCGAAAGGCGTTCCACTCAGGATCGACGGATTCCACAACGGAATCCGGCCGACGTCGAAGATACCGCGGTGCAAGAGGATCGCGCTCGGCCAGTGGGAGACCAAGAGATCGGAGTAGGCTCCGCCTCTCCAGAACGCCACGGAGGTCGGATGCAGCGTGAGCGGCGCCAACCACAACGCCGCGGCTGCGAGGAATGGGAGCACCTGGCGCGTCGGCTGGCCCCATCTCACCCTCACGGAGGGCTTACCTTTCGGATCGAGACATCGCCTTCCTCGAAGACGATCGGGAGCTGATCGAGCCAGCTTGGCGTCCCGATGTGTCGTTCTTCACGGCTGAAGTACACGTAGGTGACTCCTCGCGCTCTCAGATGATCCAGGCCCGCGCTCGCATCACCGGACCACGAGTACATCGATTCCATCCAGTCGCGCTCGGCCGTCGCATCCGGTGTCTCGAAAGGATGGCCGAATACGACATGGACGTCGGCGAACGCGGGAAGCCTATTTCCCGCGGTCTCACCGGCCAGGATCAGACTGCCGGGCGGAACGTGGTCAGACGTCCATTGATATGCATCGGCCTCTGCCTGCGATAGGACAACTCGGGGGTTTAACTGGGCAACGCCGTCCAGACCGGCGAGAACGACGGTGATATTGGACGGAACCGACAGGATGAATGTCATGAAGACGACGGGGGCAAACAGAGTGCGCCATCGCTTCCCGATCCCTTCCAGGCCAAGCGCCGCCAGCGCAGCCATGGGGAAGAACATTCCTTGAGCAAGCCTCCGTTGAACGTTGATCGGGGCGTATAGCAGCAATGCCGTGACGATGACCCAGGCAAGCAACATGCGGCCCTTGCGGTCTTCATCCGGTCGAGCCAGGATCGCGCCAATCACGGCCAGCAAGAGCACCAGTCCGAAACCGAGGAGATAGTCGAAGGGAGCCGGGGAAGGAGTCCTATTCTGAGCGTTCCAGGCCGCTAACGCCGGGTGTGTCAGGATCAGCCAGAAATCGTAAACGATCCAAGGCCCTGCCGCCGCGATAAACGCTCCGCTGGGGAGCAAGTCGCCTCGATGTTCTCGCCATACGCGCTTCCAGTCCGTGATGCCTGGGTCCCGGCCGATCTCCCAGGCATTCCAGGCGGCGAGAAAGGCGGCCAGGCCAAGAACGAGGAACGGCAGGACGGCGCCGATGACAAAACCGCACAGTACGCAGACCAGACTCCGGCGCAACACCGACCAGTCCGTCCTGGAGATCGCCAGTGCCCCGCCAAGAATGCAGGCTGACGCCAGCGGAAAATGGGCGTTGGCATAGGCAGACAGGAACGGAATCGACTCGGGCATCCAAAGATCCGTCGCGAAGAAGCCCGTCGGGAGGCCGAGCCATCCGACTCCGGTGCAAAACAGGGTCAGGACGAATGCCAGCCAGCGTGATCGGCGATCTGGTAAGACAACCTCATAGAACCCGAATGCCATAAGAAACATGGCCAGCGCAGCGACGACGCGTGCGCCATGGTAGAGGACAAGGAGGGGTGTTCCGAACCAGCCTGCCAGGTGACCCAGGAGCAACAGGTACACGAAGGTGAACGCCCCCTCACCGGGCTCGGCTGCATACGGTAAGCGAAAGAGCCAACCACCATCCAAGCCCTGGCGCATTTTCGACAGATAGCTGAACCCATCGAGAGGATGGATGAGGAAACCGCCGAATACGGCCTTGCCGGACACGGCTTCGGTGGCCAGCAGGTAGGGGATGACCGTCAGACCGACGGCCAGCACAGATAGGCCGCCGGCGAGAATCCATTCCGTTCGCCGGGACACGCCGCAGATTGTACGCCGAGCGTTCGACGGCTGCCAATCGGCGGCGCGCCGACCTCGGACAGGCGTCACGCCATGGTCTACACCGACCTCGCGTGGACACATTCAAAGCCAGGGATCGGCATTCTGTCTTGCCATCGATCTCAACGCATCTATAATTCACGCATGAGCCGCGCCTCGAGCCTCTATCGCCTGCAGGAGATCGACACCGCCCTCGATCGCGCGCAGGAACGCGTCGCAATCATCGATCAGATCCTGCAAGGATCAGAGCTCATTCAGGCCCGACGCGCCGATCTTGCCAAGGCCGAGGCGGAGTGGCGGGCAGCCCAGTCCGCCAGTCGCAGCGCCGAGGATGCCGCAAGCCTTCAGAGGGCAAAGATCGAACAGACCGACAAGGACTTGTACAGCGGGGCAATCAAGAACCCCAAAGAGCTCCAGGATCTCCAGCAGGAATCCGAATCCCTTAAGCGCCACCTCTCGACGCTCGAGGACAGGCTTCTCGACGCGATGGTGGCCGCCGAGGAGGCCGAGATCGGCCGCGACGAAGCACAGGAGCTCCTGACCACAGCCGAGGAAACGGTAGCCGAGGAGCATGATCAGCTCCATCAGGAGCGGACCGGGCTCTTGGCTGACCTGAGCCGCCTGCAAGCGGAATGGGAGGCCAGCCTGGCGAGTGTGGACCAAAGTGATGTTGCTCTTTACATGGAACTGAGGCAAGGTATGGGCAGTGTTGTGGTGGCCCGGGTTCAAGAAGGAAGCTGCGGTGTGTGTGGCCTGATCCTCCCGGCGTCAGCCAGCCAGGCGATCCGGAGCGCGGACGAACTCGTGCGCTGCCCTCAGTGTCATCGCTTCTTGTATGCGGGGTAACGAGACATGAACGGCATATTCGGATTCCAGTTCAATCTCCCCGAGTTCATCTTCGGCCTGGTCGTGGCCGCGATCGTGCTGTTCCTGCTGTTCCGGATGTCTCCGGCGTTCGTGTGGATCGTTCGCGTCAGCGCCAGCCGTGGGAAGAGCCTGCTCGACGAGTTTCGCGCCGGCGCGATCGAACGCTACCGACGCGAGATGATCGGCCGGGCCGAAACCATGCATCTTGCCAGGGCGATCTTCGCCCTGGAGGAAATCGCCGTCGAGCCCCGGCTACTCGTCTTGCCTCCCCCGCCCGATCCCTCCCAAGAGGAGGCCATGCACGAGACCACCCTGGCCGTGCTCCCCTCTCTCCCGGACTGGGTCCTGCTATCCGGGATCTATCGGGCTCCGACGATGTCGATCGGCCAGGCGCTCAACAGCAACGTCAACTTGCTCATCACGGGTCGACTCGGAAGTGGGAAGACAAGCGCCCTTGCCTACCTGGCCATTCTGGCGGCAAAACGCGACCCCAGGGCAGGACCCGCCGTCCAATGGGTTCCGGTGCTCATCCACGCCGCCGACCTGAGGCCGGATCTGATGCGCGAAAAGGATCCGCTGGAAGTCATTCTGGCAGCGGCCGGGATGACCGTCTCCACGGCTCTCGCCTCCCGATTGCCTGGCTTCTTACGAAACCAGTTTCGCTCTGCCCGGGCGCTCCTACTCCTGGACGGTCTCGACGAGTTGACCCGACCCGAGCTGGCCCCGATTTCGGATTGGCTGCAGAAATTGACCGAGGCCTACCCCGGCAACCACATTGTCGCAGCCGGACCGGCCTCCGGCTACGACGGCCTGGCTCGCGCTCGGCTAGCCCCGATCCCGATTGCCCCGTGGGGCGAGCACGAACAACGGACCTTCCTCAAGCTTTGGAGTGAGGCCTGGAAGAACTACGTCGTCCCCGGCCTGCCGAAGAGCCGCGCCTCCGAGGTCGACCTGGAAGTGGTCAATGGTTGGTTGATCGGCGGGATGCGCGGCGCCATGCCGCTCGAGGTAACCCTGCGCGCTTGGGCGGCCCATGCGGGCGACGCTCGCGGTCAGGATGCGGTGAACGATCTCGAGGCCTTTGTGTCCCGGTTCCTCTCCCACGAAGAGCGGCCGACCTCAGAAGCGACGGCCCTCACGTGGATCAACGAGCGCAAGGGGGCCGTCCCCGAGCGGGCGCTGCACCGTGCGACGCCGATCGGCGATCTGGTCGAGGCCGGGGTCTTGTCTCGCCGCATCGGGAGTCGCATTTCTTTCTATCAGCCCGCGGTTGGCGCCTATCTGGCCGCGCGGGCGATGATCCGCGGCAAGGTCTCACGCTCGGCGACCGAGCCGGGCTGGCTGCCGGCCGAGACCGCCATGCGCTACTACGCCGCGATGGCCGATGCCTCGACCCTGGCCGACGAACAGCTTCACGTCAAGCACGACCCGCTCGAGAGTCGCGTTTTGCTGTGTGCGCGCTGGCTGCAGGGCGCGCCACTGAAAGCACCCTGGAGGCCATCCGTGCTGCGCGCGCTGGGGATGATCACCCAGGACGCCAGCCGGCCGTTTGGTCTTCGGCTGCGTGCCGTCCATGCCCTCGTCGGGACGAAAGAACCCTCGGTGGCGATCCTCTTCCGACGTTTGCTTGCGTCGCCGCAATCGGAGAGCAGGGTCCTGGCTTGTCTTGGTCTGGGCGGCTTGCGTGACACCGAATCAGTGGCCGACCTGCAGAAGATCCTCACCAACGAAAGGGAGATTCTCGTCCAGCAGGCGGCCTGCCTGGCTCTGGCCGGGATCGGAAACACGGCGGCATTGGAGGTTCTGGGCAAAGTCCTGCTGGGAGGCAAGGAGAACATCCGACTGGCCGTGGCCGAAGCCCTTGCGTGCGAACCGGAAGAGGGCTACGCCATGCTCCGGGACGCGATCGAACTCGACAATCTGTTAACCAGGCGGGCGGCTGTGTTCGGACTGGCTCGGGTCCCTGAGGGATGGGCCGAGGAGCTGCTCCAGCATGTCCAGTTGGAGGACAGCCAATGGGTCGTGCGCGGGGCCGCGGCCGAGGCTCTCGAGCATCGTCGCAAGCCCGCCTGGAAGATCCGCGCGCCTGCGGAGGATCCATCCGAACTCGCCTGGGTCGTCGGATACGCCGCCAAGCAAGGCCTCGGCGTCGGCCCGGGACAGGCCTCGAGGCAGACCGTCAGGAAAGCCCTCAAGGACGGCACGACGGCCGAGAAGGCCGCCGCCCTGGATGCACTGGCATGGACGGGCGATCCTGACGTCATCTCCGACATCGCCCACGCCCTCCGATCCCAAACCCCGTACTTGCGAGATGTGGCCTTCGAGGCCTTGTGGCGAATGAGCGCCTCCGGCCTAGAGCTCCCGACGCTCGCCGCCGCCTAACCCTTCCCAAGGAACGAACAAGGGGCCGACTGAGAGAACTGTTGGCCCCTCATCTATTCCCGCTAATTGCTAACTGCTAATCGCTAATTGCTGACTGCTTGTTGTCTATTG
>CAZGRL010000109.1:0-12207 GCA_964528155.1 uncultured Anaerolineaceae bacterium
CAGAACAAGAGAAAGACACCAGCAGGGTTGACAGGCGCTTTCAAGGGTGCTTCGCGAAGGGTCGCTCCTCCCTACTCTCCCCTACTCCTCGCCGTCTCGATCCGCCACACGAACTCGACCGCATTGCTATTGATCGTGACCGACTGCAGCGTGGCGTCCGAGTTGCGGCGGCCGGCGTTCTCCAGGCGGTTCGCCAGGCGCTGGTTCCACACACTGACGTAGGCCGTGTCCGTCGCCCTGCCATTGACCTGCATGTCTGAAACCGCCGCCGTCAAGTTTCCGTCCTTCTCCCCAAGATCCAAACGGAACGTCAGCCGATCGACGACATCACTCTGCACGCGCTTCCGATCGGCGGTTACGAAGATGTAGCCCTCGCGCAGATCTGCATTCAAATCCTGGATCAGCGGATCGTTGAGACCCTGGTCGATCTCGTTCTGGATCGTTGACTCCGGCAGACTGACATCCACTCTGAGCGACCCGTCGGGATTTCGATCGACGCCGATCGTGCAAGCGCTCAGCACCAGACCTGCGAGCACGAGAACTGCAATCGGGACCCAGCTTCTCCTATCCATCTCCCAACCCTCCTGTCCCTGCGTCGGGACCGTATCTACCATGACTTACAGGCGTACGCCAGCGGAAGTCGCGCGGGTTTGCAGCCCTGGGGCGCAAGCGCAGGATGTCCAGGCGATGTGGCGACTCAGACCGAGGATGGTCCGGCCGCTGTTATGATTGGGGTTCTATGGCCAACCGACTTCGCTCTCGCCTTGCCGGGCTGACGACTGGACTCCCCTCGACCTACTGGCTCCTGTGGGTAGGGACACTGATCAACCGCCTGGGCGGTTTCGTTGTCCCATTTCTGACCCTCTACCTGACTGCACAACGTCGCATCCCGGTCAGCCAGGCCGCCCTGATGGTCTCCCTGTTCGGAGCGGGATCATTCGCCGCCCAGCTCATCGGCGGTGAGCTGGCCGATCGACTTGGCCGCCGGCCTGTACTGCTCTTAAGTTTTCTCATCGCCCCGGTGAACATGGTCCTGTTGGGACTGGCCCGGCCGGTGCCTCTCATCGCTGTGCTGACCCTGTTTCAAGGGTTCTTCACCGATCTCTACCGCCCGGCGGTCAGCGCGGCCGTCGCCGATCTGGTCCCGGCCGATCTGCGGCCGAAGGCATTCGGCTACCTTTACTGGGCGATCAACCTGGGGTTCGCCTTCGCCCCGGCTCTGGCAGGTCTGATCGCCCGGTTCGACTACTTCCTGCTGTTCCTCGGCGACGCCGCCACAACGTTCATCTTCGGCTTGATCGTCCTGTGGGGTGTGCGAGAGACGAGGCCGATAGGCGCAGAATCAGCCTCCAGGCCCACAGCCAGAGCGCGCCTCGGCCAGGTCAGGCGCGAGCCTATCCTTCTCGTCTTCTCGTTGCTGGCCCTGGGATTTGGCATGATCTACATGCAAGGGAACGTGACGCTCCCCGTCGACATGCAATCCGCCGGGCTCGGCCCCGACCAATACGGTTTGGCGATTTCACTCAACGGTGTGCTGATCGTCCTTCTCAGTATCCCCGCCAGCAACGCTGCCGTGCGATGGCCGCGGTTCGGCTCGCTCGCCCTGGCAGCCATGTTCCTGGGGGTGGGATTTGGCATGACGGCTTTCGCCGACACGCTGTGGGCCTACGCCATGACCGTCGCCATCTGGACATTGGGCGAGATCATCGGCGCCACGATCGCGCCGGCGATCGTCGCCGACCTCTCGCCGCTCGACATGCGTGGCACATTCCAGGGCGTCTTCGGCGCAGCCTATGGCTTTGCCGCCTTTGTCGGCCCCATCATCGGCGGCTGGGTGTTTGAACATGCCGGCTCGACGACGCTCTGGACGGGAGCGTTTGGGTTGGGATGCATCCTCGCACTGGGGTATCTAGCGATGGCTCGCCCGGCCGCAAGGCGCATGGCGCGAACCGAGCTCGCGGCAAACCGTTAGGCGTCGGTTGAATAGGTCCCCTCCCGTTCAACTCAGCCCGCAATACTTCCCGCGGCCGCGCGGTATGATTCGGCAGATGGCCTCGGCCCCCGGGGGGATACCCATGAAAAGAGGAACGACCTGCCTCTTCGCATTGCTTGGCCTCATCGCCACGTCTTGCGGCGTTCCATCTTACAACGCGCCTTTGAGGCCTTCGGCAACCCCTCGCACTGCAGCCACATTAGCGCTGCCTCCGGCGTCGACAACCGAGCCAAGCCCAACACTTCCTCCTCCGACAGAACAAGCTGCTCCGAGCAAGCAGATACCTTTCCCACAGCTGCCATCGGACCAACCCCTGCGGTTGAGCAGTCTCGACATGGTCGACCGCCAGGATGGTTGGGCCGTATTCCACTCTGACGACGGACTGGAGCACGTGCTGAAGACGGCCGATGGGGGACTCACCTGGATCGACGTGAGCCCACCTGTGTCCCTGGACATGAACAATGCGGACGGACGGTCCATCCACTTCAGATTCGCGACCGGCTTTCTGGACGCCGACCATGGTTGGGCCAGTCCGTCGTATGACGGGCATCCGAGCTACGCAGACATCTGGCGGACGGTGGATGGTGGGATGCACTGGGAGCGTGGCTTGCTCGGGCGGAGGAATTACGGCCTTGATTCAATGACCATCGATTTTGTCGACCCGTCGTATGGCTGGGCACTGATCGACATCTTCCACGGGGCGGGATCGCACACCGGCGAACTGTTTCGAACGTCGGATGGTGGAGCCACTTGGGAACGGATGCTCGCGAACTTCGGTTACGCCAGCAACATCGACTTTGTGGATCGGCAAGTGGGGTGGATCACGACGGACGTCTTTTCCGGCGTCAGCCCACCCTGGACTTTGTCCATCACGCGTGACGGAGGGCTCACCTGGGAGACGCACTACCAAGATTCCCTGGCCGCCCAGGAAGGCCCCATTGAGGGCTACAGCGAGTGCAATTTCGCCGTGTTCAAAACGCTGTCGGCCCGGGCCGGAGTCGTTCTGCGGCCGCGCTGCAGAAGTTACGACGAACAAGGAATCGCGTCGGACACGAGCTGGCTTGACTTCACCACGGACGAAGGCCAGACTTGGCAGTCGGTGCAAATGCCTCATGGGTTTCCCATGTTCCTCAATGCGAATGTCGGTTGGGTCATCGGCCCGACCGACTGGGTTTCCGGTCAGACGGCGACGGATTGGAGCCTCTTCAAGACGCGCGACGGCGGGCGGAGCTGGTCGCCAGTCACCGGATTGGACTGGCACGGTGACGTGGATTTCGTGGACGAGCGAAATGGATGGGGCCTCGACGATGAGGGGAAGCTTCGCCGCACGATGGATGGAGGCCTCGCCTGGGAGGAAGTATCACCTCGCAGCATCATCGCCGTGTCCCCTGAGGATGTGACGAGCATCGTCAACCTGCCCGTAGAGCTGGACCCGATCACGCTGACAAATGCTACGAAGCTTCAACAGCTGGCGGCGCTGCCGGCCAGTGATCCGACCAGCCTTGTGATCTTCCGCGATACGCTCTTCGTCGGCAACGCCCACGGGCAGCTCCTTCAATGGGATCTCAGCTCGAAGGTCCATGAACAGCCGGCGATCTGGCGGATTCACGACGACTGGGTATATGACCTGGCGGCCGTGGACGAAGGCGGGGATCTCTTCTCGGCCTCGCGCGATGGACTTGTTCGCCGATGGCCGCTTTTTGCTCTGGACGGTTGGTGGCAGGAGTTCCCGATCCACACTGAGGAAGTGACCAGCGTGGCCCTTTCGCCGAACGGCTCGATCCTGGCATCGGGCGGGGAGGACGGAACGGTGAAGCTTCAGGAGATCCCCAACGCAGCGCCTCCAGAACTCCGCCTGGACCTGCGCGGACAGCAGGGTTGGGTGTGGGACGTGGCGTTCTCGAGCGACGGGAAAACCCTGGCCTCCGCCTCAGGTGACGGAAACGTCAGACTCTGGTCGGCCGAGACCGGGGATCTGCTCGCTACGCTAGGCGGTCATACATCCGCTGTATCGCAAGTCGCTTTCGCGCCAAGAGGCCCCCAGATCGCCAGCGCCTCCTGGGACGGCACAGTTTGCACTTACGACCCGACGACCTATGACACGCTAAGCGTCCTTCAAGGCCATGATGATTGGGTGCTTGGATTGGCGTACGCGCCGGCCGGAGGCCTGCTGGTCTCATCAGGCGCTGACGGGAAAGTTCTGCTGTGGGACGCGGACAAAGGCAAACTGATTTCGCAACTGGTGGACCTCGATGCGCCGATGCGAGGCGTGACCTTCGATGCGCAGGGTCGCTATCTAATCGCCATCGCCGACGATGACCGCGTGCTTATCTGGGGTGTGCCGGACGAATAGCGTGAGGGGGGATCTGGTCTCTCACCAGATCGTATGCGGCGCGGATCGGCCAACACAAATGGGTTGTCCACATTGTGGACTCAGCGTCGGAGGATCCGTTCGTCGTCAACGCGATTCTCCACGATTGTGGCAGCCAGCGTACCAGGCACGTCTCTCTTGAGGATCTCACGATCGATCCACGCCGAAAACCGGGTGACAATGGGATCGATGTTCGTGACGACGAGGACGCAAACGATCCAGCAGAGCACGAACTCGAGAAGCCAGACGATAATGGTCATTGGATGTTCACCTCCTCATCGCTCCCTCACTATGATCCTTTGAGAGAAACCACGGATGGCCTCTCGGGCAGGGCGCTCGCAATCTGTTCCTCATGCTTCACTGTGGAACAGCGCCTCCGGCTGCGTCTAGACTGTATTGCAGGATGGGCTTGCTATTACCTTACAGATGAATGGATTCTCGATCTGTAAGGAGACGACAAGATCCCGCTGGCGCTCAAGGGAGAGGGCAGTCGTCGGCGATCCCTCCCCCTACACAAGCCCAATCGAGGAATCTGCGGTACCGACGACGGACATCCGACGGACGATGGAATGCCAGCAAGGAGAACACGCACTGGAGCAACCCTCCCTCGGGACAGAGATAGACATCGTCCCGCGTATCGGACGACTGCAACCCGGCCGGGAATCGCGCCACGCTTCAGGAGCTCGGGGCCATTTTTCTGCCTTCTCAGGTCGGGACTCACCGCTGGGACACGGTTGATGAGCTTGTTGACTTCGCCAGCCCAGGGTTGCGAATCTGGATCATCGGCTCAAGGGGCCGATCCACGCGAGAGGATATCCCCTCCATCACCCCCACCAGCGCCTCTTCCACATTCGGCGCTGTTGAGCAGATCACCCGGTATACTCGAAGTGAAAGCTACTGCGGGCGATCCGTGTCGCGGCTGGCCCGCTCCGGCTCCGCGTGGCTGTCGCCGTCGATCTCGATGACCAGGTCAGCGCGCTTTGTAGGACTGGACGGCGCGGACTTGGGATGCAACGGCCCAAGCCACGCTTCGCGCATTCGAGGGCCACGAGAGTTGGGTGCTTGGACCGGCCTGTGCGCCGACGGGGAAACTGTTGGTCTCATCCGGCGCGGATGGAAAGGTCCTGATCTGGGATGCCGCCAAGGGGGAGTTGGTCTCGCAGTTGATGGATCTGGGAGTCCCGGTGCAGGGGGTCGCCTGCGATTCGCAGGGGCGATATCTGGTGGCCGTCGCCGATGACGACCGGGTCATGATCTGGGGAATTCCCTCTCCGGAAACCGAGGAATGCACCCGGGGTCTTTCCGCTGCGAGCTCACCGCAAGCTTGGGCATTCGCCCGGAGATCCCGCTCCGCTGGGCGACCAGAACGTCCTACCTGGCCCGGTCGCAAGGGTGACCGGCGGTCTGCCTCTCCTCCCGGCCCTTCGCCTCAGGGGTGCACCCGGATGTTGACTCCTCCTCTGAAGTCCACCCAGCCCTCGGTTTCCGGAACTGAGCCGGGCATGGGCTTGCTCAGAGCGAATCCATACAGCGTCGCGCGATCGGTGGCGGGGAGCCCGGGCGCGTGCCAGGTTCCGCGAGCCATGACTATTCCCTCGCCCGGCTGCAAGACGAACGCCCGGGCCCGGTCGGGGTCGGGCCGGCGGTTATCATCCGGCTGAGAAAGGGAAACCACCTGGATGAAAGCCTGGTCGATGGCGTAGACCCATTCCTCTCGATCCGGATGGCGTTCCATCGCCTCGACCAAGAGCGACCGGGGCTCGGTCTGAACCAAGCCGATCTCCAGAGACGCAGATCCGTGGAGCTCGCCCAGAGGAAACCAGCACGACCAGCCGGCCCCACTCACATTCGGCGGCGCGCCCGTTTCTCTCCGGACCGCCCGGCCGAAGACTCCGATCGCTGACTCGGTCAGCGGCCGCGCAAAGACAACCCGCTTCTTCCCCATGTCCTGAACCTCCCTGTCGGCGGTGTTGCTCCCCGAGGCTCGCGGGGCTTTCACCACTGGGGGCGCCTCGGGCACCGCCCCGGTAAGCGGTTCGCCGATCTACGCACTCTTGGGCACCAGAAACGCCGGCAGGCCCCAGTCTTGGAAGCGTGTGTCTGCATGCATGACATGGTCGATCTCGACCAGAAGATCGTCCTGGAAGTGCGCCCCGACCAGCGCCATCCCCATCGAACCGATCGTGTCGGGATCTCCCCCTATGGCGATCCCCTGCTCGACGACGTGACGCATCGCTCGATGCGGTCCGAGGGGGATCGCTTCGGCTGCGACCTGCATGGCGGCGGCGACGACGAAGCGGGTGGTGATCCCCTCGGCGCGCCAATCCTTGACGCCGTACGCCGGGTCCGCCGTGGTGTGCACGTCCCGCAATTGATCCGCCATTCGGCCGGGAGGACCCGGATCTTTGCCCCAGCCGGCAATAAGCTCTCGGGCGCGTACCTCGCCTGACTCGGCGCCTCGGACGGCCTCCTTCCAGGCATCCTCCATGGTGTCGCCTTCCTTCAGGGCAAGCACGGCGCCGTATAGGGCCGTCGCCCCGGCCAGGGACTCCGGATACAGGTGCGTCATGCCTACCAGGGCCTGATGCTCGCCGGGGGATGCGCCACCGAAAGCTAGTGATGCCGAGCGCATCGCGCCCCCGCAGTTGGTATGGTGGATGATTACCTCGAGGTAGTCATCTATCGTTGATGTGGCGAACAATCGAGGGTAGTCCGGGCTGTAGCGGATGGTCTCCGCCTCGCAGTCTTCCCGGATCAAGTCGTAGAACTTCCAGCATAGATCGCGCCAGGCCTGAGGAGAGGCCTCGGTAGGAGTATCTTGGCGCACCGCCCAGCAAGCCAGATTCTCCACAAGGTCATCGCTGTGCTCCTTGTTGATCGAAGCCATGATCTCCTCGAAGGAGCGTCTTTCTCCGGGAAGGTAATGCTCTCCGCACGAGCAAGCGGAATCCCCGAACCAGGTAAACCGCAGAAAGGCGAAAGGTGTCTCGTCTGGACACCTCGCTGCAAGTCGTTCGAGATAGTCGCTCATGGTCCAGCCTCCTGAAGGTACAGGATATGGCCGAGGGAATGATTGCCCTGGCAGTACCCGACGGCGCGCGTTTGAATCCACTGCCTTGCCGACAGATGCCCACCAGGGAGATTGGGGGACATGTCCCACTCCCCTGGTGAGACCGCTCATGAAGCGAACCGCCGGCATGCCGCCTCAATCCCCGGACTGTCGGCGTCGCGGTTCACGGTCGAGCCTGCCGGCTTAATGTAGATAGAAATAGTCGAGTTTATAGATCCCTCTTTACATGGGTCATCGTTCTATGCTAGATTATAGCAAACGTTTGCGCAATCGGTTGCGCAGGTTCAGGAGGTGGAGCGATCGCTACGATGAGGGATGTAGCCCAGCGAGCCGGCGTCTCCATCACCACCGTCTCCCACGTCATCAACGGGACCCGTTTCGTATCGCCGGAGCTCCAAGGCCGCGTCCTGGAAGCGATGAAGGCCCTTCACTTCCGCCCTAACATGCTGGCCCGCAGCCTGCGCCTGAAGGAGACCAGGATCATCGGGCTGCTGGTCCCCGACAACGTAAACCCCTTCTTCGCCCAGGTTTCAAGGGTCGTCGAGGATGCCGGCTTCGAGGCCGGCTACAGCGTGATTCTCTGCAACTGCGACGGCAAGCTGGAGAAGGAGCTTGCCTACGTCGATCTGCTCGCCGCCAAGCAAGTCGACGGCATCATCTTCATCGCCACGGGGGGCGACAAGCAGATCGTCGACCTGCTCAGCGAAATCGGCATTCCTTTCGTCATGGCGGACCGCCAGGTAGAGACCGCCGACGTCGACATCGTGCTCGTAGACAATTTCCAAGGCGGATACCAGGCCACAACACACCTGCTGGCTTTGGGCCACCGCCGGATCGGTTGCATCAGCGGCCCACACGAGGCCACGCCATCTGCGGACCGCGTGCGAGGCTACCGGGCTGCTCTGGCAGAAATCGGGCTCGATGAAGAAAAGGACCTCATTGTCCCGGGAGATTTTCGCCACGACAGTGGAGAAACGGCAATGCTGGCGCTCCTCGATCTTGCCGAGCCGCCGACGGCTGTCTTCGCCTGCAACGACCTGATGGCCATCGGAGCCTTGAGCGCCCTTTGGTCGAGAGGGCTCCGGGTGCCTGAGAACATGTCCCTGATCGGCTTTGACGACATCCCGGAGGCACGCCTGACGATCCCCCCACTCACGACCGTGGCCCAACCCATCGCCGAGATCGGAAAGCGAGCCACGGAAATGCTCATCGAGCGAGCCAGCAGTGAGGCTCAGATCACTCGGCGACAGGTCATGTTGGGGATACGGCTTGTCGAGAGGGGTTCTTGTGCAGTGAGGCCCTCCGCATGAATCCACAGATCGTCGTTGTTGGAAGCCTGAACATGGACCTCGTGGTTCGCGTCCCCCACTTTCCATCAGCCGGTGAAACCGTCGGTGCTTCCGATCTTCAGATGATCCCTGGAGGGAAAGGAGCGAACCAGGCCGCGGCTGCGAGCCGGCTGGGATCCAGGGTCGCCATGGTAGGTCGGGTAGGCGGAGACGGCTTCGGAGACACTCTGATCCAGGAACTGGGGAAAATCGGCGTCGAGACGACGTACATCGGACGCGATGAGTCGATATCGACCGGGGTGGCGTTCATCACAGTCGACTCGACGGGCCAGAACGAGATTGTGGTGGTTCCAGGCGCCAACGCCCGGCTGGAAGCCTCCCACGTGGACTCGGCTGAGGAGAGCCTCGCCGCGGCCCGGATTCTGATCGTCCAACTCGAGACTCCGATGGCGACGGTCGCGCATGCGCTGGCGATTGCCACCCGGCATCGTCTCATTACGATGCTGAATGCGGCGCCTGCCAAGCCGCTCTCGCCGGATTTGCTGAAAGGGATTGGATATCTGATCGTCAACGAAACGGAGTGCCAGTTGTTGTCGGGGCTGGAGGTTCTGGGTCCGGAAAGCGCGTGCAGGGCAGCCCGACGCCTCCTCGAGATGGGGCCGCGCGCCGTCGTCATCACACTTGGTGCGGGAGGAGCGCTACTGGTCGATGGGCATGGCGCGGTGGGCTTCGAAGCTCCGGCCGTGACCGTCGTCGACGCCACCGCAGCCGGAGACGCTTTCATCGCCGGATTTGCAGTCCCCCTCCTGGACGGCGCGGATCCGCGTCAAGCCCTGCCCCATGCCATCTGCGCCGGATCTCTGGCAGTCACCAAAGTCGGCGCGCAGAGCTCTTTGCCCTCGGCACCCGAGGTGAAAAAACTCCACGAGGCAAACCGGTTGACGCCATTACGTCTCAGTTGACGGGACGGCGCGCCAGAGGGTGAAGATCGCCTATCTGCCGGTATCTTCGTGTACAGGGGCGAAAGGAGAGTGGCCCGCATTCTGATCCGACGACCCCGAACCAGATCAAACGAGAAGAAGCAGGAAGAGATTCCTCCATGGAAACAAGAGAAGGAGATGAGCACTGATGAGATCGAAATGGCTAGCGAGACTGATGGCTCTGACGCTCATCCTGGGGACGTTGGCCGCCTGCGCGCAGCCGGCCGCTCCCAGCCCGACGGCCCCTCCTGTAGGCGCCCCGTCTGCGGCTCCGGCTGAACCCACCGCGGCCGCGCCCGAGGCATTGACAGGGCCATTGCACATCCTAAACTGGCAGGGTTATGGCTCGGACGAGCCGTGGGCGCTCCAGGCGTTCCAGGACAAGTACGGCGTGGAGATCGTCCACGACTACTACAATTCCAACGAGGAGCTGCTGACCAAATTGCGCACCAGCCCGGGAACCTACGACGCCGTGCTGATCGGTAACACCTGGGGATGGCAGGCGATCGAGGAGAATCTGCTCGAACCAGTCGAGACAGACCGGTTGTCCAACTTCGCCGACCTCTCCCAGAGCCTACTGGACCTGCCCGAGATGCGCAGGGGCGACACACTCTACGGCATCCCCTGGGATTGGGGAGCGACAGGAATCGCCTACAACTCCGAGCAGATCACGACCGAGGTCGATAGCTATGACATCATGTGGGATCCCCAGTACGCGGGGAAGATCGCCTGGCAGGACTACTTTCTAGACAACGTCATGTTCGCCGCGATCGCCCTCGGGCAGGATCCCAACAACCCCTCCGATCTGGAGGCGGTGAAGGCCAAGCTGATCTCTCTGATGCCGCAACTCAAGACCTTCTGGGCTTCAGAGGATGAATTCAACAAGCTCTTCGCCGCGGGCGACATCGTTCTGGGGACATACTGGAGCGGGTCGAGCGCCCGGGCAGCCAAGATGGGGCTCCCCCTCACGTTCGTGGTCCCCAAAGAAGGAGCGATCGGTTGGGTGGACAGCTGGGCCATCCCCAAAGACGCGCCGCACTACGACACGGCTCTGGCCTGGCTCGACTACATGGTCAGCCCGGATTTCTATCTCGAATGGGATGCCAAGGTCGGCGCGCCTGTCCCGAGCAACGAAAAGACGGCCGCCGGGCTTCCGGACGACTCGCTCAACAAGAGCTACCTTTCTCAGCCCGACGTGATTGCCCGCCTCAAGTTCTATGCGCCGCTGTCCGAAGACGACAAGCAAGTATGGGTCGAGCTTTGGGAGGAAGTGAAGGCTTCTCAGTAGGATGACGGGGGGCAGGTCACGAGTCCGCCTACGACGGCGGGACCTGCCCCCATTTG
This sequence comes from uncultured Anaerolineaceae bacterium, assembly GCA_964528155.1. Taxonomy (GTDB): domain Bacteria; phylum Chloroflexota; class Anaerolineae; order Anaerolineales; family E44-bin32. The sequence goes on from CAZGRL010000109.1 coordinate 11,048, forward strand.
ACACTCCCCCTCCGCCGCGCTGGATGCTGAACGCCGCGGATGCACACTCAGGAAGCGACCACCAATGAAAGCTCTCCGGCGTCGGCTCGGACTGATCAGTTTGCTTCTTCCCACCTATGGCTGGCTGGCGTTCGCGGTCTTCGCCCCTCTGGCGATGATGCTGGTCTTCAGCTTCCTCAGCGATGTCCCTATCGGAGGCCGCAGCATTCATTGGACTCTTGACAACTACACCAAGTTTTTCTCCAAGACCTTCTATCTCCAGCTGTCGGTCAAGTCGGTCAAAATGGGCCTTTTGGCCACATTCTTCTGCGTGATTGTCGGATACCCAATGGCCTACGCCATCGCCAAGGTCTTCCGCGGTCGGTGGAAGTCGGCCTTGTTCCTGTTGGTCATCGTTCCTTTCTGGAGCAGCTCTCTGATCCGGGCCTACTCGTGGATCATTGTCCTCCGCCAGGAAGATTCGATCAATGCCGTGCTACAGACATTCCATCTGCCGGCCGACAGCGTGTCAATCCTGTTCACATTTTCCGCGGTCATCATTGGTCTCGTGCACGCCTACCTGCCCTATGTCGTGCTTACGACATACGTCTCCATCGATCAAATCGACGAGACGCTGATTCAGGCCGCTCAGAGCCTGGGCGCCACTCGGCTGCAGTCGTTCCTGCGAGTGACGCTCCCACTGAGCGTCCCGGGAGTGCTGGCCGGCGCCATCCTGACATTCATTCCTTCCACTGGGTCGTTCATGGAGCCGCGCGTGCTCGGAGGAACCTCGGGCACGGTCATCGGCACGATCATCGAGGACCAGCAGGACGCGGTGGGTTGGGCGATCGGGCGCGGCATCGCCGACCCGGACAAGGTGGCCGTGATGGGCGGCAGCTTTGGCGGCTACTCAACGCTCGCCGGGCTCGTCTTTTCGCCCGAGCTGTTCGCCTGCGGCGTCGATCTCTTTGGCCCGGCCAACCTGGTGACGCTGCTCGAGACGGTGCCGCCCTACTGGAAGCCGACCGTTGAGATGTTTGCGACGCGTATCGGCGACCCGCGCACCGAGGAGGGCCGCGCGCTGCTGCGCACCCACTCGCCGCTGACCTACGCCGAGCGCATCTGCCGTCCGCTCCTGATCGGCCAGGGCGCCAACGACGCGCGGGTCAAGCAGGCCGAGT
>CAZGRL010000110.1:0-4671 GCA_964528155.1 uncultured Anaerolineaceae bacterium
GGGCGAGGAACGCCAGTCATAATACGTAACAGAAGTTATGAAATCGGGTACTAGTGGCCACTTTTTTCCCTGGAAGCTGGTAGGTCTTCCCCCTTCCCCAGCTCGAGAAATAGTCTACATCGGCGCTATGAACCTCACAGTTGAAGGAGAGGATGGCTCACTCTATTCACACGATACTGGTGCGAGTCCAAGTACGTGGACTTCCGTACAGAGGGACGATGAGAGCAAGTTCAGCTATCCCTTCCGCACTCAGGATTGCCCTCAGGTCAGCCCTCCGCGACTGTCAAACATCAGAACACAGGTCGATGCCTGCGCTGCTTATGGGGACAAAACTGTTGTGAGTCGTTTCGCTGTACTCGAAGACGGCTCTGTATGGAGCTGGCGCCAGCCGATCAGTCGAGACTTGGAGTTCTCTCTTCTTGGAGTGCTCTTGGTATCATCAATTGGCTTCCTTGCGGCAGTAATCTGGGGGGTGATCGCGAGATCCCGACGCGCCAACCACTTCACAGAATGACCGCGCTCAATGATCTTGCCGCCGCTAGACCGAATTGTAGTTCTCCCGCCTGACCACTCGCTGGAGCGGACCCGGCCAGCTCGGCGATTTCGGATAAAGAGGTCTTGGCCGGGCCGCTCAGCTCGAGGCCGTTGGGCAGCTAGCATGTACCACGTCCGATTGGCGTGAGTCTGGAGGCTCGAATGACAGCTACCACATATCCCAAGCACGCAATGAGATTCGTATTCGCGGCTGTCATAGTTGCCCTAGTGCTCATCGCGGCTTCACTCTTGATCGCCAGGCGATTCCCCGTCGCAAAGTCTCTGCAATCTCCCGCAGGAGTGGAACAGGAAATCCCTGCCTTGACCGTCGAGAGGGCGCAGAGGATGGTCGCCTTCCCGCTGCCCGTCCCGACGTATCTCCCGCCAGGCTTGGTCGTCGGTGGGTCGCACGTACGACCACCAAATTGGGCCGCTTTGTTCTATGTGGAATCAGATGGAGGATCAGGTGGTCTAAGCGTGGAGAAATCGATCGGCTTGCCTCAGGGCGAGTATGCATTCCCACATGACGCAAGAGTGTTGGTGGAAGTGGGAGAGAACTCGGGCTTCTATGTGCAGGGATCTTGGGATGAACATCTTAGCTGGCATGCTGAGGCGGACGCAAACTTCCTTCAATGGACCACGACCGACGAGACGTATCGGTAGTCACAGCAGAGAGCCAGGATGCATCCTGCCCTGATCGCGTGGCCTGTGATGGCGGCAATGGTCGGCTTGGGCAGAGCGAACAGATGCAGGCAAAGGCAGTTGAACGCCCGGTAGAAGACTGCAAGGTCTTCCTTGGAGAGATCGAGAAGATGGGGGATATCAAGGCCGATGGAGAAGAACTTGTCATTGGCGCTCGCAAGAACCAGACCCCGTATTTGCGGATCATCCCGAACCTGAGCCAAGATGCGTGAGAGCTCCTGGACAAGCTGCCCATCGATCGCATTGGTAACCCCCCGATCCAGCTTGACGATCATCAACGCACTCTGGCGCTCAAACCGAATGCCTTCGGACATTTCAACCCTCCCGCATGCCTACGCAGCCCCATCCCCGGGTTTCAGTGGGCCGTGTGGCCTTCTGATGGCTCGCTTCGACAAGGATCTGCTGAGCTTCCTGGTTTCTCTCAATCCTCAGGATCCCAGAACGAGATGTTTGGCCCTGCCTTCTCCTGCAACCAGCGTCGAAGGCTTTCGGCTGCCTGCAGGATTTTTACGCCCATGCGCTTCTCAAGAAGCGGGATCCACATGCGCGTCCGCCCTTGGTGAGATCCCCCGCCCAGCATTCTCACGGCGAAGGTGGCACCGACTAACATCCTCCAGCCTCACCGTTCGAGAGACTCCTTTTCTCGGACGATATTTGGTTTTAGATCGGCCTCCTCGGATATCTTCCCAAGGAGTGTTTCTTCCAGCCGATCGCCATCGAATGAACGCAAGATCTCCTCCTGAGGCTGAGAGCGTTCATGGGAGTGCCTTCTCGATTCCGATCAAGCCCCGGATAAGGGCTCCCAAGAGGCCGAGGAGGATCCCCGAGATTGGGAATCTCAATCCTGCAATCCACTTGCCATGTCGAGGAAGTCCTCCCGCACAGGATAGAAGATATCCAGCATCACGAATGGTTCGTCGCCAAGGCATATGTCACCGTGGGGGACGTTGGCCGGGATGCAGTAGAAGTCACCCTTTTGCACCATGCGCTCTTCGTTTCCGATCATTAGCATCGCCCGGCCGCTGTAGACCATACCGATCTGCTCATGGGGGTGAGAGTGAATCGCCACTGTTTGACCCGGTAGTGTGGCGCTCAGCACCATCATCATCCGCTCTTCATCCAGCCCGGTCAGGACCGTAGTCTCCAAACCCGGCCTCGGCACGATCCTCGGAGCTTGGGCAGGATCGATGAAGTATGCGCCTTTCTTTTCCTTGGACATATCACTCACCTCGGTTTGGACTGGAGTTCCTTCTCCATGAGGATCAATTCTTCCGTGGCTTCGGCAACGCCTATGCAATCCAGCTCCATGAGCTCTCTGGACCCGTTCTCACGAAAAGAGCCTGCCAACCCATAAGGGTAGGGGGTGCGCCTACCCGCGACCACTTGGGCCTTCCCATAGCTCTGCGCCTCCAGGTAGTGCACTGGCCTTTCCAGAACGGGGGTGGTGCAGTCTATGTCTGTCTCTATGGGATAGATGCAGGTGATGAAAGCGATGGATGGATCCTTTCGCGGAAGTGTATAGGGCACATGGCTTGCCGGAAGGAATTCCACCGCGCCTCTGGCCTCTTCTCCCTAGAAGGCTATGAAGCCAAGCAAGGGTTCGCTCGATATCTCTGCCATATTCTGGACCCAGCACACCTCCTAGCGGTTGGCGATGGGCTCAACCTCCCGGATGCATAGGGGAATGGTGGCGCCGAGAATCTCCTGCGTCAGGGGCCTGATTGTGACCTCGCCGGCCCATCTCCCATAGCTCATCGGCTTGGCGGGCCCAGGACGATAGGGATCCTTGGTCAGGCGGACGAGTCATTCGGCCCGCAGCAGAGAGAGGAAGCGAAGCCGTCCACCGATGACGGTCGTGAAGGGGAAGAACATTCCATACTTCTCGGCGAGGTCGGGATGCTCCATCACGTCCTCGGCTCTGAGCGGGACGTCAAGATCTCTGGCCGCCTGATAGGCTTGCTCGATAACCCAACAAAACCATGGGCATTGGGCACCAAAGTGCAGGACCAGGATATTCTTTTTTCATCATCTTTCTCCCTCGCGGACTTAGCCCATTTGGCCTCGAAAGAGGATCCAGGCACAGAAGGCGCTCAGCGAAACCCGCAGAGTAAGCCTCGATAGCCGAACGGAATCTATTCAGAACCCCCTCGAAGGAGCGGTGTCGCGAGCGATCCGCACAATTGGCTACCGTGAGAGCCAGGCCGCGGGCCGTGACCCTGTCGGCCCGTGAATGAGGTCAACCCAGGTGTATCCCAACCCTGATCGGCGAGCCTTTCCCGCTCGAACAGGCAGGCGCGCTTCCCTTGATCGCGGTTGAGCCATCCTACATCGCATCCCGGGTCCAGGTAGATCTCGAACGCATCCATATCGCCCTCGAATAGGCGCAGCGCCCGCCCGCAGATAGGCCCACAGGGAGGGTGAAGCTCCTTCTGAGCCTTCTTCATACGGGGTATCCCCTTCGCCATACGAGGGAAGATCCGCTTCGCGGTGGTCCTTCTCCCATCGAATAGCTGGTCGCCATATTCGCATGTTTTCCTATCAGGAAGTTCGAGGTAGCGGCTTTGATGGAAGGCCTTCCCGCGCTTGATCTGGCTCTCCAGCGCGCCGACATTGGTCTGCCACCCACCATGGAATTCCTCGGAGGCCTCAACGATTAGGACCTCGTCATCGTCCTGCGGCGATCTGCTTGGCATGATCTTTACTCCTCCTGGCCCAGAACCTCATCTCGGACCTGGAAACCAGCACCGCTCGTCCGGCGATCTGCGTCTTGGCGATCCTGCCGCCCCTGAGATAGAGCCTCACCTCCACTCTCCCCGGTCGGCGGATGGCAAATCCTTGCTCGATGAGTACAGTGGTTACCGGCTCCCTAGCCGGAACCGCCTTTTCATGAACCAGATAAGCCCCCAGGGCACATGCCGCCACCCCTGTCACCGGGTCCTCCAAGACTCCTCCTCCGCACGGGAACTGGCGGGCTTCGGCCGTGGCATCCGGGTTGCGTGGCTCCAGCGTGAAAGGGTAGAACCCTGTTGCCCCGACCCGCTCGCACAACCTATCCAAAGCTTGCATATCCGGTCTGAGGCTATCAAGGACTTGGAGGTCTCTCACTGGAATCAGGAGCTTCGCCCGGCCGGTGGAAGCCACTCTTAGGGATAGCCCAGTTACGTCGATCTCATCACGTGTGATGCGGAGGGCACAGGCGACCTCTTCTGCAGAGCAATCGGGAACCTCAACCGTCGGAGGCAGCTGGTCCATGATGACTCGCATAAGCTGCCCGTCCTCCCAATCCAGTGAGATGCCCAGAGGCCCGACGGGTGTGTCAACCACGTGCCTGGAAAGCCCTCGCGGAATCATCCCTTCGGCTGCCAGGGCCCAAATCGCCCCAATTGTTCCATGCCCGCAGAGTTCGACCTCGCGTAGGGGCATGAAGTATCGCAG
>CAZGRL010000110.1:4681-12145 GCA_964528155.1 uncultured Anaerolineaceae bacterium
CCAAGCCGTCCTCCTTCTCCCTTCACAAACGTCGTCTCCAGGTTCAGTTCCCGCGCGATAGTCTGCATATCCCTGGGCTTTAGCCCGTCTGCATTCAGCACCACAGCCGTCGGATTGCCCTTGAAGGGGGCTCCCGAGAAAACGTCAAGGCCGCGGATGTAGAGACTCCTTTCCCCGGCATCCGCCTCGTCCAGCATCTTGGCGAACATCAGAAAATCCTCACCATAGAAGTGAGCCCGTTGAGAGCCCTCCTGCTCATATCCCAGGCTTCTATAGAGCTGAATCGCCTCAATCATCGCCCAGGCAGTCTGAAGGTAGAGCTTGCGGCAACCTCTCTCGCGGGCGAGGCGTTCAAGCCGCCTCATCAAGCGTCGGCCGATGCCCCTACCCTGGAAGGCAGGGTCCACCGCGATGGAGCACACATGCAAGATTTCATCCTCCTCGATCCCCGTGGCAGTACCCGCGATCGTGCCCTTTATCTCGGCCACGAAGACATGGGCGCCCCGCGCAAGGCGATCCTTGATTTCCTCTGGAGGGATCATGGCCGCGCGCAGCGCTCGCCACGCGTATCCGCGTCCATCAAGGCTCGCGAAGGCTCTTTGCAGCACGCCGCAGATGGCATGGATATCTTCGGGAGCGGCGGCCCGAATCCGGATTCGGTGGCCGCCCATCCTATCCCACTCCCAGCCGGCTGAGCCCTTCCCTTAGGATAATAAGGCTCGTATCGATATGCCTTTCTTCAATGATATAGGGCGGGAAAAGGCGCAAGATCTGCAGGGAGGGCTGATAGTCCAGGATGATTCCCCTCTCCAGGAGGTAGTGGTGAAGCCGTTTGCCCAGCCAATCGGGCTCTCTTGCAAGTTCGATGGCCGCCATCAGCCCGCGAGCCCGCACCTCGTGGATGGCGGAAAAGTCCTCTTGAAGCCTGCGCAGCCCAGCTAGCAAGTACTCCCCCATCGCCTCAGCCCGAGCCACCAGGCCCTCCTGTTCCAGGATCTCGATCACTATACCGGCCGCCCGGCCAGAGAACGGGTCGTTTTGGTGAGATTGCACGTGTCTAAATCTCCCAGCGCATGCTTCTTCTATCTCCGGCGTGGTCACCACGGCTGAGACGGGCAGACCGTTTCCGAGGGCCTTCCCCACCGCCACAATATCTGGAACGATCCCCTCATGATCGAAGCCGAACCACTTTCCGGTCCGTCCCAACCCGGTGGTCACTTCGTCAGCGATGAGCCGCGCCCCCCATCGCCTAGCCAGTGCGGCCAGATCCTTCAGATAGCCGGGCGGCGGCACGATGATGCCCCCCACGGCCTGCACCGGCTCGAAAATAATCGCCGCGACCTCCTCTATGCTGGTCTTGGCTTCGATCTGCGCTGCAGAAAGGCGGAGGCATGCTATATCACAGGCGGGGTAGGTCTTCTGCATCGAACATTGTTCACAGTGAGGGCAGAGGAACTGCATGGAAGCATCGAGGGTCGCGGCTGCGGATCCACCGCTGGCGACGGCGCGTGCCTGGGCCGTCGCCCCATAATACCCTCGCCTGAACCCAAGGACCCTCTTCCTTCCGGTACTTACCCGAGCCAGTCTAAAGGCCAACTCCACCGCTTCGCTGCCACTACTGAGAAAGGTCACTTGGCTGAGGGGAGAGGGAAGGATGGAGGACAGTCTCTCCGCGGCTCTTCGTATCTCCCCAGTCAGGAATCCGCTGCCGACATGCACCAGCTTTTCCATTTGGTCCTTCATGGCTGCGGTGAAGAGAGGGTGACGGTATCCGAGAATAAGAGACCAGACCCCGGCCAATAGATCCAGATACTCTCTGCCATCCCGGTCCCAAACGCGGCAGCCCTGACCTCGGATGGGAATGATCTCAAAGAAAGGGTGTGTGCGGAGGATTGCCATAGGGCTCCTTTCTATGCCAGGTACTTCCATCATTCACGACGATATCCTGATTCATGGTGCAGCAGAGAGCGAGGAACGCAAGAAATGCAGTAGCTTTAGCCGGTGGTTCGGGCTGCCCTGATCTTCGCATGGGCAGAGGAATATGAACCTCCGCGCCGAAGGACAGTTTCTTGGCGATCGAGGAGAGCGATCCTCAGCGCACAGGGTACCTCTCGGCGCTGAACTGGACTGTGGCTCCGAGGCACTTCTCCTTCCGCTTTTGCTCAGAGGATACGAACTCACTTCTGGTATCTCCACGCGGCCTGGATGAGCCGCGCCACACAGCGCTCGCAAGCAGAAGGTGATGAAGATGCCCTTCTTCCTTCTTGGAGTATGGCTCCTCCATGCGGCAAGCCCGAGCTACTCTACCGGCCTCTCTGTCTCTTTCTCTATCTCCCGAGGAACAGCCCGGTCGTTCTTTTCGGGAGGCTTTGCAGAGCTGGCCGGAAGCGGTCATCGGCTATGCGATGAGCCCCGCCATCTGGATAAAGGGCACTCGTCCCTCGCGCATGGTTTAACCTACCACCGCTATGGATGGATCCTCTCTATATCGATGGCTCATCCTCTCCCTCGATCATCCTTTCGCCGCCGCACCAATAGCGAAGATGCCTTCGGGGTTGCCGCTATGACGATCAGGCCCTAGACGCATGCGATAGCTGCACAGCCTCTCTTGGAAGCCGTGACGTCTCAGGATCTGCACGCTGAAGGGATTCATCTCCAGTACGCCCAGGCTCACCGGCTGGCCGGCGAGCTTGTTCAATATCGCCTGAAGCAAGCATTCAGCCCTTTCGGGATTTGTCCGGTCAGGGCGGCAAACCCAGGGGCCGATCCTCACTAGCCCTTCCACCTGTCGAGCCATGACGTACCCGGTGAGCCTCCCATAAGCATAGGAGGCGAAGCAAAAGCCGGGGAAATCACGAAAGAGCCGCCGGAGAACTCGCGAGCGATCGGCGCCAAACCAGCGTGCATCGAACAAAACGAGCTCCTCCAGCCCCGCAGGCTCTAAGAGCCTGACATCCGTCCCTGGATACATTGAACCGACCCCACGAAACCGGAGGGAGCGGCATTCCTCCTCAAAGCCCAGCCGCATATACAGTGGGGCGGCCTTTTCGTCCGCATCGAGGCGTATCGTCTCCGCGCCCTTGGCCTGCAAGTATTCGATAGCTCGCCGCATCAATATCGTTCCGTTCCCCCGTCTTCTCCACTGCGGCTCAACGATCAGGCAGCCGATCCAGGCCAGCTTTCCATAGCAGGTGGCAGTGACCATCCCCACAGGCAGGCTATCGCACTCCGCGAGGAAGCACCCCTCAGGTTCGTAGGCGATCAAGCGCGCGAGTTCGTCCACACTGCTCTCCCAACGCTCGTTTTGTGTCAGGCGAAAGGCGAACGCTAGATCGCCGACTTCCATCCGGCGGATGTTGAGTCTCACATCATCTCTTTTCAAGATCATGTTCAAGAAGCACTCCCCGCTTGACGAATCCCCACTGCAAAGAGTAATCCCGGGCCGCTGTGTTGTACGTTTCGGCGGTGAGCTCCACTTCCTCACGGCCCAGGCGGGCGCAGTGAGCGATCGTGTAATCCACCGATTGTGAGCCGATCCCCCGTCCCCGAGCACTCTGATCTGTGATCAACTCATCGATCAGGGCGACCTTCGCGCCATGGAGCAGGGTCTCCCGCAACCATATTGTGACCATGCATCGTATTGCCCCGCATTCTTCCGCCCCGCAGTCCGAGTGGGCAAGATTGGCCCATCACAGATCTACATGGTGGCAAATCCTCGGCTCCCAATTCTCTTCTCCGTTCTGAAGGCCCACATAGATTCCATTTGCATATGAGCGCGGCGTTCTCTCCTTCGCGAATCATGATCCCTTCGATGCCGCTCTGGAACCCCATTGGCGGATTGCCATCGCCACCACTCGAATCCGCGACAAGGATTGGAGTTGCCCGCGAGATCTGTCTTGCGAAACCCGAACCCCGATGATAGGTTCCGTCACCACCTGTATGGGGTCGATGGCTTCTTTCCGGCGATAGGTGGAGATCCAGCCCCGGCAAGGCCTTGCTGGACCTCTATGAGAACCACACCATAGGTCATGCAAACAGAAGTACATAGCCGCTCTAGCCATCGCTTCCACATGCCGCGAAGCTCTCCTGCGCTCGGGCAGCTAGACGATAGGACCAGGAACCATCTCTTCCGGCCGTTCTTGCTCCTCTTGGTTCTGCAGCTCCCGAATGGCAGCCGCCAAGGCCTTGACACCCTTCCGAATGGTCGAGCGGCTGACAGCGCTAAAGCTCAAGCGACATGCATCCTTCCTGGGATCGGAGGGATACATAAGGTGTCCGGGAACGAACAGGACGCCTGATTTCCCAGACTCATGCAGCAATTCGCTCGCCGATATACCCTCTGGGAGTTCCAGCCAAAGGTAAAAACCTCCTTCAGGTTCGCGCCAATGCGCACCGGACGGCATGAATCGCTTCAGTGAGGCTGAAAGCGTGCGGCATCGCATGGCAAAGGCATTGCGCATCGATTCGGTTTGCTCCAAAAGCCATCCGCGTTCTGCGAAGACCATCACCATGAGTTGGCTTGCAGTGGAGGATCGAGGGTCTGAGGCCCTACGCAGCCGCAAGAACATCCTAAGCAAGGGTTGGGCGGCGATTAGGTAGCCCACTCGCCATCCTGGCCCCATGTTTTTCGAAAACGTGCCCAGATAGATAACATGCCCATACGTATCAAGGGCCTTAAGGGGAGGCGGAGGCGGTGCATGGAAGTACAGATCACTGAATGGATCATCCTCTATGATAGGCACCTGGTGGCGCTGGGCGAGCCGCAGCAGTTGCCCCCTACGTTCCAAGCTCATCGTGACGGCTGTGGGGTTCTGATAGGTAGGCACCGTGTAGATCAGCCGAGGCCGGTAGCGGGCGATCAAGAATTCCACCTGATCCACCATCATGCCGTGCGCATCCGTGGGGACTCCGATCACTCGCACGCCATGAGCCTGGCAGGCTTGAAGGGCACCGAAATAGGTTGGTGATTCGGCAATGATGGTGTCACCGGGCTCCGTCAGGATCCGTAGCAAGAGGTCAAAGGCCTGCTGGAATCCATTGGTGATCACCACGTTTCGGTGATCGGCTCGAATATCCGGATGGATCAACCTATCGGCGATGAGCTCGCGCAGCGGTTGAAGACCTTCGATCGGTGCGTAGCTGATAAGCTGCGTGCCCATGCGCTGCAGAACCTCTTCCCAGGCCTGCCGCAATCGCTCGACGGAAACGAGGGACGGATCTGGCAATGCAAGGCTGAAGGGGATCATGCCAGGCTGCGCGCTCAGCCTCTGAAGGGTCATAAGCTCACTTGCGGTTGAATGCTGCAGGCGCTCGCCCGTCTGGCTGAAGTGCGCTTGCCAGGCGATAACCTGCATCTCAGATCTCCCAGAGGCAAAAGCTGCCGTCGATTGTGTGACGATCGTGCCACGCCCGACCCAGGGCTCTACCAGACCCTCGGCGGCAAGCTCACCGTAAGCATTGACAATGGTGGATCGCGAGACCCCCAACCTGCGCGCCATCTTGCGTTCCGAGGGCAGGCGTGTAGCTGGAGCTAAATCGCCGCGAAGGATTTGTTCCCTTACCTGATTCCGAATCTGCATATAGATCGGAATAGGTCTGCTTCTATCGATCGAGATTCTCATTGGACCACCTATGGACCGATGCAATTCGATTCTGCACCTCAGAGAAGAGCACTACAAGTGCCAATTGGGCTCAAGTGAGGTGGTCCAATTCGGGCGTGAGTTTCGCATCAGGTTCAGGTGGCAACGAGGCATCATACGGCGTGGGCCTGGTGGTCCTGTAAACGATCATATGCCGCCTGCCGGCCAGGACCAGGTCCGGTTGCCCGCTCACGGTGAGTCTCTCGCCTGAAGGAGTCACGACCAGCATGGAGACGCGTGTCTCGGCGATGGCCTGCTCCTCTTGATGGGCACACTTGTAGGCGATCCCGTACATAAGCTGGCCCCGGTAGGATCACCTGGACTCGGACGGCCTGAGATGGAAGGGCCACTCCTGCTTGGGCTGTTCTTTTCTTGGGCAGCTGAGCAGACTGGTTACGGTCAGCCTGAAATCATCCGACCGGAGCCCGGCCAGGATGCCTTTGACCACAGGAGTAGTCATAGGGCAGCCTGGCGCTCCAGATCGAGCGCGGCAAAGCCAGTGCAGTGCGCTCACCTGTTGGCCCGTGACCTTGCAGATAAACCTGCGAAACGGCATGGCTCACCTCCAGCCTGACCCGGGGTTTCATCCAGCCAGGTCTTCCCTCCGTTTTCCTTACCCATGCTATCCTCCGTTTCTTTGCCCAAAAGGACTGAGAACCCCACCCGGATGGTGAGGCCAGGCCATCTCCTCGGGATTCGAACCCCCGCCGGCTGCCATGGGGGATGAAATGAAGCATGAGATTGATAGCCCTCCTGCTTTGGGTCTGCCAGGCCGGCAGGTCCGGCACGCCTCCTTCACTCCGCAATGGCCAACCACCACACGTGGAGACGCCATTGCGCCTTATGGGCAAGCGGGGCGACGGACTGACCTCGAACACGGTGCAGTCGCGCCTGGCCGCCCTGGGCCGGCGGGCGGGTGTCGGGGCCACCCCCACACACTGCGTCACACCCTCGCTCGGATAACGGACCTGAGTTCATAGCAATGAGGATCCGGGAGTGATCGAGCCATCTCAGTGTGAGGATCTTGTTCATCGAACCGGGAAGCCCCTGGGAGAACTGCTTTGTGGAATCCCTCCATGGACGAATGCGGGATGCGCTACTAGACCGAGAGATCCTCTTCACGGTGAAAGAAGCCAGGAACTTGATCAAGATGTAACGGTGGGAATGCCACATGCTGGGACGGTGAATTCACGTCAAGCCGCATAGTTCGCTGGGCTACAAGTCACCGGCGCCAGCAGCGTGGATTGTTATTGAATAACCGCTGCAGCAGGTGAGTCTATCTTAGAACCTGGGTCATTAAGTGGGAGCGGGGGCTGATTTTCGGTTCTATCTAGCTGCACGCGAGAAACATCTAGCCAGCATTGCTGCTGCATGTCTCAACAAATATGTACTTGATGGACATGACCGCACAGTTTTAGCCATAAAACGGGATACCAGTCAAAATTAGTCTCCATTTCTTAGCGGGAAAATGAGGAGAGAGTAATTTGACGATTTGGGTTTCATCTGGATCACCGTCAAGAGAACTTGGTCGTTGTAGTCGTTGGTTCTAACGCTTCAAGGAGGGGGCAAATGAATTGCCTATTCTCTTTCTTTCGTAACAGTGATTGCAATAGTCATCCCCTTGCATAATGGTTTTCGTGCGTTTCAGGATGATCTCTGACGAGTATGCCTCCGCTTCACCAAAATCGAGACCACAATGCATGGCATATCCGATTTCGGGTTCGCCATTCTCAATATAGAATGTCGCATATTTGCATTTGCTGATAATTACAGCAAATCTATCGTCCGAATCTTCAATCACCTCATAGTCCAAATGACTTTCTTC
>CAZGRL010000111.1:0-12030 GCA_964528155.1 uncultured Anaerolineaceae bacterium
CGGCGGCCCGTATGACCCGGCGCGGAGGATGGCGCCCTTGAAGATCACAAGGACCCCGCTGCGCTTCGCTCCGGGGGCAGGGAGGGAGCGTCGAACGCCGGGGGAGGGGGAAATGGGGGTGGGGGTGCGTGCCTTCGGGTGAGGGCGAAGGCCGGGCCGCGAGCGCGGATGAGCGGATCGGGCGCTACAGCGCCGCCAACTGTCGCAGCTCGGGCCAGATGAAAGGAACGGCGAGCAGGGCCCCAAGAGTCAGCCCCAGGATCGAGGCTGCCGCGTCGCCAATGGGAGCCAACGTTGCGATGAGCGCGGCCAGCAACCCGGCGGCGAGAGCCGCCAGCAAGCCGCGACCAAGCTGCCGGATCCGCGGAAGCACCCCCGGGAACGACCTGGCGAGCAGCGTCAGCAATAGGAGCGCCTCGACCGTGAAGGCCAGGCTGTTGCTTAACCCGATCCCGGCGGCGCCAAGAATGCGAAATAGGGTGATCGCCGAAAGGGTGAAGACGGCGGTGCTGATGGCCGAGGCCATAAGCGGGATGCGGGCGTTCTGGCGCGCGTAGAACGCTCGAGCCCCTACCTCGAGCAGCGAGTGCCCGACCAGGCCCACAAGATAGGCGCGCGCCGCCCACGCAACCAGCTCGGTCCCGCGCGCCTCGAAGCGAAAGGCGAGCTGGATCAGAGGTTGTATCCCGATCATCAGGATCACCGCGATTGGAAGTGTTGTCGCCAGAAGGAGCGATGTCACCCGTCCGACGCTGGCCTCGAAGGCGCGATCGTCCCCTCGGGCAAATTGCTCAGCCAGTGTGGGCAAGATCGCCGTGCCGACAGCCGTGCCGATGATTGTCTCCGGCACTTGCATGATCAACCAGCCATAGGCCAGCGCCGTCACCGACCCGACATCCAGACGCGAGGCCAGGTTGTCCTGAACGATGAAGACCAACTGGAACGCGCCGATGGTCAGGATCCGCGGGCCCATGAGTTGGGCCACCTTGCGAAGCCCCGGATGATCCAGGCCGAGGCGCGGCGTCCAGCGGAATCTGTACTTGATGAGCCCGGGCAACTGCACAGCAAGGTGGAGAGACGCCCCGATGATGACGCCGTATACGAGCCCGTGTACGCCCAGACCGGCCGCAGGCAGGGTGATCCCGGCCACCTGGTAACCTCTATCAGGAGCGAGGATCACCGCCCCGAAGATCTGGCCCACATCGTACATGGACGGCGCCAATGCAGGGAGCAGAAAGTGCTGATTGGCCTGCAGGCCGGCGATCACCAATCCGCTCAAAGAGAAGATCAGAGTCGCGATCAGGTTCAGTCGCATGAGCTCAGCCACGAGTGATTGCAGCTCGGGGCTGAACCCGGGTGCGACGCCGATCTGGCCCCGGACGATGGGTGAGGCGAAAAAGAAGATCAGAATGGCCAGGGCGCCGGTGATGATGAAGGCCCAGTTGGCGACGCGACTGAATAGATCCCACGCGGCCTGCCGTCCGCCTCGATCCAGATACTCAGACAAGACCGGGATGAAAGCGATCGCCAGCGCGCCGCCGGTGATCAGGGCGAAGAGCAGATCGGGCAGGTTGTTGGCGGCGTTGAAGGCGTCCAGTTCACGACTGACGCCGAACTGACGCCCAATGATCACCTGTCGGACCAGGCCCAGCAGCTTGTCCAGGCCGAACAAGACGCCGATCAGAATCGATGAACGCGCCACATGGGTGAATCTGGCTCTGGGCCGGGCGAGGACGTCGGCCATCTTGGAGGTCAGTGGGAAGAGGGCGGCATTTGCACCGCGGTCGAGATCAAGGATTGATGCCCATCGTCTGGAGTTGAGCGACGCTTGGGGCGAAGCCGGGATGGTAGTTGAGGCTGGCTCGCAAATCGTCAACCGCGCCGGCTGAATCGCCCAGGGCCTGGCGGGCCAGCGCTCGCCAGTAGTAACTCTCCTCGAGGATGGGCTCACTCATATTCGATAGAGTCTGCGTCGCCAGATTCAAAACGTCCAGGTAGCGGCCGGTGTAGTAGTAAGCGAAGTACGGGCCGGTCTGATACCACAGCATGCGCCACGGCCGGGTCGAAGGATCGAGGGTCGCATACAGCTTGAAGGCCGCGTCGTAGGCCTGCGCCGCACCCTGATAGTCGCGCAGCAGGACCAGACTCGAGCCGCGGTTGAACCAGGCGAAGAATTGATCGCGGTCGGTCGTGGCATAGATCTCGTCGGATGCCTTCTGGGCTGCGATCTGGTAGCTGGTGTCCTCGTCGGCCAGCGGCCCCAGGATGGCGAACAGCTCGTCCTCGCGCTCGGCGGGGTAGACGACGAGGAATGTGTAGTTGAAGGCGCGCCAGTACACCTCGACGTCGTGATATGAGACGGGAAGGTCGGCCATGATGTACGAGTCTTGCGCGGTGAACCGGCTGCGGCCATCGTCGTAGCCGGTGATGACTTCGTAGTGCCCCATCCAGCCGTCGAAGCCTGCGCCTTCGAAGCCCTTCTCGATGACCACCGGGAAACCCGCGGCCACCAAGGACTTGAGCAGGTCCAGGTTGCCTCCGACCCGGTAGATGGCACGTAATCCGGTCTCGGATTCGACGAAGTCCGCCAACTCGTAGGGCATCACGTTCTTGTCTTGCGGATCAGGTTTGACAAAGGCCGCAATCGGGCGCTGGTCCCCTTCCCATCCCCAGAATGACAATGCCATGGACAGATTGGACGGGCCGCAGTTGTTCCACTTCTGATACTCGTGCCGCACGCCTTTGAGCTGGACGCTGGCCGGGAGAGGCGTGGGGACGTCGGTGGGAGTGGCGGTCAGTGTGGGGGTAGCCGTCGGGCCGGGCGTCGGAGTGGTTGTGGCTGTGGGGGTCAGTGCGCTCATGGTGGATTGGACCATGGCCACCAGGGTCGGATTGGGGGTGAACACGGCCTCGGCGGGGGGTGACAGGGCGTACTTGATCCGTGCCCTCAACTCGGAGACGCGCCAGGCGAGGTGCTCCTGAACGAAGGGCAACCGATACGTGAAACTGGCGAGCAGACTGAGCACGGCCAGCCCGCCGATGACAAGGGCCAGGCCGGTCAGCCTCTTCTTGGTCACCAGGTGAAGACTCCCGGTTGGAGGGGTTTCTGTCTTTCCAGTCATGGCCTAGAGCGTGTGACAGCCCTCCCGCAAGGCTGTGCGGGCGATTATACCCTGCCGCTCGTCCCGGGGGCGGCACCAGGGATGCTGCGGGTGCTGCCCATGGTCCAGCCCTGCACAGCGCTCAGGCGCCCGCTGCCCTGATCATCCTGCCGGCCCACCTGTGCCTGCGCCACTCTGGCCCGACCGCCAGGGCGGCAGGTGCCGGCAGGCCGCCCTTGAAGAGCCCCAGGAAAGGCAGGCCAGGGAGCGGAGCGCTTGGGGAGTGGGAGTGAAGGAGAGCCAGGTCGGGTAGCAAAAGACTTGGCCGAAAGGGCCTTATTGGAGGGTGCTGCCCAGGGGTGCGGTGGGGGAGTCCCCTCGGGATCTGGGACATCCTGAAGCGATATGTGTGCGATTCCGCAACGTTCGTGCCGGGTCGCCGGTGGGAGCGGATATAATCGAAGTGTTGAGGCCACCGAACGATGCGAACCGGAAGATTCTTGTTGCCGCTGGCCATCGTGCTCGTCATTCTCGGCCTGCAAACCGCAAGCCGGGCGGCTGCCGAGTCGGGTCCCCCGCCACAGTCACAGACCGGCTTTGTTACACCGACCCCCGGACCGGATGGGCGGATTGTCTACATTGTCAAGGAAGGCGACGATCTGTGGACCATCGCTGCGCTGAGTGGAAAGACGCTCGAGGAGTTGATGGCCCTCAACGGTATTCAACCCGAAGACTACATCACACCGGGGATGGAGCTCGTGCTCGGCTTCGGCGGGCCGGCGCAGCCGACGGCCGGCCCCGGCGCTGCTCCCTCGCCGACTTCGATCCCTGCCACGCCAACTCCCGCCTTCGGAACTGGTCAGATCTGTGTTCTGCTCTTCGTGGATGCAAATGGGGATGCGCGATTCGAGGAGGGCGAGCTAGCCCTCCCCGACGGAGAAGTGAGTGTGATCGACGTCGACGGGAACGTGGCCGGCGAGCACACGACCGACGATACCCCTGAAGGGCATTGCTTCGCCGAAATCCGCAATGGTGATTACAATGTCAGCGCCGCCGTGCCGGTCGGCTACAACCCGACGACGGCCATGAACGTGCCGGTGCGTCTCAACCCCGGTGATGTGCAGTACGTCGAGTTTGGCGCTCAGGCCAGCGCTGCTCTTGGAGGCAGTGGTCGGGACGGGGGCCAGCGGTCACCGCTGCTGGGCGTTCTCGGCCTGGCTCTGTTGATGATCGCTGGTGGGTTGGGTTACCTGGCCTCTCGCTACGGCAAGCAGACTCCCAAATCGCTTCGCTGAAAACCCGACGAGCTTCTAGTCGGCAGCCGCCGACTCAGTCAGGCCGGCGGGCTCAGGTTGTGGCACGGGTGCACCGGCCATGACGAAGCCGGCATACATCAGCAGCGCAGCCACCAATTCTCCAAGGTAAAGGTAGGCCCCAACTCCGAGCCGCGTGAGCGTGCTGGCCAATCCGATCGAAAGCGCCCCGGCTGCGATCAGGACGTTGCCGAGGACGCGGTTAGGCAAGATTTGCTTGCGCAGGAAGAGCCAGGCGGACCAGATCGCCATACCCACAAGCGTGATCAATCCATAAATGTTGAAGAACGGCGTGCTCAGGCGGACGCTGGCGCCGCCGCTGACGCTGGGCATGATCGTCCGATATTGTTCGCTGATGGGGAGTGCCTGGTTGAAGGCGCTGGCGTCCAGCCGAGGCATGACGCTCACCATCAAATAGCCGGCGAACAGGCTCCCGACGATGAGCAACGCCGTCACAATGTGCACCCAGCGCTTGCGGACGAAGAGCAGTAGCGAGCCGTGCCCGATCCAGGCCGCGTTCAGTGCCGCTCCAAACAAGTACCAGATGAAGAAGATGACCGGGCTCCAACCGAGGGAAGCGAAGTACGCCTCGGCGAAGCTTGCGGAGCCAAACATCGCCAGACCGATCGACCAGAAGAGAAAATGCGGCTTCCGCCTCGCCAGCCAGCGACGGAACACGGAAACCGTGAATGCCAGCATGACGAGCGTCGAAACGAAAGGCAGGATGTTAGAGATACTCATTCGACCTCCAGGATATGGTATTTCACGCACACCAAGGATTAGCGGAAGGGAATAACACCGATCAGCACGCCGGCAGCCACGACGATCAGAGCGACCGTCAACACGGCCAGAGCCCCGAGGATGACGGGGAGCACGCGAGTGTAGAACATCGAGTCGCTCTGGATTCGCGAGCCGCTGGGTTTGAGGAGGGATCGGCCAGGTTGTTTGGGGCGATCTTCATCGACCGTCTCAGGCTCAGCCATCCAGATTGTCTCTCCCTCGGGGAAGGGCCTTCAGGCCCCGGATCACGGGACTAACGTTAAATCTAGCCGCATCTCACGTCAATGTAGATTTGCACAGGTTGCGCGTTTCTCATCAAGCATTCATGCGACGTGCGCCTTGCGCTTGGGATTGTGGTTTCCGGGGAATTGGCCTGACGCAGCCCGATGGATTGCGTATCCGAGTCTTGCCGGTCGGCCGGCGGCAAGTCGGGGATCGCGGCTGGTGTATGGCCCGCATAGGCGTATCGTTCGTGCCCGTCCTCTCGCAAGACGTCGCCGGATAGGCCTATTGGCGTGCCGGGCGAGCGTTTCCTCGACCGATGCTGCTCCGGGACCGCGGTCACGCGGCAAGCCAGAACCACGACGTGGGTTGAGGATCGGCTTACGCTCGGCTTACAGACTTCCCGCCCTGGCATGGAGTTCTCTATAATGAATCACGGAAGGCGAGAATCACCGATTTCGACCCGTCAACCGCCTTCCTCCTGTACAGGAGCCGTTCCCAGAGGAGGTGGCTATCCGGAATAAGCCAGACCGACATTGGCTCTCGACAGGGTATTCGAGAAAAGCGAGGCCTGCTGCCGCTGCCTCGCTTTTCGCTTTCCTGGCTCCTTCCGAGGCCGGAACCCGCATCCATCTTGGGCTCAGGCCGCCCTGAACAGGGAGTCCAGGGCCTCCTCGAGCTGGCATCTCAGCCTGCCAGGCGCCTGAAGCGGGCTGAGCGTTGCGTCAGGCTTCCCCGCAGTCTATACTTGTGCAGCGTTCTTCGAAGGGGTCCTGCGGCATTCTGGAGTGGCCAAGCCTGATTTCCACGGCGTCGGCCAGGTCGATGCGGCGAGCGACCGGACCCTTTCTCTAGGCAGACGGGGCCCATGCGATGCCGACCTCTCACCCGGACTACCGGCGCCTGGCTGAACTCTCTTCGGACGCATACGTCCGCGTCCTGTTCGGAGAGGGTATGACGCATGTCAGCCCAGGATTTGAGCGGTTGACCGGCTATCGCTCGGAGAACGTGCTTTACCGCCAGGGCTTCTTTGAGCAGGTGATCTATCCCGCCGGACGGCGCGACTTTCAAGGGGCCCTCGAGCGCATGCGCTCACGCCAAAGCTCGAGTTCTTCGATGGTCGTCCAGCTTGTTGGCAATCATGGCCGATCGGTCTGGGTAGAGATGTTCATTATCCCGGTGGCCGATGACGAGAGCCGGATCGTCGGATTTGACGCTTGCGCCCGAGACGTCTCGGAGCATCTTCAGATCGCCGACCTGCTCAGTCGGCGTTCGCAGCAGCAGGCCGTGCTGCTCCAGGTCCAGGGCGAACTCCTGACTCAGCTCGATCAAGAAGAGGCCTTACAGCTCATCGTCCGACGGACGCAATCCCTCTTGCAGGGCACAAGTTGTACGCTGTTCCTGCTGGAGGGGGATGAAGTCACACTCAGACCTCTGGCCTCGGCCGGTGAGGATCCCGAGAAAATGATGGCGCTGCGACCCAAGGTGGGAGAAGGATTGACCGGGTGGGTCGTAGAACATCGCACCCATCAGAGGGCGGAATTCCCCGGGAGCGACGTCAGGCCGCGTCAGGTGCCGGACACGGCAGAAGAGCCCTGTAGTGTGATGGCCGCGCCTCTGTTCATCGGCGAACGCGTCGTCGGGGCATTGCTCGTCAACGGCGAGCCATTCCGCTTCAATGATTCGGACCTGGAGTTCCTGGTCGATCTGGCCCAGGTGGCGTCGATGGCCATCACCAACTCGAGACTCTTCAGCGAAGTCCAACGCCTGGCGATGGTCGACGATCTGACCGGGGTATTCAATCGCAACTTCTTCAATTCCAATGTGGGGATCGAGCTCGGTCGAACGCAACGCCTGGGTTATCCGATCGGTCTGCTCATCGTCGATCTGGACGAGTTGAAGAAGATCAACGACAAGTTTGGTCACCCGGCCGGTGACGAGGCGCTGAAGAAAGTAGCCAAGGCGCTGAAAGAAAGCCTGCGTGAGGCGGACTGGGTCGCCCGAGTCGGCGGAGACGAATTCGCCGTCGTGCTTCCAGGATGTCCTTCGGATCGGTTGGCGGCGATCGGCGAGAAGCTGCGCAGTGCCATCCGGGGCATCCATATCGGACCGAGCGCAGGGGATCAAATCCGTCTGACTGCCAGCATCGGCGGCGCGTCGCACCGTGATCTGGCGGGGGATTCGGATGTGCTGGTGCGTGTGGCAGACGAAGCCGAACGGGAGGCAAAGAGAGAAGGCGGGGATCGGGTTATCGTGCGGCCTGTCGACGGCAACTCGAAAGCAGCGGTGTCGGGGCACTGAGGCGCAGGGTGCGGCGATGTGCTGCACCTTGCATCTTCCAACCCGCGATCGAAGCGATCGAAACTTGAGCCATCCCCCGCAACCGGAAGCGGATCCGGTCTCGAACTGGATCCGCCGCGGTCTTCTAGCGCAATGAAGAAAACGAAACGAAGCTCGAAATACGAAGGTCTATATCACTTCCTGGCAGAAGCCTCGGGTGATGCCATCCATCTCAGTTTTGCCGAGGTGGAGCGGATCATTCAGGGGCAGCTCCCGCCTTCGGCCCGGCGCGACCAGGCATTCTGGAGCAATCGAATGCGGGGCGCCGTCCAGGCTTCGGCCTGGATCTCGGCCGGATTCCGGGTGGCTTCCGTCGACCTCGAGCTCAAGACGGTTGCTTTCGAACGAGTACGCTCACGCTACTCCGTCAGAAAGGAAGGCAACAGCTACCGATGGGGCTCTGAGTCAGTCAAGGCGCTGCGCGAACACCTGGGCGCCAGTCAGGCAGATCTGGCCAAGTTGCTCGGCGTTCGCCAGCAGACCGTCAGTGAGTGGGAAACCGGGTTGTACGCGCCCACTCGAGCACGGTCCAATCATCTGACCCTGGTGGCTGAGCGGGCGGACTTTCCCTTCAAGAGCTCCGACGACGGAGAGGATTGATGCGAATCTCCGGAGTTCTGCTACGTAGCGGCGGCGGAGAGGCGAGCTGGCCCCTTGACAGGAGTTGCGGTACCGTGTAGAATGTCATGTATCCGTTGGCCGTTCGCGCCGGGGAGATCCGAGGGAGCAGGCCAGACCGGTCCCCACGCGTGAACGAAAGCGCGCTCGAGGCCAGCCTGCTGGGGGTGTGCATGACTGGACAGGGAAACAGGCCTCGGGCGCTATTCTATTCCGGCTCCGGTAGGCCCATGCTTCCTGATCACCTTGTGTGTTCGGGAAGACTCCCATCGTCGCTCAACGGAAAACCGTGTCCGCACTCGATCGCTGGCCGCATGCCGGAGCCAGTTCCGATTGGCCGATCTCGAGCGCGAGACGCGCCGGAGGTCGGCGAAGAAGGCGACCAGGCGCCTCCGTGTGCCGTGCGTCACTTCGGCAGCCTGGCTGACTGGCTTGGCCCGAAAGCCAGCGGTTTCCCGGAAGATGTCTTGACTCTACGTCTCTTCGAGTGCCGACAGAAGTTCCTTCTCGTCGTGCCCGGCATCCACAACGACAGGCCAGAGAAGAGGGATGTGCAGGCTGATCCCCCAACGTCGACGCATCCTCGGGGGGACTAAGACTTCAGCGGCGGATTGCTCTTCGTGACAGTGGATGGGAGGGACGCAGCAGGCATGGGCGCGCTCGCGTCCGATGGGGAAGGCAGTTTGACACCGCGCCGGGCTGGCCGTCTGGCTCTGCATCCTATGGGGGAGTAACAGGAGCCGTGAGAGGCGAGTACCTGGTCAGGCCGGGCTCGAGAACGTCAGCATCTGCCGCAGGACCATGTGCAAGATGCCCCCGTTGCGATAGATCTCGAGCTCGCTCGGTGTATCGATACGCACGCGAGCCTGGAACTCGCGGGTCTTGCCGTCATCGCCCCGGGCGGCCACATTCACTATGGCATTCGGCGTCTGCATCGACGCCAGGCCGCTGATTCCGAATGTTTCTCGACCCGACAGACCGAGAGTCTCGACTCCTTCACCCTGGATGAATTCCAGGGGCAGAACCCCCATGCCGATCAGATTGGAGCGGTGGATGCGCTCGAACGACTTCGTCAAGACGGCCTGCACCCCGAGGAGGCGCGTCCCTTTCGCCGCCCAGTCGCGAGATGAACCACTGCCATACTCCTTATCGGCCAGCACGATCAAAGGCACGTTCTCGGATTGATAGCGCAACGCAGCATCATAGATGCTCATCTGGGCGCCATCCGTTAGGTGGACCGTCTGACCACCTTCCACACCCGGGACGAGCAAGTTCTTCAGTCGGATGTTTCCGAAGGTACCACGCGTCATCACTCGATCGTTGCCCCGCCGCGATCCGAAGGAGTTGTAGTCGCGCGGCTGAACGCCGTGTTCCGTCAGATAATGTCCGGCCGGCCCATCAGCGGGGATAGCACCTGCCGGCGAGATGTGATCGGTCGTGACCGAGTCTCCCAGCATCACCAGGCAACGCGCGTTGGCAATGTCGACGATCGGCTCAGGCCGCGGCGTAAGGCCGACAAAAAACGGCGGCTCCTGGATGTACGTCGAGTCGTCTTCCCAGGTGTACAGGTCACCGCGCACGACGGGGACTGCGTTCCACGTTTCGTTGCCACTGAAAACATCCGAATAGCGCTCTTCAAACATGGACGGCTGCAAGGCCTTTTCAATCGTTTGCTGAATCGCGCTCCGTGTCGGCCAGATGTCGCGCAGGTAAATCGCCTCGCCATGCTCGTCTTGACCGAGGGGTTCGTTCAAGAGATCGATATCCGTCGTTCCGGCAAGAGCGTAGGCGACGACCAGAGGCGGCGATGCCAGGTAGCTTGCCCGAACGTGTGGATTGATGCGCCCTTCAAAGTTGCGATTACCCGAGAGGACAGCTACCGAAACCAGATCTGCCTGGGTGATGGCTTTGACCACCTCGCCCGCCAGTGGGCCGCTGTTTCCGATACATGTCGTGCAGCCGTAGCCGACCACATTGAAGCCCAGCTCGCTGAGCGAACCCAGCAATCCCGCCCTTTCGAGGTAGGCGCTCACAACCCGCGAGCCCGGAGCCAGGCTGGTCTTGACGTATGGCTTGACCTTCAGTCCTCGGGCAACTGCATTCTGTGCCAGGAGCCCGGCCGCGACCATGACCGACGGGTTGGATGTATTCGTGCATGACGTGATCGCGGCGATGACCACAGCCCCCTGGCCGATTTCGGATTGAGTCCCGTTCGAGCTGATCGTCACCCGCTCGGCGACTTTGGTCTCCGGCAGGCCAAATCCGCCCTTGTCCTTCGGCGTCACCAACGCGTGGTGGAAGGAAGACTTCATCCCCGATAGGGGCACACGATCCTGCGGCCTTTTCGGCCCGGCCAGGCTAGTCTCAACACTGCCCAGATCGAGTTCGAGGATCTCGGTGAAGCCCGGATCGCTCATCCCGGGCACGTGAAACAGGCCCTGTTCCTTGCAGTAGCGCTCGACCAGATCGACCAGGGCCTCATCGCGACCGGTGAAACGAAGATAGCGCAATGTCTCATCGTCCACCGGGAAGAAGCCTACGGTGGCGCCGTATTCCGGCGCCATATTTGCGATCGTCGCCCGATCGGGCAGGCTCATCTCGGCCAGCCCGGGGCCGAAGAACTCGACGAATTTGCCTACAACACCGTGGGACCTGAGACGCTGGGTCACCGTCAGGGTGAGGTCCGTCGCCGTGGCCCCCTCCGGCAGCCGACCGAGCAACCGGAAGCCGACAACCTCGGGGGCAAGCATCACCATCGGTTGGCCCAGCATCGCCGCCTCGGCCTCGATCCCGCCGACGCCCCATCCCAAGACTCCCAATCCGTTGATCATCGTGGTATGTGAATCGGTCCCGACGAGGGTATCGGGGAAGGCGATTCGTTCTGCCCCGTCTTGGCGCGTCATGACCACGCTGGCCAGATACTCGAGGTTGACCTGATGGACGATCCCTGTGGCCGGAGGGACCACGCGGAAGTTGTCGAAGGCCTCCTGCCCCCAACGCAGAAAGGCATAGCGCTCTCGATTACGCCGGAATTCGATCTCCGCATTTCGACGAAGCGCATCAGGAGTGGCGAAGAAGTCGACCTGAACCGAGTGGTCGATAACCAGATCGACGGGCACCCTGGGATTGATCTGAGTCGGGTCTCCGCCGGCTCGTGCCAGCGCCGAACGCATTGCCGCCAGATCGACGATCGCAGGGACCCCGGTGAAATCCTGCATGATCACGCGCCCTGGGAGAAAGGGTACATCCGGGCGGCGGTCCGCTTTCGGTGTCCAAGCGGCCAACGCCTGCACGTGCTGCTCGTTGACCTCGCGGCCGTTCACCTGTCGGAGGATGGACTCGAGCAAGACCCGGATCGAGAACGGCAGCGCTGTCAGGTTTGTCAGGCCGGCTTTCTCAAGCGCCTCAAGCCGGTAGATCACAACCGGACCGTTGCCTGTCTCAAGGATTCCGCGTGAACCGAATGGATCTCCCGTCATGCACAACTCCCTTTCATGATACGAAGTATAACCCAAATGCGACATACCTTATCTCTAATGTGAAACGCGATGACATTTCAAGATTCTCTCCCGCCTAAATCCAAGTTAGTGCCGAAATGGGAATGGGGGCGTCTAAAAAGAACCCTCTGCGGCACGTGTGGGCTTGAGAGTGTGAGG
>CAZGRL010000112.1:0-10259 GCA_964528155.1 uncultured Anaerolineaceae bacterium
TCTCTCAACTGAAGGGGAAAAACCTGGATGTAGTGGTGGTAGATGATGGTTCCCACTTTGAAGGTGCGGCTGCCTCCCTTATCCGCTTGCCCCTGAAGGAATAGTCAAGATACCACATTTCCCCTATTTTGAAAACCCTCACTTGTCCATCACCTCCTAACAAAAAGGGCCACTTTCGCTGTAGCCGGCAAAGGCAAGGAGGTAGATCCTCAAAACAGCTACTCGTGGCCCGTTCATAGGCAATAAAAAACCTTGCCTCTTGCCGACTGGTTTAATATACACCCTCAGAGGCTCCTTGTCAACAACTTTTTGAGGTCCTTAGCCCTAAGTCTCCTCCAAAGTTGAAAGAAATGGTTTTAATCTTGTTAAAAAGTGGTTGCCATTCCGAAAAACTGATGTATCTTTAGGGTGGTATGGAAACATCTTCAATAAGAAGGAGAATTGTCATAAAAAAGATATTGTTCACAATAGTCTTTCTATCCTTGTTCTTCAATTTACTTCAGGCCCAACAATATTTCCCTCTAAAAGTTGGGAACAACTGGTGGTATCGTGATGACCGGGGCACCATTATCGTCCGCAAGGTTAAAAGACAAATCACCAATAAGAGGTTAACTAAATTGCCAGATATAGCTGCTGGTGAAGAATTTAACCCGCCTTTTGACTATCAATATGATTTTGTAGAATGGGAATCATCGATTTTCCCATCGTCGCCCGATCCTGTTGAAGAATCCACCGTCAAGAGAAGAAAACATGAAGCAGAAGAAGAATTTCGGACTTTTAGACTCGGTTATTTGTTAAAACATCATAGCAACGACCCAGTCATCAAATCATATATCCAAACTATCGAATTTGATCGTCGTTTTCTTTTGGAAGATGAAAAACACCGGTCTTATGAGATTATTGGGACAAAAAGACGCTTTATGTATGAATTTTATGAACTCATAAATGGGATCGTTTTGGTAGATTGTTATGGCATTGTTCTTCCACCCAATCTGAATGTAGGCGATAAATGGAAAACCAAAGATTGCTGGGGGCAAAAATACAAATATGAAGTTATATATAAAAATGCCTCAGTTGCAACACCTATGGGGACTTTCTATAATTGCTTGAAAATCAGAAGATGCAAATTCAGTGCAGGAATCTGTGGAGAAGACCGGAATTTATATTATGCCATCGGTATAGGGTTAGTTAAAGAAACTGACCCTCTTGCAATAGATTGGGATGACGAAGGCAGAATTATACGAATCGAGAAAACATTAAAGGAACTCATCAAATATAAAGTGAATGGTGCACTCATAAAGAAAATCAACTAATCTTTTTATCAAAGAACTATGGAACTCATCCTAATTCCTTGGGCCCTCATCTGGGCCATCATCTGCTCCCTGATCGGAGCTCGTAAGGGAGCGGCATTTGGCTATTTCTTCTTAGGTGCTATCCTTGGGCCTATTGGCGTTGTCATCGCCCTGGTTGGTAAGGGTAATAGAGTCAATTGCCCCTACTGTCGTAAGTTGATTGACCCCAAGGCAACTATGTGTCCCTATTGTCAAAGAGAAGTTGAACCGAAAGTAAAAGAACCGCTTTCAGGAAGAGAATGGGCAGAATTTATTATTTCGTTTGTTCTTCTCCTTTTTTTCCTCTACGGATTATTTTCTGTTTGCAAATAGTTAATCTGCATATTTGTATGAATTAAATTTTAAGTTCTCAAACTCCATGAACACTTTTATCCTTTCTTATTAGCTATGGAACTCTTACTTATCTTTTGGTGCCTTATCTGGGGAGCCATCTGTTATGGGATCGGTTCCCGCAAAGGATCGCCAGGGTATTTTTTCTTGGGAGTCATTTTCGGTCCACTTGGCATTGTTTTCTCTTTAATAGGCAAAGGCAACAGAATCAATTGTCCCTATTGCAAGAAGCTAATCGATCCCAAAGCTACCGTATGCCCTTATTGTCAAAGAGAAGTAGGGATTGAAGTCGCAAGGAAAATCGCAAGGAAAATATTAGAAGCGGAATCACCTAAACATCGCTTATTTAGAAAAATCACATTATTGCTCATTGTCATCTGGTTCGTATTAGTATGTGTTTTCCCACATGAATTTATCCCAATATCTTTGGTATTTTTTATATCGATTTTTTCTCTAACTGTTTTCAATCGTAAATTTGCCAAAGAACAATCACATAATTAAGCCCGTTTCAATCTGTTATTATATGTGAAGTTACCTTTGCCCTATCAAATTCCATTTTTCTTACCCCTCTCTCAATAGCTCGATCTATCATCTCCGGCAATCTATCTTCAAACTCTTGCCGAATTCCTTCCAAAAGTTTCTCTTCAAGGACATCCTTGGCAGTCAAATTCACATCCAGTTTTAAGTTTATCGGGGGATGGCTTTTCTCGGCAGGCCGAGGCATCTCGTGAGTTTCAGCCCATAAATTTTCACCGTTTACATAAGGAAACACATTTACCCCTACAAACTGCCGTGATGTCTCTGCCATAATAGCTGAAGCTGGCTTCTCCAGGAGTTGCTTCCTGAGAAATCCTTTTGTTTCCCCCCAAAGAGGTTAAGTGAGAAACTCCCGTGCCTTTTTGTTTGTGGCAATAAGACCGGGCACCCCTAAAAGGCCAAACCGAGCGGCAAATTTCATAGTTTCCTTTGCAGTTGAAGATTCGGGATAGCGAGATTTCTGAAGTTTCTCAAATTCAGAATATTGCATAACTGCCAATAGCTTTTAAAACTTACCTTTTGGGCCATTTATTTCTGCCATTTAATAAGGTTTATTTCCCCTGAAACTGTTTATATGCTTTAAGCTGGTCAATGTAATCTCTGTCGCTATTGTAAAGCCCCTCTCCAAGTTCCTCCGCTTCTTGCCCTTCAGGCACAGGATAATCCTCAATGTGTAGTGCCTTTTCCTCCAACTCATTTCTAATAGCTTGCGATAAGTTTTCAAATCTATTCCTAATACCCTCTATGCTTTCGCTAAATTCTTCTGATAATGCTTCATATTCCTTCTCTAAGGCATCAATCTGATCTTGATATTCCTCTTTTATGGATTTCTCAATCTTCTCCAAGTCTTTTTGTAACCTACTTTTTGCATCATAAATTCTGTTATTCAGGTCTTCATCCCGATATTGCCAGACCACTTTCTTGAGAATCTTTCTTATTTCTCCAGGGTAAAGGGCTTCCAAAGCATCTAACTCTGTAGCCCCTTCACCATATCTTTCCTCGAACTTTGTCTTCCGTTTTTCATTATCTTTAATAGGGGTCCGTGGTAACTGATATTTCTGACATTGCTCCTGTGTTAGGATGACGGGGAACAATCTTATATCAAAATGGTTCATAGAATCCTGGACAAACTTCTCAATTTTGCGTGATACCGCAATAGGCATGGAACGCCCTGCTGGATCAAAGTCAGATATGTAAAAGACGCGACAAGGCTTCTGAAATTTCTCTAATCGGTCAATTAGCCATTGAACCTGGGTAATGCTCAACTCGCCTACCCCAGTCACCAGGTTCATATGATAGTTACGGCAAAGCGGCTCCAAGGTATCGTTCTGAGTGGACTTTTCTGCCCATATCTCCAGGTGGTATCTTTGCTCTGCTTCAAAATTCTCAACTTCATAAGACGGCAGCGAGGGAAATAAAGGTAATTCAAGATAATCTCCCCATATACTGACATTATCGTCAATGTTGATACACGGCTTCTCTCTTTGCTCCAGATAGATTAAAGGTCTGTTATTCCTGCGGTCGTCAAAACAATGGGAGTCAACCCATCCAAGGTATCTTGCATATCTTGAAGCATTGATTAGACTGTTCCAGCAACCCTCTGTATTTTCGTATGGCTTGCCATTAGGTGTTAAAATGGGTGGCTCCTGGGATATTATTTGATAGTGAATACGGCGGAGGTGAACGCCTGTAGTATAGCCAAATTGTTCCCACAAGTCTGTGAACCACTCCGCAAGCGCTATTGCGCTTTTAGTGCCCACATAAAAAGGATCGTTTTGGGGAGCAAGCACTATTAGATCCGTCGTCTTGCACTTAACCTGTTTAGCTAATCTTTTAATCTCTTGGTAATCCATTCTCACATCTTATTTGACTATAATATCTTAAGACAGGTCCACATTGGATTGTTTATCCATTACCCCCACTGTTCTGGCCTTTAACCACCGTTGGATCTGCCCTACATCAAACCTCACGCAGCGGCCGAGCTTAATATGCGGTATCTTCCCTTTATAGACCCAGGACTCAATTGTCCTTGGGCTGATCCGCAAGTAAGAAGCTATCTCTGTTATAGTTAAAAGCCGTTCCATTTAATCTGAAATGGGTCCTTCTTTTCTCTCTTCAAGAATGTCTATAATACTAGCCAACCCCATTAGGTTTCCGTGCAGAACCAAACCGATTTCACCCGTTCCCCCACAATTTGGATTTTTAATCGCCATTTCAGCCACCTGGAGCCGATAAAGAACACGCTCCAAACGTTCAAGCGGTGTTAGTTTGGTTAATTCTGACATTTTCGCCTCCTCATTATCTCTGTTTAATTGGAGGGAGAGATGTCAGTCCCCCATATGTATATCTCTTGTTTTCAACCATTTAAGCCTTTACCTTCTCCTATACCTCTCCCCCTGTACCCCCCTCCTCCCTGACTTTTCTCCCCTTATAGCCATCCACTGTAAAGAAGTGAGTATTTTCCATTAGTTGAGATATCTTTGTAGTGAGTCGCCATTCAAAAGGTCTTAGTCCTTTCCTTTCCACAATTCCTAACAGCCTGAAGTCCTCCAAGGCCATCTTGCAGGTCTCGGTCGGAAACTCGGACATCTCCCCTATCTCGCTGGTTTTGAGAAATTCACTTCTAAGGTGATATAAGACCTCCAGAAGCCGAACCCTCTTTGAAGACAAGCTATCCCTGGCAATTCGCCGCAACAATTCAAACTCATCGGCTTCTATCTGGGTCTTGCCCCTGATTCCGGCAAGGGCGGATCCAAACTTAGTAAATTGGCTTACCAATCGAGTGCCAATCTCAGGCACAGGAACAAAATCCACCTCCTCATTTCTCAGTCCAGAGCGGGAGACGGTCGAACGCAAGACAGCCAAGAGGCTTGCCAGATCAATTATTGAGTCCAGCATCTCCTCTGGAATACTAATGGCTTCCTCTCTATTTAGCTTGCAGGTGAGAAGGAAACTTTGAATCGCCCCCTTTAACTCTTGTCTCATCACTTTGGTCTTACCTCTATTAGTGGCCGCCCGCTTCACTCTCCCCTTAACATCATTACTGATAAGCCTGAGCTTTAGGAACCTTTCTCCCAAGTCCTGGTTGACAGAGTAATACCGATCAATAGCAGGGGTGACGGCGGCTATCAACCCGAATTTGGATTTATAGGCTTTCACTCCTACTCCTGAACCAAAAGCTTGTGAGACCTCCCCATCATAGGCATCCCGAAGCTGTGCAAAAATCTCATGCCTTGAGTCCCGATGCATACCCAGAATGCTGGTAAAATCCTTTATTATTAAAACCTTCCCATTAAGGTAGGGAAGTAGAGATGGATCAGGTTGTCCTTTGCCTACTCTCATCCCTGAGATCAAGGTGTTGGGTGTTAGACGGGACAAGGGGAAGATTTCCTCACAGCCAGACAAAGCCCTTAAAACCTCTGTCTTCATCCCTCCAGGTGGAGCTACAACGAATATCCACAGAGAATCACTCTCAAAACGATTTGCCACAATGGAGGCCAGGACGACATCAAGGACAATGTCCTCCCCAGGCTCAATGTAAAGCCACTTGTGGAAAGTATCCTTCACCTCCTGGAGGGAAACTTCAGGGTGTGGCAATTCAACATCTGGGAACTCAGCCTTAATTCCCATTGTCGCCAGATCCTCTTTGCCTAACCCCATCTCTTGGGCCGCCAGCTTATCCAGTCTCATCGCCAGTTCCTCAAATAGTAGTGATTCTGAACTCTTAGTTCATCAAACCTATTCAGTCGATCCTCCGCTATGGCCCATTTGGTGTAGTATTGACAAAGGCTGATCTCACCTGTCGCTAACTGCTTGTCAGGCTCCTTTAGCCTCCGGACAAGTAACCTCTCCAGTGTCTCCTCCAGTTCTTTTAACTCGGTTCGGAGGGTGCTTGCTCTCCGCTTTAGTGATGGCTGATGTCCTGTGATAGGCACACCATTCATACCCAGCTTCTTTTTGGCCTCTTTGAAACCGCAGTTCTCCATGAGCTTAACAAATTCAATTTTATCTCCGCCCTTTCCGCACCCGAAGCAAAAAAAGGACTCGGTCTCAGGATAAACGGTGAACGATGGATGTCTGTCTGGATGAAAAGGACAAAGTCCCTGATAGTGATCTCCAACCCTCTTCAGATCAACTCCGTAAGCTCTGACCAACCCCACTATATCCGATGGATTCTTAACCCTTGAGGCCAAGGCTATCTTTGCCATCTTTTCCCCTCGTTAAGTTCAGCAAATACTCGTTTGATCTCCTTTATTAGCTCGTCTGTGAAAACCCGTTGTCCGGTCTCATCACGCTGAGGGGTGATTAAGCCCCACTTCTCATAATTTCTGATGGTTGAAGGATGAACTCCGGCCCTTTCAGCCGCCCCTGAGATTCTGTAGATTTTTCCCATTTTTGCCTCCCAAGTATTTGTTAAAAAGCAGGTTACAACAAAACATTAAAAAAAATGACTCACCTGCACACCAAGCAGGTCAAACCCCTTTATCTTCAGCGCTGGTCTGAACCTTAATTGAGCGAGCTAAGCTCTGGGAAAGAAAGGTGGGAAAGTCGCTCAGCAAAACGCTTTCTTCGCTCGTCTGGACTGTCGATTGCATTGATCTCATTGAATGTTTGGACGATTTTGTGGATGATCAGGTTAATAATCTCCACCTTGATCTTGATCTGTTGACCGTGTTTCCTCTCGTGCTGGGTTTTAACCAATTGCGCCAGCTTACCCATATATGCTGGAGCTTGGTTCATCCCTTGTTCGCCAGCATCTACACAACGAGCCAGCATAAAATAGGCTATGGCTATCGCTGGCTCTAAATTCAACTTTTCTTCTTCTGATAGAGCGTTATATTCAGCTAAAAGTTCTTTTTCTTTTTCTTTGAGGAATTGCTTGGAGATATAAGCAAAGCTTGATTTGGGGCCAGTGCAACGACCGCCGTGCAGTTTACATCTCCCTGTTCCTGGATGGTCAGTCCCCCACCCTGCTGGCAAACAGCAATATCGTTCCTCTCCATATTTCTGCCGCCACTTAGTAATTAGAGAGGCACATTTGCCCGTTTGTAGTTCAATTGAAGCCATGGGTTTTCCCTCCCAAATGTCAGTCATGGGTTTTTACCAATAAGCAACTCTTTATAATCTACTTTCTTTAAGAGCAATAACCGTGCCAAACAAAAAAGGACTTTGACATTTAACCAAAGTCCTTGTTTTGCAACAATATATGAAAATGGATATATTACCTAAGATTGATCAATTCATCAAAAACTCCCGATTTCCGTGAGCCTCTCACGATTTCCGTGAGAATTTGTTGATAGCTCTTTTGACCTTGTCCCAACTTACACCGGTAATCCGAGCCAATTGGAAGATACTGGCGTTTGGGTACCTGGCCATCAATTTTTGCCAGAATTGTGCTTCACAGTCCTCGTATTTATCGCCAAAATCAAACTTCTTACTTTGAGATTTATGGGAATCCCAGATCGTCAAACAATTTAACCCCTCCCGAGCTATTTCTAACCATTTCCCTCTATGTTCTGGTCTAAAGTGCCGTTCTACATTCTTGAAAAATTTAAAGAAATCAAATGACAAAAGTTCAGATACTGGAATATAGGAATCTATCGTTGGCACTTTCCCCTTGTATTTTTCTATGGGGTACTCGTAATAAAACTTCCTCGATAACTCTTGAGCCTTATGTGGAAGGCAATACTGATGATAAGTGTTATGTATAATTCTCCCCTTTTGGGAATGGTTGCACAAATTCCCTACCGCACTCTTTAGTTCTCGAACATTACCTCTCCAGCTATGCATTAGAAGCCAATACAGGGTGAGATTGCTGATAGATTCCACCCTTTTCTTTGGATGATTCTCATTATATTTTTGTATAAAGAAATAGATTAGAAGGAGGATATCGACAATGCGTATGCGCAACGGAGGTATGATAATTGTCATAGCATTTAGTCTATAGTAGAGATCATCCCTAAATTGGCATTCTCCTCTGATTTGTGGCCGATCTATCCGCTTATTCGTAGCAGCAATAATCCTCGTGTCAGATTTAAGGTCTTCCGTTCCCCCCAGTCGTCTAAATTTGCCATCGTCCAAGAATTTCAAAAGTTTAGCCTGAATGATAGGGGGCATATCACCTATCTCATCCAAGAACAGAGAGCCCCCATTTGCAACTTCCACCCCTCCCCTCTTCCTTGCCGTCGCTCCAGTGAATGCTCCCTTTTCATAGCCAAACAGTTCGCTCTCCAAGATGCTCTCCGGGATTCCGACGCAAGATATATCCATAAATCTCTTCTTTCCCCTATTACTCCTATTATGTATCCATTTAGCAGCAAGTTCTTTACCTGTCCCTGTCTCGCCCATTATTAGTACCGGCAAGTCACATTCGGTGCAGACTTTTATCTCTTGGAAAACTGCAAACATCGGAATGCTTGTCGCAATAAAACCGGTATCAATGAAATCTATGAACATTGAAATGTCCTTTTTCATACCCTCTTTAATCAGAGGGAAAACATCTTTTCCGGTTAAAATTTCCACCCCATTGAGATATAGGGGCAATATGCCATATTTGTCATTTAGCTGTTCCCTTAATTCTTGATTGCTCAAGTACTTCTTTAGATCAGATTTCTTCTCAAGTAGGATTTCTCGTTCGTCTCGAGGTATTTGAACTTGCCTACTCATAGAGTCATTCTCCTAAATTGTGCCGCCCCCGTCGCTTTGGTGCGAACCAAGAATAGAGGAACTTGGCACTCCATCCTTTTAGCGTATTATTGGTCTTCAACTCGCTTTTATCCGTTCCACTTCTAACGGCAAATTATTGTATTTTATATTCAATCAGTTCAAGGAATGTTCCGGTCACAGCACCTGTTTCTTTTGAGATTACTTCCTGTTTGATTAAGCCGACATTCAAAGCATAATAGCGATATGTTTTGGCAAATACTCTTGTTTCGCCAGTTACCGAATTTTTGTAAGTTATTATCGCTCTTATTTTATAAACATTGCTAAATTCACCAGCCTTCACCCTTAAAGAGAGAGAATCAACAACCTCACAAAATGTTCTTTCTTCATCTGAACCACTTTCCCATTTCAATCCAACCTTAAGTGGATATTGTAATATAACTTTTGTCGGATCTTCGAATTCCCATTCGCCACCTAATAAACTTGCTTGTGCAGCAAGAACAAGGATTTTGTCCCCGCGCAGTTCTAACAATTCTCGATTGATGATTGGTGGGAGATCTCCCATTTTTATTATGTTTTCAACCACGTAAGCATCATATTTATCGAAATATTCAGTTATTACATTCTTTTGTGTGCTTCCCCTTTCCCCAAATTGATATTTCCAAACATTACCTACTTTAAGAGGATAGTAGTTATTAGATTCACCTGATAATGTTTGTGAATAAGCAGAAATTTGAAACAACAAAAATGATAAGGTAACAAGTGTTAATGACTTCATTGAAATCCTCCTATTTTAGGGCTCACTTAAGCAAAACCATCTTTTGGGTTCCCATATAATCACCAGCTTGAAATCTATAAAAGTAAATGCCAGAGGCGAATCCACTTACATCCCATCTAACCGACTTATACCCCGCCATGAGCATCTCTGTGAAAAGGAAGAGGATAGGCAAAGAAAAGAAGTTTGAACTGTGCGAAAAAATAGTTTTTTATAATTTTATGTCCGTTCCCACTTATGCCTTTTGCCCAAGAGTGCAGGATCGCTGATTAGTATTTAAAGGTTTGACTCCAAATATGTGTTTTAGGTGCCGTATGGTAGATAATCCATTAGGGTTCATATTCATAAATTACTTTCTTATTTTTGTTCAGTAAAACCATTTTTATGCACTTTCCTTGCTTGTCGTATTTCCAACGGAAGACAGCAACACCCCAATCCTTATGTTCCTTTAACTGCTCATCGGTGCCGTAATATCTTGTTTCAACCACGTTCCCCTGATCGTCGTATTTCCAGCGGATGATGGCAATACCCGAATCCTTACGCTCCTTTAACTGCTCATCGGTGCCATAACATCTCTCTTCAACCGTGTTCCCCTGCTCGTC
>CAZGRL010000112.1:10359-11966 GCA_964528155.1 uncultured Anaerolineaceae bacterium
GATGATGGCAATACCCGAATCCTTGTCTTCTTTTAACTGTTCATCGGTACCGTAACATCTTTCCTCTGCCATGTTCCCCTGCTTGTCATATTTCCAACGGATGATGGCAATATTGCCACTTGCTTCAAGCAGTTGTCCGTCTCTCCCATGATTTGACTGTTCAACTGTGTTGCCTTTATTATCGTACTTCCATCTTAATTCATATAATCCATTATCATCTACAATTCTTTTCCCCTCTTTATTGATCCTAATTGACTTGATTCTTCGTCCATCCTTATCAAGAGTCCACAAGAACTGTGCGACACCATCTTTATCTTCAATTAGCTTGCCCTCTTTGTCATAGTGGAATTTAGATATCGGATGGTTATTTTTATCCAATTTTAAACGAATAGAATAGACACTGTCATTTGACACGGTCGGTTTTCCTTTGGCATTTTGATAAATCCTTTTTTCATACCCCTTGGAATACTCAATTCTGATCTGTGCGACTTCATCACCAAAGAAGGAACCATTACTCAATTTACCGCCTTTGAGGTATTCGACTTTAATGGGTCTACCCTTGTCACTATAGACGAAATGATAGCAGTTCACTCTCTTTGCCATTTTATCAGCAACCGGATATTTGCCTACAATTGCATATCTACCGTCAAGATCAACCTTCCGGTAATAGTTGGCAGGTCTTTTGGTGCAGCCAACAATTGAGAGAGATGCTATTGTTATAATCGATAATACTTGAAATATCCTTTTCATTTTAACTCCCTGCCTTGATGAAAATTAGTAAAAATTAGGGGCGGTAGTGCAGAGGATACTTTAGTTTATATTTATTTAACACCGTCTTTCCCACAACCCTCAACATCAAGAACCCACCTACTCACCCCATCACGGGGCTGGCAAGTGGATTGTAAAGAAATGAGGTAAAAGGAAAGCCTGTCTTCAAAGCCGGAGAAAAATAGCTAAACAAAGGCCCCTTAGCCGCACCCCTATTGTAAAGGCTAAGTCTCATTTTTTCTTCCCTGGCTACAGACAGGCTCAGGCTGCCCTTTTGTTCCATTGGTTTTTATCTACTAAAGGTCAACAGCATCCCTAAAATAACAACTCACAGTCTCCCTGTCAAGGGGAAGTGAAAACTTGGATGATACCGACGATAGGGATGATGTTTTCCATACCATTGAAGGAAAGCAAATGGCGTCCAAATCTCCCATTGCCCTGGTGGGACAACAACAGAAGATTCAAACGCCATTTTACAAAGTCTATATATCCCACCAGTAGCTTTTAACGCACCCCTAAACTAAACTCCGCTCTTATCTTGACCAGGGGGCCTCGGAGGCTTTCAGGAGGTTCTTCTGGGCCAATATGGCCCTACCTCCGAAGCCCCTTGGTCTAAGCTGGTGAAACTGTCAAGCAAAACTTTTGCCAGATTTTGGTCAGGTTCTACTACTTTTGACCCCTACTGACTACGATGGGCAACTACAGCCCTTTCTTTGTAACCTCTTGCTGCTTCTGCAAATACCTTTGATTATTAGAGGTTGCAAAAACCCCCATTTTGGGCCTTTTCTGGATTAGAAATCCACTGCTCTATCCAACTGAGCTACAGGCGCCTAAAAGGT
>CAZGRL010000113.1:0-11427 GCA_964528155.1 uncultured Anaerolineaceae bacterium
CGAGAGGACCGGGGTGGACAGACCTCTGGTGTGCCAGTTGTCGTGCCAACGGCATTGCTGGGTAGCCACGTCTGGCAGAGATAACCGCTGAATGCATCTAAGTGGGAAACTCGCCCCAAGATGAGATCCCTCACCCCGTCAAGGGGGTAAGGCCGCAGGTAGACTACCTGCTTGATAGGCGGCAGGTGTAAGCCTCGCAAGAGGTTGAGCCAAGCCGTACTAATGGCCGAGGGCTTAACCCGTGGTGCGGAGAACTTGGCGCTTTTCGACGATCAGCAATAAGCAATAAGCAGTCAGCAATAAGCAAGACCCAAGAATAGGGTCTTGGCTTATTGCTTATGGCTTACTGCTTGCTGCTTGACACGCTATTCAGTTGTAACAACCAAAGACTCAGGGGATTCGTCCCTTGGTGATTGAAGCGGCGGGGGTACACCCGGTCCCATCTCGAACCCGGTAGTTAAGCCCGCCAGCGCCGATGGTACTTGGCTGGTAACGGCCTGGGAGAGTAGGTCATCGCCAAGGGACTTCTCATTTAACCAGTGGGCTCGGATCCGGGTCCGGCTGGACGGCCGGGAGGCATGGCCCGCGATCACGGTCTATCTGGGGCGACTGTGCTCTTCTACAAGAGGCCGCCCGGAAATCACCAGTAGTAAAGCCCCAAAAGCTGCATAAGGACTGTCTGCCCCATCACCAGATATAACAATGCATTCTCCCTGTGGGGCATCAGTGGATCATCCCGCAAGACATAGGCAATCGGCATCAGGAATGAAGGGAAGATGAAAAGCGCGATGCGTGCAGTCTCGCCAGTATCGAACAAACCAGTCAAGAAAGCTCCCAGCAACACCGCGATAGAGACATAGCTGGCAAGCACAAGTGGTTCGCGCCATGTCCTTGATCTGCCCAGCGCGCGGATGAAGAGCAGCAGAAGAAACGGCCCCGAAAAGACGATCAACTCCGCAATGTCCTCGATTCTGGTCAGGATGTATGGAGCCGCCAAGGAAGGTGCGCGGGAGCCGACGGCTGAAACGGCGGTTGAGTAGGAAACCAGGTAGTTGAAACCTACCAGCCGGTCTGCCACAAGATAGATGACAGCCACAAGCCCG
Source organism: uncultured Anaerolineaceae bacterium (assembly GCA_964528155.1). GTDB lineage: Bacteria > Chloroflexota > Anaerolineae > Anaerolineales > E44-bin32. Next base: position 1,104 of record CAZGRL010000113.1, read on the forward strand.
GCAGAAAAGGTGAAGCGTGTGATCTGTCTCCTGCTGGCCAATTCGTAGGCGAGCAGCCCAGGCAGGATCAGGGCCACTCCGAAAGTCAAAGTCGATGTGGCGAAGAGCATCAGGGTCATCCCCGGAATCGCGAGGCGCCAGTCTCGACGGGCAACGAAGTACAGGGCTCCCAAGGCTCCGCAGGCCACCAGGGCGTCGATGCTGGCCGCGAAGTAGATTTGCACGGCAGGCATGACGATAAACAGAAGTGAGATGTATCTGGCCAGCCGCTGGTCCTTCAACTCATTCCGCAAGATCCCGTAGATGAACAACATCGAGGAGGAGGTCGCGATCAGTGCTATGCCGACTGAAATCAGGGCCGGATCTCCGAGCAGGCGGTACAAGAAGTAGATTGACAGAACCGCCCCTGGAGGGTGGGTCCGCGAATGCATTCCAAGCGTGGGCTGCAGCCTATTGAAATCCCGGACGAATTCGAGCGGGGCGGAGATGTTCACGGCATCCTGGAAATACTGTTCCCCCTGCGCGCCGCCGCGTGCCACAGGGATGCGAAATCCGACACTCCAGCCCTGGAGGAGATTCGAGCCAAGGACCATTGCGATCCCCATGAGGACGACCAGAGGAAAGTAGCGAGATGCGATTCTGTAGTGCTGGACGGCCAGGTAGAAGATACCGGAAAGGACCGCGGCCACCAGGACCTGACTGAATTGTGGGATCCGGGCGGCAAACTCACTCAAAGGCCAATTGGGGGGGCAAAAGGATACGGATTGATCGGCCAAGCCGGCACAAAGTGCACCAACAGCGAAATGGGCTACCAGGAGAACAATCGCCCACGCGCAACAGAAGAGGGCAACCATCTTCCTTTCAGCTAGCCATTTGGGCCGTGGCCTTGCAGCGGACTGGTTCACAACAGGCGTTTTGGCGTAGGAGTGTTCACGCGGTGGAAGTCATGCTCCAGACAACAGAGGTGGCACAACTCTTTCAGGGGTTCCGAGGCGCGGACAGAGGGGCAGACTCGATCTCCGGCATCGCGGGCGTCACCGCCAGCCGGGCTGTGGAAGGACCTGCTCTTTGCATCATACCATGTGGGGCGTTCCGCTGTCGGATGTCGGCCCGGGGCGGCTTCGGTTCCTTCTCGGTTCCGCCGACACGGGATAAGTCTCACCGCCCTGTAGCGCCGCTACGATCTCTGATCGGGTTCTTCTCGATGAAAGGAGAGAGAGCTGCCTACGAAGTTCTGCGGGTTGACCGGCGGGCATCGCGACGCGACGTCATTCTGACGGCTCCGGAAAGGCGCCATCGCGATCTACTTGTTTGCCTTGCGTATTCCTGGCCGCGATCCATGTCCACAGGCCCGGCCCAAGACCAAATGCCCGGAGAATCCTCACCATCCATCTGACACGCCGAGGCGAGAACCATGCTTTGGGTGACATCGCAACCGTGCAGTGCCCGACCAATCTCTCGAGAAGCATCGCGGCGCGACATACGCGGTGCTTTCCGAGTATGCTCGATCGATCGGCTCAGCACGGTGTACTTCAGCTCTGGCTTGACGGTGCCGGCTCCCGCTCCGGCTGAACGAAGACGCGCTCGCCAAGCGTCTCCCCCAACACCACGGTCTCGGCCTTGCCTTCTACCTGCAACTTCAACGTTTGATCGAACGGCGACCGCTCCAACAGAGTCACCCGCGCCGACGGGCGCAGACCGAGCGAGCCCAGGTGCCGTAGCAGCGCCGGATCGCGATCGGCCGTGACCCGGCGGACCACGCCCGACGTGCCGGCCGGCAGATCTTTGAGGCTCAGGTTATTCGTGACGGGCAACTTGAGTCTTACATCCGGGATCGGGTCGCCGTGGGGGTCATGCTGCGGATCGCCAAGCCGCTCGGAGATCCGGGCCTCGAGCCGCTCGGACAACACGTGCTCGAGCAACTCGGCTTCGTCGTGGACCTCGTCCCAATCCAGTCCCAGCGCCTCATGCAAGAAGAGCTCGATCAAGCGGTGGTGTCGGATGACCTCCAGCGCCACCAGCCGGCCCTTCTTCGTCAACGCCACGCCGTGATGCTTCTGATAGTCCAGCAGAGGCGGTTTCATGCCCGCAAGGGTCTGCGCCATGCCTGTCGCCGAGGCGGGCGTGATCTCCAAATACCGGGCCAATTCACCGGTTGACACACGCCCTTCGTCCGACGTCAACTCATAAACGCCCTTCAGATAATCTTCGATCGATTGTGAGCGTCTCGGTTCCATCGTCTGTGTGTCTCCCGACGACTCGATCCGGAGGGCTCGGGCGCGCCCGAGCCCTCCGGCGATCGGTTAAATCCCGGCTGCCAGCAAATGCCAAACCTGGGCGACGACGAACGTGACGCCGAAGCCCATCACAAGCGGCATCAACGTCGAGACGACGGTCCATTTCAGACTGCCCGTTTCTCTATAGATCGTGTAGATCGTCGTGCTGCACGGGTTGTGGATCAGGCTGAACAGCATCAGGTTGACGGCGGTCAGCACCGTCCAGCCGCCGGCACCGAGCAGAGAGCGCAATGCCTGTTGCGAGTCAAGCTGGAAGATCACGCCGGCGCCCTGGCCCACGCCCGTGACGCCGGTCATCAAGACGGTCAACATCAGGATGGTCGGGATGACGATTTCGTTGGCCGGGATGGCGATGATGTAGGCGAGCATGATCACACCATTCAAGCCGATGAGCAAGCCCACTGGATCCAGAAAATGGACGATGTATTCGGCCAGGCTCAGTCCGGCGATGTGGACGTTGGCCACGATCCAGATCACAAACCCGGCCGGGGCGGCGAAGACAACTGCGCGCCACAGGATGTAGATCGTGCGGTCGATGATTGAGGTGTACAGAGTCTGCAACACGCGCGGCGGCCGGTAGGGGGGCAGCTCGAGGCTGAAGGTTGACGGCTGACCCTTAAGCATGGTACGGCTCAACCCCCACGATGTGACAAACGTCAGGCCGACGCCGAGCAATGCGATGGCGACGACGGATGCGGCTGAGATCAGACCGGCCAACTGCGCCGAGACCAATGTGCCCAGGAACACAGTGGCAATGAGGATTTGCGTCGGCCAACGGCCGTTGCACAGGGCGAAGTTGTTGGTGATGATGGCGATCAATCGCTCGCGCGGGCTGTCGATGATGCGGGTGGCCACGACGCCGGCGGCGTTGCAGCCGAAACCCATCATCATGGTCAACGACTGTTTGCCGTGGGCGCCGGCTTTCTTGAAGACGTTATCCAGATTGAAGGCCACCCTCGGCAGGTAACCGAAGTCTTCGAGCAGGGTGAAGAGTGGGAAGAAGATGGCCATCGGCGGAAGCATGACGCTCACCACCCAGGCCGTGCTCAGGTATATGCCGTCGATCAGCGGACCGCTCACCCAGTTGGGGATGAGAATGGCTTCAGCGCCCGCCTTGAGTGCCGGGTAGATTCTGCCGATCAAGAGCGAGGCGATCATGTCCGATGGGATGTTGGCCCCGGTAATGGTGATCCAGAAGACAAGCATGAACAGGAGCAGCATGATCGGGAAGCCCCACACGCGGCTTGTGACCAGGCGGTCGATGGTCCGATCCAGATCGAAGCCGGGTTTCTCCCCTTCGCGAGTGACGGCTCGATCGGCCAGGCGTGCCGCATCGGCGTAAACCGCCTCGACGATGCGGTCGTGGTAGTCCCGCCCGAGCTCCCAGCGGAGGGCGTTGGCGCTCTCGAGGATGTTCTGAATGGCGCCCGAGTCGGAAGGGATAGCGCTCATGCTGACACCCCTGCCAACTGGCTGCCTTCAACAGCGATCTGTGAGGCGCCCTCAAGCTCTCCCAACTCACCGCGACGGATTGCCTCGGCGATGCGTGTGTCGCCGTCCAAGAGCCGCAGCGCCACCCAACGCGCGCTGGTCAGATTGGGGAAGACAGACTGGATCTGGTTCGCCAGGCCGGCCACAGCCCTCTCGACCTCGGGGGACACCCCGCCGATGCGGTGTGGCTTGCAGATCGTCCGCCCGCTGGCGACATCGTGAATGGCCGCCAACAACTCGGGCATGCCCTGGCGGTAGCGCGCCGCCGTCGGAACGACGGGAACGCCCAGATCGCGCGCCAGACGGCGCTCGTCGACGGTGAGATGGTGCCGACGGGCTTCATCAACCAAATTGAGGCAGACGACAACCCGACCGGTGATCTCCAGGACTTGAAGGACAAGGTTGAGATTGCGCTCCAGCCGGGTGGCATCAACCACGACGACGGTTACATCGGGATTGCCGAAAAGGATGAAGTCACGGGCGATCTCCTCGTCCGTGCTGGTCGAGAGAAGCGAGTACGTCCCCGGCAGGTCGACAAGCTTGAAGCGCGTGTCAGCATACTCGAAGCCGCCTTCCGCCCGAGTAACGGTCTTGCCCGGCCAGTTCCCCGTATGTTGGCGTAGCCCCGTCAACGCGTTGAAAACGGTGCTCTTGCCGGTGTTCGGGTTGCCGGCCAAAGCCACGACGTAGTCCCAATCCTGCATGTCCACGCCGAGACGCAAGAGACTGCCGGCGTTGTGTACCGGACACGCCTCGCATCCCCCCGCGGGCATCAGTTCTATCTCATCACTCATGAACCAACCTCCTCAGGCGAAGTAACAGAAATCTGGTCGGCCTGCTCGCGGCGGAGGGCGATCAGCGCCCCTCGGACGACATATGCCGTCGGATCACCGCCTGGACTGCGCAGCCCGGCTTCAATCAGCGTTCCTGGAAGAAGGCCCAGATCCATCAGGCGCCTCCGCTCGGGGCCTCGAGTCGCCTGACTGATGGCGACCACTCGAGCCTGCTCTCCAACCTCGAGCGTCGAAAGCTTGCGCCGCTCGACTTCCGATTGTGGCGCCGGCGCGCGGATGGGAAGGACCGTGACATTGTTGGCGACGATGGGGGCCAACGTGTGCTCGCGGGTCGCCGCCCAGAATGTAATCCGTTCGGGAGAACGTTGAATGACACGTAACTCCATGCCGGGGTGCAGACCTTCTGCAACCAGCTGGGCGTAGATCGCCGCCGGTTCGTCTTCGATGTGGATGACGCGCAAGTGATCGTCGACTGCCTGTGAGAGGGATACGCCCGCCATCGGGGCGATCTCCCCGGTCGAACCTGGGATCGGATCGCCGTGGGGATCGTAGAAAGGGTTGCCTAGGTGCTCGGCCAGATGGTCGGCCTGGCTTGGAGTGAGAACGTGCTCGATCGCTTCGGCGCGGTCGTGCCATTCCATTTCGGGATAGCCGGTCTCGTCGGCCAGGTGACGTTCCCACAGGCGATGGGCCCGCAGGATGTGCAGCGCGTACTCTCTTCCGTGGGCAGTCAACTGGATCTCACCGCCTTCCAGGTCAAGCAGGGCGTGCTTCTGCATCAACGGGAGCAGGCGGGCGACACGATCAAGGGGGGCGGAGAGCGCTCCTGCGAGGCGTTCGAGGCTCGGTGGTTCGGCCGTCAGGCTGAACTCATACAGATGCTTGAGGGCGTCTTCGATCAGGACGCGCTCCGAGGCCCGGCGAGCTTCTCTCCAGCGACTGGCCAACCCCCAGCGTGGCCAGAAGAGGATGGCGGCGACTGCGGCTACCCCGGCAGCGATCAAGAGGCGTACGAGCGGTTCGGGCATTCGGGTTTCCTGTCTGTTCTTCTTCCACCCCACCTACGGCAGTGGGGACCGGCCTTTTATTCTAGCAGAAAAAAGAATTTTGGCAAGCCTAAATTCTCCGTAACCCATGACGACGGCGGCCAGGACAGACGACCGCCTGCGAGGGCGGTGATCGCGTCGGGGGTCAGCTGGAGGCTGGATGGGCCCGCGGATTGTGCGAGGTGGGCAGGATGGAGCGCTGTAAGGATAGGAGGATCAGGACGGTGTGGGCTCGCCGCCTATGGCCTCCACGCCGGCTGGTAGTCGAGGCCGGGGTCGTCCGTCAGGCGCGTCACCGAGGCCCCATTTGTGGCCATGGTGTAGATGTCGTGGTTGGCCGCATCCCGCCAGGACTCAAAGACGATCCACTGCCCATCCGGGGACCAGTCGGGATCGGCATTTGGGCCTTGGGTTGTCAGCTGGAAGGCGTCGAACCCTACCGCATCCCAACGGACTAGAAAGACATTGCCGTCGGCCATATACGCCACAAGGTCGCCCAACGGAGACCACGCCGGAGACGTAGCGGGTTGATCCCGTGTGATCTGGTCCGGGTTCGAACCATTGAAGGTGCCGTCTTGGAACATCCAATAGATGGTCGGCGAGCCGGCCCGGGAGGTGTTCATGAAGGCCAGGCGGTCACCCTGAGGGGACCAACTTGCCTGGCGATCGGCCGAGTTGGGTTGACTGAGTTGTTTGGCCCCGTTCTCATCCTCACCGACCCACCATAGGCGCAGCTTGTTGTTCTCGACAAAAGTGAACACGATCCCTGACGCCGACCACACCGGATCAAAGAGTCCCCCAACCATGCTCAGGAGTAACTGCTGATCGCTCCCGTCAGCCTCCATCACGTAAAGCGCCGCCCGTTCGTACACGTCAGATTTGTTGAGGCATGGCGTGATGAACAGCAGTCGTTGGCCGTCGGGTGACCAGCTCGGCTGGCATGCTCCATCTGCCAGGTCTGTGAGCTGAATCACATCAGAACCGTCCACGTTCATCAGAAAGATTTGCGGCCTTCCGGCGCGCTGGCTGACGAAGGCGATCTGTCCGTGGCCGCTGCCGCGCGGTGTCGCGGCGGATGTGGGTGTGACTTCGGGGGTGGCGGTGTCTTGAGGGAGTGGAGTCGGCGTGTCCACGACGGCCGGAGGGGCTGTGTTCGTCGGAGTTGACGACGGGAGAGGGGCTGAGGTCTGCGTGGGTGTCGTCGAGGCCGCGGCAACCAGGCCCGATCCTGAACGAAGCAGTCCGGTAATGACGACGATGCCGATCACACCCAGAACGAGCAGAACTCCGCCTCCGGCGAGTGCCGGCACGAGCAGGGACCGTCGCGCCGGAGGTGGTTTGACGAGCACTTCGTCGACGGACGAGCGGATCGTCGGGGGCAGAGTCGGCGCGTGTACCCGGGTGGGTTCAGGAGCCACGCGGGTTGTCGCCGAAGGAGCGCGCAAGGCTTTGAGGAATTCCTCGGCAGTCTGGTAGCGGAGCTCCGGACGAGGAGCCATCGCCTTGTCGATCGCGGCGGCAACCTGCGGCGACACGGAAGTGTTCAACTCCTCGATCGGTGTCAGTTGGACGTGGCCCATCGCCCGTTCGAGGCTGTCCTCAGGGAGCTTCCCACTGAGAAGCATGTACATGGTGGCGCCGAGGGAGAAGATGTCGGTCCTGGCATCCGTCCGGCCGAGGCCGTACTGCTCGGGCGGGGCGAAACCAGGGGTGAAAGCCTTGGCCCCGGTCGTTGTGCTGCGCGAGGCGTCGTGAATCTTGGCCAGACCGAAATCCACCAGAACCGCCTTGTCTTCCGGCGTGATCTTGATATTCCCTGGCTTGATGTCGCGGTGAATGATCGGTTGGCTTCGGGAGTGCAGATACATCAATGCGTCGAGGATCTCCCGCATCCAACGCAAGACATCGTCTTGAGGCAATGGCCCGTTTTGGGTCTCAAGGATCTGTCGGCAATCCCGCCCGGGAACGAAGTCCATCACCAGGTATTGACCCTGGTCGGGGATGACGAAGTGATCGGTCACACGCGGGAGGTGGGGGTGGCGCAGGGTGGCCAGAAGGGAGGCTTCGCGCTTGAACTGCCGCTCCGACTCAGGCGTGGTGAAGAAGTTCTCCTTGATAGCCACATCGACGCCCAAACTGGTGTCCTGGGCGCGATAGACCGCGCCCATGCCTCCGCGTCCGAGTTCTTCCAGGATGCGGTAGCGATTGTGCAGGAGAGATCCGAGCTCAAGAGGCACGTTGGACCTGGTTGTCGATCAAGGATGGACCCTCTTCAGGACGCACGTCTCACAATGGGCGTATGAAACCCGGCCTCGGGGTTCGGCGGGTCGCCGTCATCAATGCCCCAAGCCGGGTTCGCCGGGCCTCAATACGCGTCAAGTCAAGCTGGACAAAAAGCTGCAACCGGGTGGTTGGGTCTCTTCTTGGACCGTTTATATCATTGAAAGGATGCCGCGGCAAACGCCCGAGGCTCACAGGCTGTCCCCGGCGGCATGTTGCCCGGCGCGGAGCTGCCCAACAAACACAAATCCACCTATCTTCCCCGAGGGGTGCTACTTGATTCCGGATGCGCCCGTCGCAGCGTTGAGTCCGAGCCGAGCAGGCAGAAACGTATGCGGCGCTTGGTCCACTGCAATCGCTATACACCACGCGCCAACGCGAAAGTGGGGCTGCCTTGCCAGGGCTGTCTCAGTCCTTCCAGCCGTAGCTGTCGAACCATCTCCCGCCAAGGTAGTTCTCGATCGATCGGCGAACGTAGGGAATGACGTCACCCGGCAGATCCGCCAGCGGGCTCCAAACCAGTTGGCTGCATCGGTGGGGCTCGCGGTTCTCCGGCTCCCCCGCCCAGCGATCCGCCGTCAGAAACCAATCGATGCGTTCGTCGGTTGTCAGGCGATGTATGACGCCGACAACCGTGAGATCCTCGCGCGCGAGGTCGACCCCGACTTCCTCCTTCGCTTCACGCCGAGCGGCGTCTTTGACCTGCTCACCGCCGTCGAGATGGCCGGCGATCACACTCAGCTTGCCATCCTCGTAGCCGGTGTTGTGGCGGCGAAGGAGCAGAACGTGATCGCCGCGAAGAAGATACAGATGGACGGCCGACACAAGCTTGAAGCGCGTCGGGGACATCACCAGCTCCTAGGGATCGGACGCCAGGCCGTGCCTATCTTGCGCTGGCTGCGAGCGGTAGCGCGGGCCGCATCACGTTTGTGGCTTCTTCAGACGGCGGGCCAAGTGGAAGGTCGCATCACGAGGTCATAATGCGACCCGTCGTGCCCGACAATATCACACCTGACGCGGATCTCATTCACCAGGGGGCGCAGGCGGATCAACGCGCGTTCCTCCTGCTCTACGACCGTCATGCGCCGCGCGTGTACGGTCTTGCGCTTCGCATGCTGGGGAATGCCATGGCCGCCGAAGACGTGGCGCAGGAGGCGTTCCTCAAGATCTGGAGCCGGGCACACACTTACAGGCCCGACCGCGGCTCGCTCATCGCCTGGATTCTGTCAACCACCCGTCGAACAGCCCTGGATCGGATCCGGGCAGATGCTCGAAGGTCATCGCCGGCTGATCCATCGGATCCGGAGACGATTCTCCTGGAACTTCCCGATCCACGTACCAACTCAAGCGAGGCACGTTGGAGAAGCCTGCGACTGATGCTGGCCGATTTACCGGCCGAGCAGCGCCAGGTCATCGATCTGGCGTTCTATAGCGGATTATCCCACAGCCAGATCGCCGACTACTTGAAACTGCCCTTGGGGACCGTCAAGACCAGATTGCGACTGGGGATGGAAAAACTGCGTCAAGCATGGTTGGCTCCCGAAGCTCCCGAGCCGGACAGATCTAGCTCGACGGGCGGCGACGTTAAGGATACAAGGAAGGCATCACAAGCGTGAAGACCGACGTCTGCTTGGAAATCGAACCTCTGCTGCCGGGCTACGCGCTTGGCGCCCTCGATGACGAAGATCGCGATCGGGTCGTCGAGCATTTGCCGTCGTGTCCCCGTTGCCAGGAGGCGTTGTCTACCTATCTGGCGGTCAGAGATGGACTGCTGCTCTCGCCTCCTGCCGTCCGTCCCCCGGCAAGGCTCCGGCGAAGTCTGATTGCCGCGATTCGGCTGGATGACGTGAAGAGTGGTTCCATATCGAGCGCCGGCTTGCGGCTTCCCGCCTGGACAGGGATCGCAGTATTGGCAGTTCTCCTCGTGGCGAATCTGGTCGCGCTCGCGCAGAATCGGCGAATGATCCGTGAACAGCAGGCGAGCCTCAATCAGCTCGCTCTGGAGCAATCCAGGCTCATCGAAGATCTGCAGGTCAATCAGACGGCTGTAGCTCTCGTCAGCTATCCAACGTCCGAGGTGGCGCGCATCCAGGGAGAGGATGCCTACGGCACCTTTGTATACGATCCAGACCTGAAAGTCGCCATTCTGTACGCGTGGGGGCTTGACCCGCTACCAGAGGACGAAACATACCAGGCGTGGTTGATCGACGCCGGCGGTGGGCGCTCGAATGCTGGGATCTTCCAGGCTTCCGAAGAGGGCCAGTTCACGGCGTTCATAGTGAGCGCCTCCTCCCTGATCGGCGATTTCAGTGGTCTGGGGGTCACCATCGAGCCTCCCGGCGGTTCATGCGGCCCGACAGGGCCGCGCGTCCTGGCAGTTGACTTTTAAACAGCGCCTGACCATCCTTGGAAGTCC
>CAZGRL010000114.1:0-11268 GCA_964528155.1 uncultured Anaerolineaceae bacterium
TCCGAGAGTGTATCGACGGCGGCTGCCTCGGCTCGATGGTAGTGGAGAACGATCGGGCAGCCCTCGTCCGCCAGCCGCAGCGCGATTTCGTGGCCGAGGCGATGAGCACCGCCGGTGACAAGCACGACTCTGTCGACGAGGTTCTCGGGCAAGTCCCTTTCCGATTCCACGCCGCCGACAGCACGTCTGTCCAGGCAGATCCGCGCCGATGTCAGGAAGCGAGGTTGCGGTCGAATGCTCTCAGCGGCGGAATAGGTTCGACAGGAAGAACCAGATGTTGGCCGGCCTTTCGGCCAACCGACGCATGAAATAAGGATACCACTCGGTGCCGTACGGAACGTAGACTCGGACGGGATAACCGTCTGCCGCAAGACGTCGCTGCAGGTCCGAGCGGATCCCGTACAGCATCTGGAATTCCAGGGCAGGCTTGGGCAGGCCGACCGTCTCAGCGTACTTGCGCGCGTAGTCGATGCGCTTTTCGTCGTGCGTGCCAATCGCGGCCAAAGGCGGCACCCTACCGTCCCGAGCAGCCGGCTGAGACCCGAAGTCCAGCGAGGCATCGATCGCCATCCGCGTCAGATCGTCGAAGCATCGGTCGACGTCGGCCTTCCTGGGATAGGCGATATCCGCCGGCTCTTTGTATGCCCCTTTGACGAGTCGGATACGTGTGCCCTCGGCCAGCAAACCTGCCGTGTCTTCCCGGCTGCGGTACAGGTACGACTGGATCACGAGCCCGACGTTCTTGAATCCCTCCTGGCGCAAGGCACGGTAGATCTTCAGCGTGTGATCGACCGTGGGCGAATCCTCCATGTCAATCCGCACAAATGTCCCCAGGCTGGCTGCCTGTCGCGCGATGCAGCGCATATTGCTCAAGGCCAGATCAAAGTCGAGCCCCAGACCAAGTTGAGTGAGCTTTAGCGATGCATTGGCCCGAAACTCTGGGCTCTGGATCCTTTCCAAGAGCAAGATGTAGTCATCTGTCGCATGGACAACCTCTTCGGCATTGGTGACGTTCTCGCCCAGGTGGTCGAGCGTCGCTGTCAAACCTTTCGCATTGAGCGCGTGGATTGCGTCGACGGCTTCGTCAAGCGTGTCCCCGGCGACGAATCGGGCTGCAGCTCTGCGAGCGAATCGCCATCCGGTCACAATCTGGCGGGACCACTTGGCTTTGGAGAGGTAGATGAGAATCGCTCGTAGCACGATTTCACTCCGTGGGATCGGAAGCGGGTTCGGAAGCCAGGCAAGTTCCAAAGCTGAAAGCATACAGAACCAGGCCCGGCTGCTTGGCAACCAGCCGCAGCTCATGCGCTGCGACGTCAGGGTTGCGAACCAGGTTGTAGGAGCGGGGCGCCTCGACGATCAGTCGAGCCTTGCCGCCGTCAAGCCGGACGTCATCGCCGAATCGCTCGACTGGAAGCGGGATTCCGTCCTGGAGGACTTCGACGCTCATCGGAGGATCGGGCGAAAGATCCGCTTCGCCCGAAGCCGTCAGGACCGTGTTGACGGCGGCGGCATGGTAGGGGAGCACGATCGATCCGCCCGCCAGCTCCATCTTGGCCCCGTCGGTGATCATTCGCCAGCTCCCCTCGAGGTAGATCCGTCCCTCAGGCCGGTCGTCGGGGAGAGACAGTTCGACCGGATCCAGCGTTGGAAGCACTGCCGCGACGGCGTCGACCTGCAACTCGGGAGTCGTCGGAGAGCACACGGCTCCGAGGGCGTCCTCCGGTCGGACAGGGCCCATCACCTCTGGGAGGTTGACATGCGGATCCCGCTCTCGAAGGAGTGCCTGAATGGCAGCCTCGATCTCCGTATAGCCGCCTTCGCCCTGGCGCGTGGCGCGAACATAGCCCTGAGCGTCAATGAGCACCCTCGTGGGCCAGCAGCTTGTTGCGAAGGCCGTCCATATCTCCTGGTCATTGTCGAGGATGACGGGGTAGCGGATTCCCAGCCGGCCCACGGCGGATTTGGCGACGGCGGAGTCTCGAGCGAATGCGAACTCCGGAGTGTGTACACCGATGACTGCCAGTCCCGAGTCCTCGTATCGAGCATGCCATTCCCTCAGGTAGGGCAGGCCGCGAAGGCAGTTCACGCAGGTGAAGTCCCAGAAAACGACCAGGATCACACGACCAGCCAGCGATGCAAGGCTGACGGGCTCGTATGCATTGATCCAGGTTGAGGCGGGGAACTCCGGTCCGTGAACGAGGGGAGGGTCGAGGTCCATCGTCTGGATTGTAGCAGTGAATCGGGCGAGAGACGACGGGAGACGGGGGACCGGAGACCGAAGCCAAACGAATGGTCCCCCTGAGTCACTACCGGTCCCCGGTCTCCAGTCTCCGGTCTCCACTGTTCTATCGTCCAAGGTCCGACGTCTGGCATGCATGCCTGTAGTTCGCAATCGCGTAGTAAAATCCCCGGCCGTGAACCTCGATCCGCTCGACGAGACAAGACCTCACCTGGGAAAGCCGGGGGGCCTGGAAGTCACACGTCCATCCGAGCCAGCTCCCCGAGCTCGGAAACGCGGCGGTTGCATGTCCGTCTTCCTCCCCGGTGTCCTGCTCGGGGTCCTCCTCAGCATGTACCTCCTGGCTCCGATTCGAACCAACATCCTGCTCCTTGGCATCGATCGGGCGCCCGCCGGGAGCGATGCCGCACGGACCGACACGATGGTGCTCACCACGATCATACCGACCAAGCCCTATGTCGGGATGCTGTCCATCCCTCGCGACCTTTGGGTTTCCATCCCAGGAGAGGGGGAGAACCGCATCAACGCCGCCCACTTTCTGGCCGAGGCGGAGCAGCCAGGGAGCGGGCCGGAGGCGGCGATGGGGGTGGTCCGGGCGAACTTTGGAGTTGATGTCGATGATTACGTCAGGCTTCGCTTCGACGGCCTGGAAAGGTTTGTCAACGCAATCGGAGGCGTGGAGATCAACCTACCCGAGCCAATGTCGGGATACGATGCGGGCAGCCATGTCCTGGATGGGACGCACGCGCTGGCGTTCGTCCGCGACCGCGCCGGTAGTGACGACTTCGCCCGGATGGCGCGGGGGCAGCTCTTCCTCAAGTCGGTCCTCAAGATGATGGCCAAGCCGCTCACGTGGCCACGCCTGCCCCTGGCGGTCCCGGCTCTAGTGGCATCGATCGACACCGACGTCCCGGTTTGGCAATGGCCCAGGCTGGGCCTGGCCATCCTGCGGGCTGGGCCGGATGGGATTGACGCACGGGTCGTCACGCGAGAGATGGCGCATGGGTTCACGACTGAGGGCGGTGCCCAGGTGTTGGCGCCGGATTGGTCGCAGATCAATCCTGTGTTGCTTGAGATGTTCGGGCAATAGAGCCCGTGTGCCCACCCAGTCGGCCGGGAATCGGAGGCATAACCGTGATGTTGGGCGATCGCATTGACAGTGCGCCTCGTTCAGGTAGAATACGAAACACTGACCCACGAACTCGACTCGGTGGAATCGCAGGCTTCATTGCGCGAGGCGAGTCGTGGGACATGTAAGGCCCCGTAGCTCAATTTGGTAGAGCAGACGACTCTTAATCGCCTGGTTGAAGGTTCGAGTCCTTCCGGGGTCACCTGAAGCCCCTGTCTTCTTTGTGATGTCCCCGCCTATTGTGAGCGGCATCAGACAAATCCCCTGCGGAAGCGTTTTGACTGGGCCGGTATGCGCGCGAGGCAGCCGGCCTGATCCATTTGGGCCGCAGGCTCTTTTCCCCAGTGGAAGGTACGATCACCTTGGGCCGGAACGGCCGGCTGTGGAGGTGCAATGAAATACAGATCTCTCGGCAGGACAGGCTGGCAGGTTTCACAGGTGAGCTTCGGCGCATGGGCGATTGGAGGCGACTGGGGGAACGTCAGCGAGTCGAATGCCCTCGAGGCTCTGCGGGCCGCCCTGGAAAATGGCGTAAACTTCATTGACACGGCCGACGTGTACGGTGACGGTCGCAGCGAGCGGCTGATCGCCAGAGTGCTCAAAGGCAAAACGGATCGCGTTTACGTAGCCACAAAGGCCGGCCGTCGCCTCGATCCGCACACCGTCGAAGGCTACAATCGGGATAACCTGACGAAGTTCGTGGATCGGAGTCTGAGGAATCTAGAGACCGACTCGATCGACCTTCTCCAACTCCACTGTCCGCCACCGGCGGTCTACGGCATGCCGGAGGTGTTCGGCATCCTGGATGAACTGATGCGTGACGGCAAGATCCGACACTACGGGGTTAGCGTCGAGAAGGTGGAGGAGGCCATCCGGGCTCTAGAGTATCCCAATGTCCAGACGGTGCAAATCATCTTCAACATCTTCCGCCAGCGGCCGGCCGACTCGTTCTTCGGCCTGGCCCGCCAGCGTCAGGTGGGGATCCTTGCAAGAGTCCCTTTGGCCAGTGGGTTGCTCAGCGGAAAGATGACGGCCGACCGCGTCTTTCCCGACGATGATCATCGGAACTTCAACCGACACGGCGAGTCGTTCGATGTGGGTGAGACATTCGCCGGGGTGGATTTCGAGACCGGGCTTGCCGCCGTGGAAGAACTCCGTCGCCTTGTGCCCGAGGGTGCCACCATGGCCCAATTCGCCCTGCGTTGGATTCTGATGGCTGACGAAGTCACTTGCGTCATCCCTGGTGCCAAGAATCGGGGGCAGGCGTCGGAGAATTCCCGCGCTGCAGACATGCCTCCCTTGAGCCCTGAAACCATGAAGGCCGTGCGAGCGGTCTACGATGCCCGAATCCGACCGCTGGTTCACGATCGGTGGTGAGCTTGCCGGGCCCCAGCTTGCCCTGAAGACAGGCCTGTAATCCGCGCACTGGCTACGTGCGCAGGCGTCTGGCGGCCGCATCCGGCCCGAGTATGCGTCAGGCCGCCGTCTTCTACGTGCCCGGGGGCGCACCTTCATGATCGCGGCTCTTGGAGAGCGAGGTCATCCGGATCGGGGTCGGTGGGGTGGTGCGGGGATGAAGGCACTGACACGCTCGATGTACTCTCGATATCCCGGCTTGCTCTCCCGAAGCGACTGTTCAAGAAGGGCGACGCCGGACACACGCAGAAGAAGCAAGGTCATGATGACGGGGCTGAATATCGTGAGGAGACCAAGGGGGGCCCCGCTGCGATGAGAAAGTAGCTCCACCAGAGAACCGCTTCCCCGAAATACTTGGGGTGGCGCGTGTAAGCCCACAGACCGCCCACCTGGAGCCGGCCTCGGTCGGCCGGATCTCGCTTGAAGCGGATCAACTGGGCGTGGCCGATGAGTTCGAGGGAGAAACCGAGCGCCCATACGAACGATCCGATCGCATCAAAGACCGTCAGGTTGGAGGGCAGGGGGCTGAGTTCAACCACCAGCAGCGGCACTGAAATGATCCACACCAGCAGTCCCCGCAGAACGAAAACCTGAAGTAGCTGGTCGACCAAGACTTGGCCCCGGCCGCCTGGCGCCTAGCAGACTTTGGACGAGCCGGGAATGACCCTCCCTCATGTCCAATCCGGCAACCCTGGCTGGCTCGCGTCTGTGGTTCTCTCGATGTCCTCGAAGACGTCCAGGTCCCGAATATGCGAGTTTGCGCCAACCCGGTCCGGCCCGTCCGCTGCGTGGAACACAAGCCTCATGCGAAGCGAACGCCCCGGGTTGAGGATCTTCCCGGGGCGTTCCGCGGTCATCCCGAGGATTCTCGGTTCGGTTTGGAGCCCCCGTCGACGACATCGTACTACGCTCCACGCATCGGGCATTGTCGGTTCTTCGAATGCCGTTGCGTCGCTACGACAGCGCCAGGGGGGACCTAGCCGCGGATGTGCTCCATGAATTCGCTGCGCGTCTTCGGATTGTCCCGAAAGCTGCCGATCATGCTGCTAGTGACCATACTCGCGTTGGCTTTCTTCACGCCTCGCATCATCGAGCACATGTGCACGCCTTCGACGACGACGCCCACCCCTTGAGGGTGAAGCACGTCCTCGAGCAGCTGGGCAATCTGACGGGTCATGCGTTCCTGGACCTGAAATCGACGTGCGTACATCTCGACAATGCGCGGGATCTTGGAGAGCCCGACCACCCGATCGCTCGGGATGTAGGCCACGTGGGCCTTTCCGAAGAAGGGGAGCATGTGATGTTCGCACAGACTGTAGAACTCAATGTCCTTGACCACGACCATTTCGTCATATTCGACGTCGAACAGGGCGCCGTTGATCAGCGCCACCGGATCGGTTTCGTATCCGGCGAGCAATTCGCTGTACATCCGGGCGACTCGATCCGGTGTCCCCTGCAATCCCTCGCGGGTGGAATCCTCGCCGACGCCTTCGAGGATCGCCCGCACTGAGTCTTCAATCACTCGTGGCCTGTTGTAGACAAACCCCAGGACATCGGACGTTTCTCGAGGCGGTATCTGATCCACGACGGTCATCGGCTGGGCCACGCTGTTTAGGGTCTCGATACTAGGCATGCGAAATCTCCTGAAGAAGGTTTGATGCGACAACCGGTCTGCTCAGCAATTCGCCGAGATCGGGGTTGTCGCCGGCATAGCGACTGTAGTAAGCATTCTGAACAATCCCCTGTCGATCCACGATAAACGTGCCTCCTAGCATTCTCACGTCCCCCGTAGCGACGCCCTGCCGGTGTCCACCGGCGGTTGCCCGCAGCGCGGCGACAGCCGTGCGCGGACCCATCAACTGGCCCAGAGTCCCCTGGGCGAAACCATAGGCGGTGTACAGCTCGGTCGATGGGCTGGCGTAGGACTGTGCACTGGGGGCCAGCCTGGACCCAAAGAACGCCGCGTGCTTGGGCTCCCCCAGCGCCACCAGGATGACCTGGCGGATACCCGCTTCCTTGATGTCCCGCATGCGGCCCTCGATTTCGGTCATCCAGGCGCGGCAGAAGATGCATCCGAAATGCCGCAATAAGACGAGCAACGTGGGGCCATCCGACCATCTGGACCCAAGTTCAACCGGGTTCCCTTCGATGTCCAGGACCTCCCCAGTGGGCGCTCGGTCTCCCGTCGAAAGTCGCTTCTGCATGTGTGGTTCTCCTTGTCCGTTAGGGGTGAGGGGAGGGCCTGGGCACCGTCAGGTGCAGCATCTTTCCCTGACACCACTTCCGGCCATCCTCATATCGCCGCAGGATAGCACAGTGTCCATGTATTGTCAAGAGCGACTTAGACAAAACGAGGACATCCGACAGCGGGCTGGGGCCACCCTTCGGCGCACTCTCCCGGCGCGGGCGAGCCAGAGGACAAAGGGTTGACAAATACGGGACATCCCCTATAATTTCATGACAAAATGTGGATAGGTGAGCGTCTTCGAGGGGGCTCCGCCAGGACCTTGTTTGGTTTTATGGAAGTGCGTGCTCGCGGCCTCGAAGTTCGGGTGTTCGGCGCACCGAAGCAAGGTCTGATGCAGTTGAGTGTGCTTTCGAGCGGGGTCCCACCCTCCAGGAGCGCACTCGAGGCGATCAAAGGCCGAGCCGCAGACGAAGGGACGTTGACGCAAACACCCGGGACGGATCTGACCATCTGCCATCGGATGCGTGAAGGGGAATCGTGAACGAGCTAAATGCTCCAAACCCCGTGTTGGTCACCGGTTCGACCGGCTATGTTGGCGGGAGGTTGATCCCTCTCTTGCTCAAAGAAGGCCGCCGGATTCGGGTTCTCGTGCGAGATCCGTCGCGGCTCCAGGGTCGGCCGTGGGCCGACGATGTAGAAGTCGTCTGGGGTGACTTGCTGAGCCCTGAGACCTTGCCTCCGGCGATGGCCGACGTCCACACCGCTTACTACTTGATCCACAGCATGAACGGCAGCTCGAACTTCCATAAGCGGGATGTCATCGCCGCCAGGAATTTCGGACATGCGGCAAAGGCCGCTGGCGTGAGACGCATCATCTACTTGGGCGGCCTCGGCAATCCGGACGCCGACCTCTCGGACCATCTTCTTTCCCGTCAGAACACAGGGCGCGCCCTTCGAGAAGCCGGAGTTCCGACAACTGAGCTCAGGGCAGCGGTGATCGTCGGAGCCGGAAGCGCCTCTTTCGAGATGGTTCGTTGCCTGACCGAGCGAGTTCCCATCATGATCTGCCCGCGCTGGGTCTTCACCCGGATCCAGCCGATCGCCATACACGACGTGTTGGCATACCTTGTCGCCTCGCTCGATACGCCCGGGAGCGGCGACAAGATCGTCGAGATCGGCGGCCACGACGTTCTGACGTATGGCAGGATGATGCAGGACTATGCCAGGGTGCGCGGCTTGCACCGCCTGCTGGTCCCTGTCCCGGTCCTGACGCCGCGCCTCTCATCCTACTGGGTTCACTTGGTGACCCCCATCCCGGCCTCGATCGCCCGTCCTCTGATCGATGGCCTGCGCAACGAGGTGATCGTGCGGGACGACACAGCGCGAGAGCTGTTCCCAGAGATCGCACCGGTGGACTATCGCACCGCCGCGAGGCAAGCCCTGGACGGTTTCGATCTTGACAGCGTCGAGACGACATGGACTGATGCTCTTGCCGCCAGCATGGGAGACGCCCGCCCCGTCATGCTGACCAACCTTGACGGCATGATCATCGAACGTCGTCAGCGAACGGTGAACGCGACCCCATCAGCCCTGTTCCGGGTCATCTCAAGTGTGGGCGGAGAGCGAGGTTGGCCCTACTTGGACTGGCTCTGGCGTTTTCGAGGGGAGTTGGATCGAGTCGTCGGCGGAGTGCGCTTCCGGCGCGGGCGGCGCCATCCGCACCATCTGCGAGTGGGGGATACGCTGGATTTCTGGCGGGTGGAGGCGGTCGAGCCAGGGCGGTGGCTGCGCTTACGGGCCGAGATGAAACTCCCGGGCCAGGGATGGTTACAACTCGAGGCGCATTCTCAAGAGAAAGGGGCGCGCCTGATCCAGACTGCAATCTTCGCTCCGAAAGGTCTGTTCGGCTTGATCTATTGGTACACGCTTTATCCGGCACACGCGCTGGTCTTCTCGGGGATGATCTCCGCGCTTGCGCGCCAGGCGGAGAAGGCCGCCGCAAGCTCAGATGATGAAAGGTCCACACAATGAAACAAGTGATGAAGCACTCTGTGAGTCTATTGATCGCCGTCGCTATACCGCTGCTTGTGGGCGCGGTAGGCGGGTTAGCAACTTCGTCTTCGCTATCAGATTGGTATCCGTCCCTGGTGAAGCCATCCTGGAACCCTCCCAACTGGGTCTTCGGCCCGGTCTGGACGATCTTGTACGTCCTCATGGGCGTCGCCGCCTGGAGGGTCTGGCGAAAGGGTCCAAACGATCCCGGTGTGCGGTCCGGGCTGATCCTGTTTGGCGTTCAGCTCTTTTTCAACCTGCTGTGGTCGTTGGTCTTTTTCGGCTTGCGCATGCCTGGTGGGGCATTGGTCGAGATCGCTATCACCTGGATCCTCATCTTGGCCACTCTGGTGTCCTTCTATAGGATCGATCGGACTGCCGGTCTGCTCCTCGTTCCCTACCAGTTGTGGGCCACATTTGCGACCGTTCTGAACGCAGCCATCTGGTGGCTGAACCGTTGAGCGATGGACCCCGTCCGGTGAAACGGACGTTGCAGTGGGGGTTGTGCGCGTTTAGAGTTGTTGCGCCCCTCAGTCCTTTTCGTAACAATTCGATGCGCCGGCCGGCATCGCAGGGTGCGCCTGTCGGCAGAATGGCATGTGGAATCGTGCCCTTGCTCATCGGAAGCCGGACAGGAATAGCACTTGGGAGCTGCCAGGCCAAATCGCTCTTCCCGGCCAGCCCAGGCCGATCGGATCACGGTTGACCGGCATCGAGACTCACACCGCAGGAGTGCCTGATGACATCGAGGGATGATCTGCCTCTATTCAACCTGCGAGCCGTCGTGCAGGAAACCGGGCTGACCCCGGACGCGCTGCGCGCCTGGGAGCGGCGATACGGCCTGCCGCATCCTGAAAGGACCTCCGGAGGACATCGACTTTACTCGAAGAGGGAGATCGAAACCTTGAAATGGCTTGTAGCCCGGCAGCAGGAGGGCCTGAGCATCAGCAAGGCGGTGCGTTTGTGGAACCAGCTGCGACGGGAGGGAAACGATCCACTTCTCATGCCCGAATACGCGTCCTCCCACCCATCCCCGGAAGTTCAAATCGCCGCAGAAGGCAGCACGGTAGCGGGCCTATGCGAAGCATGGATTTCTGCCTGTCTCGATTTCAATGAACAGCGCGCCGATGATGTTCTGACCCAGGCATTCGGTCTCTATCCCGCAGAGCTGGTCTGCGTTCACGTCTTGCAGGAAGGCCTGGCGGCGATCGGCCGGGGGTGGTACCGCTCCGAAGTGAGTGTCCAACAAGAACACTTCGCATCCGAACTGGCCATGCGGAAACTCGAGTCGCTCGTCGCTGCCTCGCCGGTCCCTACGCGCCCGACGCAAATCCTGGCGGCATGCCCGCCGAATGAGGACCACGTCTTTGGTCTTCTGTTACTCACCTTCTTGCTCAGGAGGCGAGGTTGGCCGGTGCTCTTTCTCGGCGCAAACGTACCGATTGAGGATCTCGTTGCTTCCCTGGCCGGTCGCAAGATCCCTCTGGTCGTGTCAGCCGCTCAACTGCTCAACACCGTCGCCGACCTGGCGGAGATGGCAAGAGTCCTGCGAGATGCAGGAGTGCGTCTGGCTTATGGAGGGAGCATCTTCGCCCGGAGCCCCCGGCTAAAAGAGCGGATCCCTGGTTTCTACCTGGGCGATCACCTGGAGCATGCCCCTGGCGTGGTAGAGCAGCTCGTGACTTCGCCTCCGCCGATGCCTCCGGTCCCAGATCACCTGCAGGTGAACCCTGCAACAAGACAGGGATTCCTGGCACAAGTTCCTCGACTCGAATCCCTGGTAAGGGAGTCGATGGAAGGTACAGAGATTCGGCCTCACCAAATGGCGAGTGCAAATCAAGACCTGTCCAGGGTGATCATGGCCGCGCTCACCCTGGGCGATGCGGTGTATTTGGAAGACGAGGTCGGGTGGGTTAGGGACCGCCTCGCCAGCCAGGGGGTCGCGCTCCCGACAATCGAGCGCTATTTACGTGCCTATTCTCAAGCGCTCAAAGATCAGTTAGATCCATACGGCGACCCCATCCTGGCTCAATTGATCCCGCATCTGTAGTGGCTTATCCGCCGTGGATGATCCGACGAACGCGATCTGGATTGGGCTTGGTTAGCTGTTCGGGGCGATGCCGTTCTCGGTCTGGCTAGGACGTTCACTCCTCCGTGTAGATATCCGAGATCATGGCGACGGCAACCCGGGGGCGACGAACGCATGGAAGGCTGCCTCTGTCTGAAGAGCTGGCCGGCGAC
>CAZGRL010000115.1:0-11203 GCA_964528155.1 uncultured Anaerolineaceae bacterium
TTCTGTCCCCACTCCCCTGTCCTCACCATCGTCCGCCGTCTATCGTCCGCCGTCGGGAGCCCCCACAGAGTCCTCTCCACAACAAGCGGACAGATCCAATCAATGCAAGTGCTGCGTAATATGAGATAATAACCGTCTAATTGGTCCAGCGCAGAGAAGACGGTCGGCTCGAGCGTCCCGGTCACTCGGGGCCCTGCCATCGCCGCAAGTCGGCGCTCGATCCGATTGAACTGCAATGTCCCTTGTCGAGAGGTACCGCAATGAGTGAGCTCAAGGTGAGTCAGATGACCAGTGCCCGCATTCCAACATCCGACGGCGAGTTCCGTCTCTTCCTTTACCGTAATAGCCAGGACGACAAGGAGAATCTGGCTCTGGTCATGGGAGATGTGGCCGACAAGGACCAGGTTCTCGTTCGGGTGCACTCCGAGTGTTTCACCGGGGACGTCCTGGGTTCGCTCCGCTGCGATTGCGGCGCCCAACTCAGGCGGGCGATGGAGATGATCACTGCAGCCGGCGAGGGGGTTCTGATCTATCTGCGCCAGGAAGGCAGAGGCATCGGCCTGCTTGACAAGCTGCGATCGTACAACTTGCAGGACGCCGGCTTCGACACAGTCGATGCCAATTTGATCCTCGGCCACCAACCCGACGAGCGCGACTACAGCATGGCCGCCAGCATCTTAACCGATCTGGGCGTGCGCTCGATACGGCTCCTGACCAACAACCCCGAGAAACTCAATGGGTTGAAGGGACTGGGGATCGCCGTCAGCGATCGGGTTCCACTGCAGACGCCGGTGACCCCTGAAAACGCCGGCTACCTCAGGACCAAGACCGTCAGGATGCATCACATGCTCAACCTCAGCCGCCCGGCCGAGTTGCAGGCCTCCACGGCGTCCGGAGCGTGATGCCGGATTCACTCGAAGCGCTGTTCGCCTGGCTCGACCGCACCCCCGGGTCGTCGGCACGCCCAATTGTGACTGTCAGCTACGCGCAGAGCCTCGACGGGAGCATCGCCGCTCAGGGTCGTGTACGGCTGAGGCTCAGCGGCCCGGAGTCCATGCGCATGACCCATCGTCTTCGGGCGGCGCATGATGCGGTCACGGTCGGGATCGGAACCGTCCTGGCGGATGACCCTCAGCTCACCGTCAGGGAGACCGAGGGGGAGAACCCTCGTCCATTCATCGTCGATACGCATCTGCGGACCCCTCCGAGTGCCCGGGTGCTGAAGGCGGGAAGACCTCCAGTCATCGCCGCCGCCGAGGGCGCTAATGGAAAGGCCAGCGGCGAACTGCTGGCGGCAGGCGCGGAGATCCGGCACCTCCCCACAACCCCCGATGGGTTGATAAGCTTGCCGGGACTTGTGTCGTTGCTCGGATCGCTGGAGGTCCGGAGTCTGATGGTCGAAGGTGGAGCAAGGTTGATCACGAGTTTCCTCAACGCCAGACTCGTCGATCGGATGGTCATAACCATTTGCCCCCTCCTGGTCGGGGGACTGCATGCCACGCGACCCATTGTCAAGAATGTATTCGGGGGCTTCCCACGGGTGATCGGCTCATGTTCGACGGTCCTTGGGGAGGATATCGTCGTCTGGGGCGAGCTCGAATCCGTCTCTCCATGAACCGACAGGCTGTTTACTTCACCGGACCAAGAAAGGCCGAGGTTAAAGAGGAGCCAGTTCCCGAGCTCCAACCTGGCAAGGTCTTGATCCAGACCGCCTATTCGGCCATCAGCCCCGGGACGGAAATCCTGATCTACCGAGGCCAGGCACCCGAAGACCTGGCCACAGACGATCAGATCACAGCTCTCTCGGGAAGCTTGCGCTTCCCACTCAAATACGGCTACGCATCGGTCGGCAGGGTTGTTTCGCTGGGCGAGGGAGTTGATCCTTCCTGGTCTAGGCAAAGGGTCTTCGCCTTCAACCCTCACGAGACATACTTCCTGGCTTCACCCAATGACCTCATCAAGATCCCAGATGGAATCTCCTGGGAGGCGGCGACATTCCTGGCGAACATGGAGACCGCCGTCAACTTTGTCCACGATGGTCGACCTTTGCTTGGGGAGATCGCCGTCGTCATTGGGCAGGGAGTCGTAGGGCTGCTCACAACGATGCTCCTTCACCTGTTTCCCCTGGCGGGGCTGGTGACGGTGGAGCCAATCCTTCGGCGTCGTGAAATCTCGCTATCGGTGGGGGCGGATGCCAGTCTCGATCCGTCCGGCTCCGGCGGTGAAGCACAGATCTTGGCCACTCTGGACCGGCTCGGCGCGGATCGCGCCGACCTTGTCTACGAAATCTCGGGCTCACCGGAGGCTTTGAACCTCGCCCTTGCCGTCACCGGCGTGAGCGGGCGGATCATTATCGGCTCCTGGTATGGGCAGAAACGTGCCCCCCTGGATTTGGGAGGGAGATTCCATAGAAGTCGCATCGAGCTCAAGAGCAGTCAGGTCTCGACGGTCGACCCTCGTCTGTCCGGCAGGTGGTCCAAATCGCGCCGGCTGGCGATCGCCCTTGCGATGTTGAGTGAGGTCGGGCCCGACCGTCTCATCACTCATCGATTCCCGATCACCGACGCCGCCGGCGCCTACGAACTTGTGGACGCCCAGCCGAAGGACACGCTGCAAGTCCTTCTCGAATACCCCAAACCGGAGGCGGATTGACCGCCGGCATGAGCCGCAATGACATGCCGGCGCGGAGTCTCAGACCAAACGTTGTGATGTCTGCCAGCTAGGAGTAGGGATGTACAGCCTTGGACTTCGACGCGAGTTTATCGCCCGCCATTTCCTGGTCGGAGGAGACTGGGGAGCCGAGAATGAACTGCATTCCCATGAATACCGGATCGAAGTCCGCCTCGAAGCCGACGCACTCGACTCACATGGATTCATCGTCGATCTCGTCGATCTCGAGACTCGACTCGATCAAATGATGGCGCGCTATCGCCAGCAAACCTTGAATGAACTCCCGGAGTTCGAGGCGCTCAATCCCAGCCTCGAGCATTTCGCCCGTATCTTGTGCCAGAAGCTCAGGTCGGAGGTGGCATCCACCAGCCTGACGGCGATTCAGGTCAGGCTCTGGGAAGATGCCACAGCCTGGGCCGCGTATCGGCAGGAAGTCTGATGCGCGCCGGCTTCATCGTCCCAGGGAGTCTCGACAATCGCTCCGGTGGCTTCCTGTACGACCGCAAGTTGGTACACCAACTGCGAAGCCACGGCTGGCGGATCGATGTCATCCCGGTCGAATGGGGAAGTTATGCCAGAGATCTACTTCGCAACTTGTCACGCAGTCGCCGCCTTCCTTCCGATGCGCTGACCCTGGATCTGCTCCTTGAAGACGAACTCTGTCACCCGGCCGTGCTTTCGCTCAATCGCAGGCTTCGGCAGGAAATGGACATCCCTATCGTCGCCGTCGTCCATCATCTGCGGTCGAACGAAGCGCGGTCGAAGCTCATGAATACGTTCTATCGGCGGATCGAGAGCCTGTATCTTGGAGTCGTCGACGGTGCGGTGTGCAACAGCCTGGCTACGCGAGGCAGCCTCGAGCCGTTGTGGCCGGAGGCGCGTCCCAGCGTGGTTGCCTATCCAGGAAGGGACCACGTGCAAGCTCAGGTGAGCGCCGAAGCTGTGCGGGCCAGAGCCTTGAGAGGCGGACCTTTGAGGATCGTCTTCGCGGGCAACGTCATCCCCCGAAAAGGCCTGCTCACACTGGTGGATGCCCTGGCCGGAATCTCCGACCTGGATTGGGAGCTTGAAGTGATCGGTGATCTATCCATCGATCGGACGCACGTCCGCCGAATTCGCCGTGCGATCAGCCGGGCAGGATTGGAGCACAGGGTGCGTCTCAGAGGCCGGCTTGACGGAGGCTCGCTCTCGGCAATTCTTGCGGAAGCCCACACAATGG
Source organism: uncultured Anaerolineaceae bacterium (assembly GCA_964528155.1). GTDB lineage: Bacteria > Chloroflexota > Anaerolineae > Anaerolineales > E44-bin32. The sequence goes on from CAZGRL010000115.1 coordinate 3,890, forward strand.
TCATGCCTTCGACGTACGAGGGGTTTGGCATCGCCTATCTGGATGGGATGGCCTACGGCCTTCCGGCGGTGGCGACGACCGCCGGAGGCGCTCCTGAGCTCGTCCGCAATGGTCACAACGGTCTTCTCGTGTCACCCGATGACCCCGAATCCCTGGCTCGCCGATTGGCGAGCTTGATGGAGGATCGCCAGGCGCTTGCCGAGATGGGCGTGGCTGCACTTGAGACCTACCGCAACCATCCATCATGGAGTGACAGCGCCGAACTTGTTCGCAACTTTCTGTTCGATTTCAAGAAGAGGCCCGGCCGGCTGGCGATGGTCGGCGGACGATCACAACATCCAACTACCGTAGGAGGTTCTCCATGAGTCGTTCCACCCTTCGCACTGGCATCATCGTTCTAGGGCTGATTACCGCATTGGTCCACCTCGTGGTTCTCAATCTCGGATTCATTCTGGGAAGAGGACAGCCGCAGATCCTGTTCGCCCTCAACGGATTAGGCTACCTTGCATTGCTGATCGCACTCTTCGGCCAGATCTCCTTCCTGGCCAACCAGAAGACCGCGGTCCATGTCGCCTTCATTGCCTCACGGCTGTGACGATCCTCGCATGGGTCTTTGTCGGGGCACGGTCGGCCGTGGGATACGGTGACAAGATCGTGGAGATCTTGCTCGTCATCGCCCTGTACATGCACCTGCGGCTTGGCCCCGAGACAGCCTGAGCATTGGCGGTCAAATCACCTAGCCTGCTGTCCAGCGCGATCTCACCGCCGGTCATGCGATCCGTGAGGAACCCTTCCACGGCCAGATTCATTCGATATCTGTCCTCGAAGAAGAGCGTTGACGATCGCGCCCTCAACGCACACGTCTCCCAATCCTTCCTCAAGGCGCTTCCGGGTTCCGCACCGCAGGCTCCGCTGCGGCTGCTCGAGGTAGGAGCCGGCATCGGGACGATGATCGAGCGACTCATAGAGTGGGATGCCCTGTCCGACGCCGTGATCACCGCCGTGGACGAACAAGGCGAGTTACTGCGCGAAGCGCGCAGGCGATTGACGCGCTTCGGCGAAGATCGCGGTTTTGCCGTCTCCGGAAGCGAAACGGCTGCGCTTGAGCTACACCGCGGCGACCATCTCATCTGCATAGATTTCGTCGCGTCCGAGATTCTCGAGTTCGCGCGAGCCCATCATGAACCGCCGATGTGGGACGCACTCCTGGCTCATGCCTTCCTCGACCTCGTCGACCTGCCCATGGCGCTGACGGCATTGACCGGGCTCCTACACGACAGGGCCCTGCTCTACCTGACGATCAATTTCGACGGGACCACGCAGTTCCTGCCCGAGATCGATCAGGCATTAGATACTGAGATTGAATCGCTGTACCACAAGACGATGGATCGACGCAGGAGAGATGGATTGCTTTCGGGGGACAGCCACACCGGCCGACGATTGTTCCGGGCGCTCCCGGCCGCAGGGGCTGAGATCCTGGACGCCGGCTCGTCCGACTGGATTGTCTTCCCCAGTGAGTCCGGCTACCCGGCCGACGAGAGGTTCTTCCTCGAGTGGATCATCGACTCGCACGACAGCGCGTTGCGCGGCCGTGGGGAGATGGAGGGGGCCCATCTGGCTGGATGGATCGCGCAGCGCCGCCGACAGGTTGAGCGCGGCGAGTTGATCTACATCACGCATCAGCTTGATTTCCTGGCTCGAATGACCGGCAGTCAGCCTACCTTAGCATGACGCGCCTCAGGGACCTGCCGACTCACGTGGCCTCCGTTCGAGCGAAGGCGATCACACGCCATCGATTGTCGTCTCGGGCTTCGCCAGCCCTCGCATTTCGGGAGCCAGTGCGACTGCCAGCCATGCTCCAATCCCCGCAACGAACAGATCGCGCACACGGATGAACAACCCAAGCCCGAGGCCGTCCGCCCGGCTGAAGCCAAGCGCGGCCACCACCATGACCTGGCTGGCCTCGAGCGCGCCGAGCCCTCCTGGAAAGGGAAGCAGAAGCGCCACACGGCCGGCTGCCACCACACTCACCGCCTCCGCCGCCCCCAGGGTGATGCCCAGGAAGCGCATCGCCACCCAGGCCTCGGCCAGTACGATCAGCCAGCTAACGCCCGACAGGGCGACCGCTGCGAGCAGCCACACCGGACGCATCCGACAAAATTGACTGACCGTGTCTTCTGCGTCGGCGATGACCTGAGCCAATTCAGCCAAGCCGGGCCAGGTCCGGCGCGCCGCATCGATTCGCTCAAGGATCCATGTGACCGGCCTTGCCCCACGCCATGAGAAGAACAGATAAGCAGTGGGCGCAGACAGGAGCAAGATCGAGAGTGCGAGGAGAGGTGTTCTCGCTGCGGTCTGAACGATGTCCAGATGCAGGACGACCACGACGCCTACGACCAAGAAGGTGAAGTTCCCAATCAACTCCAGGGTCTTGTCCAGAACGACCGAGGCGATGGCGGTGGAAGCCGGCAGTTCCTGACGACCGGACAGTAGGTACACTTGCAGCGGCTCTCCACCGAACTGGGGGCCCGGGGTGAGATAGCTGACGGCGAACGCGGCCAATCGGTAGAAGGACAGTCGCTTGGTCGGGATCGATCGTCCCAATGCTCGAAGCACCGCCCACCAGCGCCAACTGAAGCTCCAAAGAATGAGCAGGTTCATAGCGAGAAGAGCCGCAACTTGAGCGATCCCCAACTTGCCCAATACGCGACCGATCTCGGCAACGGGGATGCCTCTGACCGCCCATGCCATCAAGGCCACCACCAGACCCCATTGAAGAAGCCGGACGGCCACCTTCCGTGTGTTCTGTCTCATCCGCCTGGCCCTGATGCCGGCGACAGAATCCGTCCCATGGGTCTCATCCAACAACGCCCTTCTCTCCGGCCCTCCGTCCGAGCCATCCGGCCTCAGGCTGCCAGGCCGAGAACGCACCACCCCCGGCCATCAAGACGCCGACCGCCGCCGTCACGCCCATGAGCAAGGTCGGCGAGCTCCCACCTGCGGCCGCATGGGCAAGTAGCAGGGCAAGAAAAAGCGCGGCGGATATTCGCGGCACAAAACCCAGCCCTACCGCCGCGCCGGCTGCAAGCCCAACGAGCCTCAAGGCAGCACCTGCTTCGCCGGCCATCGAAAAAGCGGATGAGGCCAATCCCACCTCCGGCTCTGATGATGTCGTCGCTCCAACACTGCCGAGATGCACAGCCGCGGCGATCACGGCTGCTCGGAGCAGGACCGGCAGCCAATGGAGCATGACCCTCTTCACGCGCTGCCGAGCCCTCTGATACACGACCGAGTCTGGGTCGACGACTCCTGAAACGACAAGCCAATCGCGAGTGAAGCCGATCAGCAGTGGAAGAGCAAGGAGCACACCGCCGAGTGTGGTCACGGGAGGCTGCAGCACCGGGACGAGGATGATTCCCAGAGCGCCCATCTGAAGCCCTGCCAGCGGGCGCCGGCTGTCGCTCTGCGGGAGAGGCTGAATCGGTTTGTCTGCCCGTCGGCGAATCCACAGCCCGAGGATGAAAGCGTAGCGAGCCAGACCGACCGGCAGATACCAAGCCGGGAGCGCTGAGAAATGAATGGCGATGGACACGGCGATCAGCAGGCCCAGGGCATCGTATTCGATATCAAGCGCCTCCCCCATCCGCGTCGCGTGATCCGAGGTGCGAGCAAGGTACCCGTCGAGATAATTGGCAACGTTTGCGATCGTGTAGATCACCGCCGGGATCCAGGCCAGCAGGCCCGGTTGACGAGGGAGGAGAAGGAAGCCGGCGAGACACGCCAGAAGCCAACCTCGAAACAGCGTTGCATTCGTCCCTGGCCCGAACTCGGACAGGAGCGTGCTCTCACCCGCCCGATGGTTCAGCGCGAGTCGGCGCTCGACGAAGGCGCCTTGATAGAGCCAAACGCCCAGCGGAATCCCAGCCCATGCGAAGCCGGCCGGCACACGGGAAGCCTGCGCCACCAGCACGCCGATCATCGAGATCGCCACGCAACCGTAGAGCACGCGGCTACGCCAGTGACGTCTGAGCCCGGCCAGCACCGTCTCGTGTAACAAGCTCATGTTCCTTGTTGGACGAATTCACTCGAATGGGAACGCCCGGATTTCAGCGATCCTACCATAGCCTACGTCTGCTTGAACCGAACCGGATCTGCGGCTCCCCCGAAAAATGGACACGGTCATCGATCAAGTCGGGGTAGAATGCAAAGATGGCGAGAGCCTCGAAAGACACGACATTCCAATCCCACAATCAGAGGAGGGCTAAATGCCTTCAGACAGTCTAACGATTACAGACAACCGAACTGGCAAGACCTATGAGCTCCCCATCGAGAACGACACGATCCGGACTCTGGACCTGCGCCAGATCAAGGTTGAGGCCGACGATTTCGGCATGATGGGATACGACCCGGCATTCGGTAACACAGCCTCGACGAAGAGTCGATTGACATTCATCGATGGCGAGAAAGGTGTCTTGCGCTACCGAGGTTACCCGATCGAGCAACTGGCTGAAAACAGCACCTATCTGGAGGTCGCATACCTGCTCTTCTTCGGCGAACTTCCCAATCAGAAGCAACTCGACGACTGGGTCCACGACATTACCTTCCACACCTATTTGCATGAGAACATCAAGGACCTGATGCAGGCATTCCGCTACGACGCCCATCCGATGGGCATGTTCATCTCCACCCTCGCCGCCCTGTCGACGTTCTATCCAGAGGCGCGCAACGTGGATGACGAGACAGTGCGTCTGTACCAGGTCAAACGACTGATCGCCAAGGTGCCGACGATCGCGGCCTTCTCATATCGCCACAACCTCGGCCTGCCGTATGTGTATCCCGACAACGACCTGAGTTATGCGGGCAATTTCCTGAGCATGATGTTCAAGATGGCGGAGGCCAAGTACACGCCGAACCCGGCCCTCGAGCGGGCGCTCGACGTACTGTTCATCCTTCACGCTGATCACGAGCAGAACTGCAGCACAAATGCCATGCGCTCAATCGGATCGAGCAAGGTCGATCCCTACAGCGCCATGTCCGGCGCGGCGGCGGCGCTCTATGGGCCGCTCCACGGAGGCGCCAATGAAGCAGTCCTGCGAATGCTGCGCGAGATCGGGGAGAAGAAGAATATCCCCGATTTCTTGAAGCAAGTCGAAGCCGGGAAGCGCAAACTGATGGGGTTCGGGCACCGGGTCTACAAGAACTACGACCCGCGCGCCAGGATCGTCAAACAGGTGGCCGACGAGGTCTTCGAGGTCACCGGACGAAACCCGCTGCTGGATGTGGCCCTGGAGCTGGAGCACATCGCCCTGGAGGACGAGTACTTCGTCTCCCGCAAACTCTATCCAAATGTCGATTTCTACTCAGGGATCATCTACCAGGCCATGGGCCTGCCGGTCACGATGTACCCGGTGCTGTTCGCCATCGGGCGGACGATCGGCTGGTTGGCCCAATGGGAGGAGATGATGACCGATCCGGAACAGCGGATTGCCAGACCACGCCAGGTCTATCTCGGCGCCGAGAAGCGCGATTTTGTGCCTATGAAGAGCCGTTGATCCGGCGGCGCAGCCTGGTTGTCCTTCCAGCCACACACTGGTAGAGTGGCTGGACCTGCATAGACCGGCCGGTATGACTGCGGCCGGTTTTCTCGTACGTCCCGGCACCTGCCATTTCTCCCGCGCTGAGCGGCCACTGGAATGGACACACACAGATGGCACCGACAGGACCACCGATCTTGCGCCGTCTCAGATGGCAGGCTATGATGCCTGCGCACACGGCCGCCCGACGGCGGTGGGAAGATGCGGCCCGCCATGCTACACTATCCTCCGACTTCCGCCGAGCATCGCGCAGGGCAATAGCCTCGAGACACGCGGCGCGTCGCTCGTCGGAACGGATCGTCGAGCAGCCGACTTGTCAAACCGGACTATCTGACCAACGGCCAGGATGATGGACATCTTTCGTCGCCTTTTTCAGAGCCGACAAACCGAAGACAGCCATGATACTCCAGCCACGGACCCCTCGACCGCGAATGCTGCCGGCCCCGCCGACGCCGACGCTGTCGCCGGCGAAAGCCAGCAAGTCGGAACAGTGGAAGAAGCGCAGGCCTACCTCGGGCGTTTGCAGGCAAAGATCAGCAAACTGGCCGAGGAGTTCGCATCCGGGATGATCAGCCGGGTGCAATTCCAGGAGTTGTTCGACCACTACCAGCGCGAGCGACGCATGGTTGAGTCCTGGCTGGACACGGCTTCTCTGGCGGAGGATTGGAAGCAGGCCGCCACCGAAGGTCGAAGCGTGATCATCCGCAGCCAGCATGCCGCCCGGGTGCTCGGCTATTCGATCTATGAAAGCGAGTCGGGAATGCCTCTAAAGACGATCGGCCAGTTCGAGCTGGATGCCGAACTGTTCGTCCCGATGCTGTCTTCCTATCGCTCCGCCACCAAAGAGATCTTCGGCGCCGGAATGCGCTCCACCGAGATCGAGGGCGGCGAGTGGTTGTGCTTCGTGCCGGGGGAGTACACCACCTTGATGACTCTCTTCAGCAAAGAGCCGGCCGCCAGGCAGCTAGAGATGCTGGAAGAGCTCCATCGGCTTTTCGAGATGGCCAACCGGCCCCTGCTCAGCCGGCCGCCAGTCGATCCTGAAGCCCTGGCGCTGCCACATATCTCCTTCCTCGGATCCACGGGGTAGGCACAGGGGGCCGATCGCGACATGCAAGAGATACCGGTTTTGAAAGTGGTCGTAGGCGGCCAGGGGACTGTAGGCAAGACCTCCCTTATACGACGTTACTGCCAGGGCAAGTTCGAGTCCTCGCGAGTCGCCACGATCGGCGTCGACTTTCAAACCCAGGTTGTTAAGCTCCCCGAAAAGACGGTCAAGCTCTCCATCTGGGATATGGCGGGCCAAGATCGGTTCCAGGTCATCCGCGGCGGCTTCTATCGTGGGAGTCGCGCCTCCGCACTCGTCTATGATGTCACCCAGATCGACAGCTTCGAACAGCTTGAAAAGTGGCGCAATGAAATCCTCGAAGTCGTCCCCGGCGAACCATTCGTCGTCGTCGGGAACAAGATCGATCTGCAACGTGTCCAGGGCGCCGAAGAGGCGCGCGCCTTCGCCGCCTCGATCGGGGCGGAGTACCTGGAAACGAGCGCTCTCAGCGGCGAAGGCGTTTCGACCTTGTTCGAAACTCTGGCCCGGCTCGCCGCTGGAAAGTAGTTCTTCAAGGCTGCCCTGCCCATCTGATCACTTACACGACGGGGACGTAAAGGGGGCGTCTAAAAAGAACCCTCTGCGGCACGTGTGGGCTTGAGAGTGTGAGGC
>CAZGRL010000116.1:0-11196 GCA_964528155.1 uncultured Anaerolineaceae bacterium
CGAGGGTCAGAGATTCGATTTCGACGGCATCAGTGAGACGTTTTTCCGCAACCTGATAGGCCATAAGCAATAAGCTGTGAGCTCTCTGCCGACGATACCGGCCATGGACTCACAGCTTGTGTCGTGTGTCTTGCGTCCTGCGTCCTACAGCTCGAAGCTTGTAGCCCGCGCTCCACCAATCAGGGCACGAAGGTTGCCGTCGGCGTCGATGGGTTGACGGTGGATGTCGGCGTTCGGGTGACAATGTTCACCGGCACAACCAGCACCCGGCCGACGAACAAAACATCCGTTACCTTCATGCTGTTCAGCTCGGCGATCCTCTCGGCTGTGCTGTTGTATTCCGCAGCGATCGACTCGAGAGTATCCCCGGGCTGGACGAAGTATTCGATGCGGCTCCCGGGCACGAGCGTCTCCGGCAAGGCAGTCGCCGTCGGAAGGACTGCCCCTTCTTGAGGGATGACCAGCTCTTCTCCGGCGTTGATCGCGCTCGGATCGGTGATGTTGTTGACTGAGATCAGCAACAGGATGTCGACTCCAAACTGATCGGCGATGGAACTCAACGTATCACCGGGTTCGACGATGTAGGTCAACGGGCCTTCCGGCGTCGGAGTCTCGCTTGGAAGAGGCGTTTCAGTAATGGTCGGCGTCAGCGTCGGCGGCGGAGCCGTCTCGGTGTCCGTGGGCACGGGTGTGTCGCTGGCCAGGAACGCCGGCAAGCCCGTCCCGCGGCCTCCAGTGAGCCATACCACCACCAGCAGAAGCCCTACCACCGTCAGCACAACTGCCAGGCCGCCGAGGAGGAGAGGCACCATCCGCTCCCGCCGGCGCCGGTAGGCGTGGATCACGTCGGCTGCTTTGGGCTCGTTCTCAGGCATGGGATTCCTCCCCCGGGCGGGGCATGGCGCCCATCGCCCCCGGCAGAATCATTGTACCCGAATCCACTTGTCGCCCAGTCAGGGAGTTCGCCGGGAGCCTAGGGGGCCGGACTGCCCCAGGCCGCTGTCAGGTAGCGGAACATGGCCGGCATCAACGCCTGCCAGGTCGCCGAGACGTGGTCTCCCGTCACAATCTGCAGCTCAGGGGTTCCCCCAAACGCAGCCAGAGTGTCCGCCAGCGCCACTGTTTTCGTCCGTGCCCAGTCGACATCCCCCGACCCCAGGAAGATCCAGGCCGGGAGGGTCACGGTTCCCGACTTGGCGATTTCGAGTGGATCATAGGTCGGGCGGGCGTAGTTCACCGCCAGGGCCGGGCTCAGCGCTGCCACTTCACCGAACACCTCGGGATTGAGGAACCCGATTTCGAGCGCCCATACGCCGCCGCGCGATATCCCGGCGATCGCCCGGTCCCGGGTGTCTCGCGACGTCCGAAACGTCTCTTCGACATACGGAAGCAGCCCCTGCATGAGTTCCGCCTCGTATGACCCGGGACCTCCGTCCGTCTCGCTGAAGAGCGGCTCGGGCTGCAATGGCATGATCATGATGAACGGGGGCCAGACCCCTTGCCGGATCCCCTCGTCAACGATATCGACGACACCCAGATCTTGCCAATGCGACTCAATGAAGGGCTTGCCATGCAACAGGATCACATTCGGGTAGCTGTCGTCGAGTTGCTCGTAGCACGGCGGCAGGTAGACGCGCACCGGGATCTCTTTTGGCAGGACCGCACCCGGGTAGGTGGTCTCGACGACATGTCCGGTCGCCTCCCCGCAGACAAAGGCTGTCGGTTCAGGCGTAGGTGACGGTGTCGCCGAAGGCGTAGACGGGATTGGAGTCGGCGTCGCTGTGGGGACGTATGGCGCAGGCGTCCGGCTGGGAGAGCTCCCCGTCGGTGCCGGCCCGACCGCGCATGCAGCCAGCGCCACCCAAAGGCCTACCAGGCACACGGGCAGCATCACAATACTCAAACGCCCTGTCGTTTCCGTCATCGATCAGCCAGCCTCAGACATGGACAATTCGCCGGAGAAGCGCCAGCGCGGGATCAGCGGCAGCCTTGAAGCGCCGCCGCGCAATCATACCGTACGTCACGCAGGATCACTCGGGTTATAATCCGGCCCATGCGATATCACATCTGGACGGCCGGTTGCCAGATGAATGTTGCCGATTCGACCCGCGTGGCTTCGGCGCTGGAGAAACTCGGCTACCAGTCCGCCCCGACCGCCGAACAGGCCGATGTCATCGTCTTGAACACCTGCGTCGTTCGACAGAGCGCCGAGGACAAGGCCTACGGACGCTTGACGTCGCTCCGTCCGCTCAAAGAGCAGCGACCCGGGCTGCTGATCAATCTCATGGGTTGCCTGGTTGGTGTGAAGGGCAATGCACAGCTTGAGGCCGCCTTTCCCTACGTCGATGTCTTCTCGCCTCCTTCCGACCCTGAGCCCTTGATCCGGCGTCTTCAGCAGTCGGATGGTCAGGCGCTGGAGGCCACTGAAACGGACCGGCGATACGCCGTCATGGACGGTGACCTGCTGCTGCCCTTGCATGATCGCGGCCGTCTCGTCTCCGCATATGTCCCCGTGGTCTTCGGTTGTTCGCACGCCTGCACATTCTGTATCATCCCTTACCGACGGGGTGTCGAGCGCAGTCGGGCGATCGGTGAGATCGCTTCCGAGATCCGCTCGCTTGCGGCGCAAGGTGTACACGAAATCACGCTGCTCGGGCAGATCGTCGATCGCTACGGGATGGATGTCCCTGACGGTCCAGGTCTTTCGGACCTCTTGCGGGTCGTTCACGACATCGACGGCATCGATCGCATTCGGTTTCTGACTTCGCATCCAAACTGGATGACCGACGAGCTGCTCGAGACCGTCGCCGAACTCCCCAAAGTCTGCGAGCATATCGAGGTTCCTGTGCAGGCCGGCTCAGACGAGGTCCTGCGCCGGATGAAACGCGGCTATACCGCCGACGATTACCGTCGCTTGATCGAGCACATCCGCCGGATCATTCCCCAGGTGTCCATCGCAACAGACGTCATCGTCGGGTTTCCCGGCGAGACACCCGAACAATTCCAGGAGACGTGGGAGATCCTGGCGGAGCTCAAGCTGGACGTTGCCCATTTGGCCCGCTACTCGCCGCGACCGGGAACGGTTTCCGCACGTCGCATGCAAGACGACGTCAGCGACGACGAGAAACTGCGACGCTTCAGGGCCCTGGAAGACCTCCAGGCGCAGGTTGCCGCCGAGATCAATTCGTCATATCGCGGGACGACCGTGGACGTCCTTGTCGAAGGGCGGCACGGCGCACGTTGGAAGGGCCGGACACGCACGAACAAGCTTGTATTCTTCGACTCACCGGACGACCAGCGTGGACGGCTGGTCCCGGTCGAGATCGAATGGGCCGGACCATGGAGCCTTGTCGGTCGACCCCGCTCGGACTCCGCCTCCGAGACTCTCGGGGCGGCCCAGGCCGCCTGACGCCGCGCCGACGCTCGCCCGATTTCCCCACATGATCCCTCGTCCCAACCTGTCTCATTGCATCCCCGGTCAGATGGCTGCGCTCGCCCGGCCGATGTGCCCTGGCGGGTCCAATCGGCACGGGCGCCTGGCGCCCGGCCGGCCCGCGAACGGTGTAGGCCAACGTCGAGGGGACGCGTGGCATCCGCCATGGCAGGATCACATGGATTGGCACCAATTCCAATGGGATGTACCCATCTCAGACGCACGGTTGCCAGGCACGGCCACTGATGCCATACTCACATTTCGGGTCGAATCCTGGGCGTACGGCCCGGGAATTGCATCGAAAAGGGGACTGGAGGGAACATGACACACAATTCGTTACCCCAGCGTTTGCGGATTCTGGCCGGGGTGGTGGCTCTGTCATTGCTGCTTCCGGCGTGCAACTACCCGAGCGCCCAGCCGACGGCCGACGTTCTGGCGACATCCGCCGCCGAAACCGTCGCCGCGCTCCTGACCCAGCCGGCCCAGGTAACTTTGCCGCCACCGGTGGCCACCGACACGCCGCTTCCAGCCACGGACACGCCTCTCCCGCCGACGGAGACGCCTCCCGGGCCGTCACCGACTGCCGGCACCACCGGCTGCACCGACAAGGCGACTTTCGTGTCGGATGTCACGATCCCGGATGACACGAACATCGACGCCGGCGACACGTTCGTCAAGACCTGGCGGCTTCAGAACAGCGGGACGTGCACCTGGAACACGGAATATGCACTCGTCTTCCAGTCGGGCAACAACCTGAGCGGACCAGCCACCGTACCATTCACGGGTACGATCGCCCCCGGAAGCACCGTCGATCTGTCCGTCAACCTGACGGCGCCCAACTCGCCAGGAACGTACAAGGGCAACTGGATCCTGCGCAATGACAGCGGCGTCCTGTTCGGCATCGGGGCGAGCGCCAACGTCGCTTTCTGGGTGCAGATCGTTGTCGGCGCGACGGCGACCGCCACGCCCGGGATCCACACCGCCAAGCACATTCAAGTCGACCAAACGTATCTGGCCGACCTGGACGCAGGAAGTGGCGACGCCAGCTCCGGGAGCGCCGATTTCTGGTTCCACGCCGTCTCGTCCGACGAAAAGTACCTCGAGCCTCAGAACGGGGCACTGATGAAGCTCTACGGCTCGAGCGTGCCCGAGTATTCCGACTGCAAGGGCGCCTCCTTGAGCAGTAACCGGATCACCTACGACGTCCTTTCCGTCGGAGACTGGATCTGCTACAAGACGAATGAAGGGCGCTACGGTCGGTTTTCGGTCGACAGTATCGAGTCATCGAAGATCAGTATCGACATGCGCACTTGGGAGTAGGAAGCCGCCCAGCCCCGGACGTCGGGGCTGGGCGCATGTTTCGCACAACCAGGCGCGAGGACAGGCGCAAACCGTCGAGGTAGTTGAGCCGTACCTTCGCGTCGACATCTTCGGAAGACCGGCAGGGAACCTCGCCGCAAGTGTTCGGCCGGCGGGGGCCTGCGCGCGGATCTGTCAGCCTCTTGACCCAACATCCTCCGGCCGCCTCGGCGAGGGATGGAACAGCCCTGCCGGGTTAGCGGATATGACCATCGCGTCGAAGAACCGAGACGATCTTGGGCGACCGATCGCTTAGACCATCCAAGTTGGCCGCTTCCCTGATGTTGATCGCGACGGGCTGCAACTTCCAGCCCTCCATGGGCTCGAACGCCAACGCGTCGATCACCCCGACCCTTGTAGGGGGAATGCCTGTCACGCAGTTGGCGACAAGCAAGGCAACCACGGAGGTCGGAATGGTCACGCCGAGTGCCTCCCAAACCCCGACTCCTCCCGCTCCTTCAGTATCCCCGACTGGCCCGACCGGCGAGCTGTCGCCGACTCCCTGCGCAGACTATGCGGCATTCGTCGAGGACGTCACGATCCGCGACAACACGTTGGTCATGCCCGGCACAGGATTCGTAAAGATATGGCGGCTGCAGAATGCCGGGACGTGCATCTGGGACGCTACATACACAACCACATTCATCGGTGGCGAGAGGATGGAAGCGTCCTCGCCCGTGCACTTAACAACGACGGTCATCCCGGGAGCGACAGTCGATCTGGCCGTGGACATGGTCGCTCCGGAGACCCCCGGAACCTATCAGGGTTTCTGGAAACTCATCGGCCGCGGTGGGAACTACTTCGGGATCGGATCCAGGGCCGATGCCGCATTCTGGGTCAAGATCATCGTGCCTGCACTCCCGACAGAGACGGGCGTCGCGACGCCGACTCTCACACCGACCGCATCGGCCACTCCAAGGCCGACGCCGGAAGTGGCTGCCTCAGGTTCAGCTTCGCTCGAACTCGACATGAGCCTCGATCTAGATACCGGTGAGCTCGACCCGTCTTCAGGCTCCGACGCATCCTTGCTCGAGCCCACCCCCGACGCTCCGAGCCTGGTGCCCGCCGACGGGGCACAGATGAGCCGCTACGGCCCACCCCCCGACCCTCCCACGCCGAACCGATGCCAGGCTCTGAACCTCACCAGTGATCCTATACCCCTGTCCAGTCTCTCGGTTCAAGGGCTTGTCTGCTACCGGACGACGGACGGTCGCCTCGGCTACCTTCGGGTGAAAACGCTCGATGACGGCCTGGGAATTAGCTTCGTGACCTGGGGGCCCTAGGCGGCTGGTGAGATTGCGTTCCGCGCCCGCGGCATGTTAGAGTGTATCCATGGCGATTTCGGTCCTCGTCGCCGACCCTAACCTCGAGTTCGCTGAATCAGTCCGCCACATCCTCGAGGGCACAGGCCGGTACGTCGTCCTAGTGGCCAGGAACGGAGCGGAGGCGATCACGGTTGCCGGCTCGCGGCCCGTCCGTCTGGCGATCGTCAACGCCGTCCTGCCTGACGTCGGCTCACCTCACGTCGTCCGCCAGCTCAGAATGCTCTGCCCTGGGCTGTCTGTGATCGCCATTCCTTCAAAGACCGGCGCCGAAGACGCGGAGATGATGGCCGCCGGCATTGATGAGTTTCTCCCGCACCTTGTGTATCTGCCCGATCTGCCCAGGATCGTCGAAAAGGTCATCCTGGGCGAAGAGGGTGAAATGATGGGGGCGCTGCAGAGTTCGGATCTTCTGCCACATCCAGCACCACCGACGGAGCCGGGATTGAAGCTCCCGAAGTGGCTGCTTGACCAGGAGCGCGCCACCGACTATCTCGCCCGTCTGATCGCCATGAGCTCGGCCATCGCCTCAGTGCTGACCCTGGGCAACCGGCTTTGGGCCGCCGTCGGTTCGCTCACCCCTGCCCAATTCGACGAACTGACTCTGCTCGTCGCTGGAACGTCCGCGTCAAGCCCGGGCCGGGGTGCCCTGGCCCGCTTCGTCCGCCTCACAGGCGCCTCCACCCACTTCCAGCTCTACTCGACCGAGGTCATCGGCGACCTCTTGCTGTCCATGGTTTTTCCAGCGAACGTCCCCTTTGGTCAGGTGAGGCTGCTCGCCCGAGACGTCGCCGCCGCCATGGCGACGGTCGATCCGGGGGGCCAGGCTCCCGAACCCGAGGCGGAGCAGGCCGGCGCCGAGGCCCAACTTGAAGCCGCAGGCGACGAGGCCCGTCCGGTCGCCCTTCCCCGCGATTGGCTTCCCAAGGAACCCACAGAGCTCAAGATCCTTCCGTTCCTCTCGCCATCCGAATCGGCCCCGCCTGAAGTTGCCACCGCGCCTTCCCGGGGCAACGGTAAGACCCTGCCGCCTCCTGACCCGATCGAATTGCCGCGTGATTGGCTACCGCGGAGCGCTCTGTCGATCAGCCAGCTCCCCTTCCTCGTCCCGCCGCAGTCCGAAGTGCCGGCGCCGCCTCCGATCTCACAGGACGCTCCCTCCAGCGTCGACGACAGCCTGTGGATCGAATACTCGATCGTGCTCGTGCCCCGCCTCCCCGACCACCGACTCTCGGGCACTCTGGCGGAGGACCTGGCCAAATGGACCAAGCGCTTCTGCCTGGCGTGGGACTGGAGATTGGAGCGGTTCGAGCTGAGCCCGACCCACCTGAGCCTGACGATCAGCCTGCCACCGGAAGTGGCGCCGGCCAGCGCCGCGCGCCTCCTCGTCGATTCACTCTCCAGTCAGGTCGGTCGGGCTTTCCCCGAGATCGCTGGCGACCTCCCCTCCGGACAATTCTGGGCGCGCAGCTACTTCCTTGTCGCCGGGACGATCACCGCCGATAGGGTGGCCAGCTTCATCCGCCGCACGCGCCGCGCCCAGGGTCTGCAAACGTAGAAGCCAACCCTCGCCGGTCTCTCCCAGGACGAATGCGGTAAACTGAGAACTTCGCGGAGTAAGACACATGCCAGCCAAGCCTCGTCTCTATCTCATCGACGGTCACGCCCTCGCCTATCGCGCCTATTTCGCTCTGACGGCCACCAGCGACGGCTCCCGCTGGATCACCAAATCGGGCGAGCCGACCGCCGGCGTCTACGGTTTCACCTCCGTGCTGCTGCGATTGTTGGAGCAGGAGTCGCCGGAATACATCGCCGTCTCCTTCGACACGGGCCGAACCTTCCGCGACGATATTTACCCCAAATACAAAGCCACGCGCGAGAAAACGCCCGAAGACCTTGTTCCCCAGTTCGATCGGATCCGTCAGGTCGTGCGCGCTTTCGGCATACCCATTCTTGAAGCAGACGGCTTCGAAGCCGACGACGTCTTGGGAACCGTCGCCGGACGCGTGGCGAAAGAAGGCGTGCGCGTGACGATCATCACCGGTGATCGTGACCTGCTGCAGCTGGCGGACAAGTCAGTGACGATTCGTCTGGCCGGCCAGCGGCTTTCCGAAGCGGTGGACTACGGACCGGGCGAGGTCGAGAACAAGTATGGAATCAAGGTAAACCAGTTCGTGGACTACAAAGCCCTCGTCGGTGACACGAGCGACAACATCCCCGGCGTGCGCGGCATCGGAGAGAAATCGGCCGTCAGCTTGTTGAACGAGTTCGGCACATTGGATCAGATCTTCAAGCATCTCGATTCGATCCCAACCCGCTATCGCAACAAGCTCGAGACCGCCCAGGACGTCGCCTACCTGAGCCGCGATCTTTCCAAGATCATTCGCGACGTGCCGGTCGAGTTCGATCTGGACTCGTGCCGCCGCGACGAGGGCTACGACCGCAATCAAGTGGCCGAACTCTTCCGCGAGCTGGAGTTCCGATCCTTGATCGACCGCCTCCCTGGCGGAGGCGAACCGGGATCCGCTCAGCAGATGCAGCTTTTCGCCTCCGGGGCTCCGTCGGCTCACTCGGCGGTTGTTCAGGAAACGCATGTCGTCGATACGTCCGAAGCTCTCGATAGCCTCAGCCGCCGCCTGGCCGAGGCGGATCACATAGCCTTCGATGTTGAAACGACGGGAACGGACCCGATGCGGGCGGATCTTGTCGGCATCTCACTGGCGGTCGAGGCCGGGGAAGGCTTTTACATCCCCGTCGGTCACCTTCCGGCGACGGCCGAATCGGCGCAGCTGGATCTCGAGCGCGTGCTGCAGGCGCTGCTCGAGCCGCTCACAAATCCGTCGATCGTCAAAGTCGGCCACAATCTCAAGTACGACTACATCGTCCTCGCCCGCTATGGTGTGATGGCTTCCCCCCTGAGATTCGACACCATGCTTGCCGAGTGGTTGTGTGATCCCAGCTCACGCAATCTCGGCCTGAAAAGCCTGGCCTGGGTTCGTCTGGGTGTCGAGATGACGAATATCCAGGAGCTCATCGGATCCGGTCGGAACCAGCTCTCTATGGCACAGGTTCCGATCGCTGATGTCGCCCCGTACGCGATCGCCGACGCTCAGATCTGCCTGGCGCTGATGCCTGGCCTGAGAGACGAACTTGTATCGAAGAAGCAACTCGATCTGTTCAACAACCTCGAGATGCCGTTGGTATCTGTCTTGGCCCAGATGGAGATCGCCGGCGTCCGCCTCGATACACAGTTCCTGAACGAGCTCTCGAGCGAATTGGCTCATCGACTCGGGCAAATCGAAGAAGGCATTTTCCACAAAGTCGGCCACTCCTTCAATATCAACTCGACGCAGCAACTTTCGGCGGTCCTGTTCGACGAATTGGGGCTCAAGCCTCCCGAAGGAACACGCCGGACTTCATCGGGACACTACTCGACGGCCGCGGATGTCCTCGAAGGTCTGCGCGAATCCAACCCGATCGTCGAAGAGATTCTCGAACAGCGGGAGATCGCAAAGCTCAAGTCGACATACGCCGACGCATTGCCGGGGCAAGTGAATCCGGACACCCACCGCGTCCATACGTCGTACAGCCAGACCGGCTCCGTCACCGGCCGCCTGGCTTCTTCCGATCCCAACCTGCAGAACATCCCCATCCGCACCGAGTTGGGTCGGCAGATCCGACGGGCCTTCATCGCCGCTCCGGGTAACGTGCTTCTGAGCGTTGACTATTCTCAGATCGAACTCAGGATCGTGGCTCACATGGCCAACGACAAGGCCATGATCCAGGCTTTCAAGGAAGATCAGGACATCCATGCGACGACAGCCGCGGCCGTCTTCGGCGTCCCGGTCGAGGTTGTGTCGCCGGAAATGCGCCGGCGGGCGAAAGCAGTCAACTTCGGCCTGATCTACGGCATGAGCCCCTTCGGCCTCACCCGATCCACCGATCTGACCCTGGCCGAAGCCGAGAACTTCGTCGACGCTTATTTCAAGCGCTTCCCCGGGGTTGAACGTTATCTTGACGAGACCCGTCGCCTGGCGGCGGAACAGGGTTACGTCGAAACGCTCCTCGGGCGGCGGCGTTATTTCCCTCAGCTCGACCGCGGAGCCACGGCGGTCTCTGCGGTGGCGCGCGCTCGGGCTGAGCGCGAGGCGGTCAACTCGCCCATCCAGGGGACGGCGGCCGATATCATCAAGATCGCCATGCTCCGGCTGCCGGATGCTATGGCGGAAGCCGGATTGACAGGCCGCATGCTGCTCCAGGTTCACGACGAACTCGTGCTCGAGTGTCCGGAGAAGGAGCTCAAGGCGACGAGCAAAGTGGTCCAGCGCGTGATGCGCGAGGCCCACAAGCTCAAGGTTCCCCTCAAGACCGACGCCAAGTACGGCGAAGATTGGGAGACCATGCAGCCCGTCGAATGAACGGCTTTGGACGGATCCCGACGCCACTCAACAGATTCATCGCAACCTGCGACGCCTAAGCACGAAACACACCTTCGCCCCCACCCCCCTTGGTCCCCCTCCCCCGGCTTGAGCCTCAGCTTGTCGTAGCAAGGTTTCACGCCGCGGGAAGGGGGGTGAGGACAGAACCCTGACCGGCCGTAGGCCTGCGTATCGCGCATATTCCGCGTGATGTCGGCCGTCCTAAACAGCCCCCAAAGGGCTCCCACATCCACGTCGCAAGCCCCGTCGAAGCTCCTCCAGGCCGTCGCAAGCCAACTTGTGCTATACTCGCCTCACTTACTCAAAACGCAAGTTGATTCCCTTCTATGACAGGACGGAAAGATCTTTTCGACGAATCGATGCGCCTGGGGCACGCAGCAGCCTGGGACTTGCAGTGGGACAAGGCGATCGAGTACTACCGCAAGGCGCTGGCCGAGTTCCCCGACGATCCAGACGCCTTATCCCACCTCGGGCTGGCGCTGCTTGAGACGGAGCAGCTCAAAGAAGCCCTCCCGGTCTATCACCGCGCCGCCCGAGCCTCCCCTGACGATCCCATCCCCGTAGAGAAGTGCGCCGAGGTCTTCGAGCGCCTGGGTCAAGTCAAGGACGCGATCCAGCAGCGCGAGCGGGCCGCCGACATACA
>CAZGRL010000117.1:0-11031 GCA_964528155.1 uncultured Anaerolineaceae bacterium
ACTACCCCGAAGCCGACCCGGATGTGCAGTTCACCTATGACGCCGTAGGGAACCGGGTGGGGATGGTCGACGGTGTGGGCACGACGACCTGGACGTACGACGCCCTGTACCGACCGACGGCTGTGACCGATCCGTTCGGTGGCAGGGTCGGCTACGCCTATGACGCTGTCGGCAACCGCACCGGGCTGACCTACCCCGACGGAAAGAGCGTTGCTTACGGATACGACACTTCGAACCGGATGATCCAGGTCACGGACTGGGCCTCGCAAATCACTTCCTACAACTATGACCTGGCCAATCGGCTGATCCAGACGACCCTGCCCAACGGCGTGACATCGAGCTACGACTACGATGCCGCGGGTAGGCTGCTGGAGATCCAGCATCGGACGGCGACCGATCTGCTGTCGTCGTTCAGCTACACCTATGACAAGGTCGGCAACCGCACGCAGGCGGTTGAAGTGATGAGCTGGCCTAGCGAGCCACAGCCGATCACATACGATATTCCATCCATCCCAGTGGCAGCGGCTCCGGTGACCCCGAGCGATTCGTCGCTCCCGATCGACCCGTTGACGGCTGGCCTGGCGCCGTTCGGGCTGTTGCTGCTATTGCCCTTGATGCGGCGGCGCCAGTTCCGGCATCCATATCTCGTTGTCACGCTGGTTGTCCTGGCCGGGATGAGCCTGGCGGCGTGTACCTTCCCCATCCCGACGCCCCCGCCGGCGCCGACGAGCACGCCGACGACCACAGCCACTTCGACGGCTACCGCCACGGCGACAGCCACCTCCACAGCTACTGCCACCGCAACCTCCACGGCGACGGCCACGTCAACCGCCACCTCGACCGCGACGCCGACGGACACCCCGACGCCGACCCCCGAGCCGCTAGTCGTCACCACGACGACCATCGACTACAGCTACGATCCGCTCTATCGGCTGATCGGGGCCAACTACTCGTCGGATGCTTTCTTGGAGGATGCATTCTTCCACTACACCTACGACGCCGTAGGAAACCGACTGACTCAGGAGACACCGGCCGGAACGAACACATATGCCTACGACGTGGCCAACCGGCTGACCAGCGTCGATGGTCTTGCTTATTCCTGGGACGCCAACGGCAACCTGCTTTCAGACGGCTCCAGAACATACACATACGATCATGCGAATCGTCTGTCGTCCGTCGTCCAAGGTCCGAACACGTACGTGTTCGACTACAACGGTCTGGGCGATCGCCTGCGGCAGACGGCGAACGGCGTGCCGACCGAGTACGCCCTCGACATCGAGAGCGGACTGACGCAGGTCCTGTCGGATGGGGATGACACATTCCTCTACGGCCCTTCGACAGGCTCAGGGCAGGCTCGTCGAATCAGCCAGGAGAACTTCGGTGGCCGAGCGTACTTCCTGGGCGACGCGCTTAACAGCGCCCGGCAGCTGGTCGATGGGGCAGGTCGAGTCGGCCTGGGGAAGGCCTACGATCCTTTCGGTGACCTGTTGTCGATCGCCGGCGAGATCCAGACGGCCTACGGTTTCACCGGCGAGTGGACCGACGCAACGGGGTTGATCAACCTGCGGGCCCGCTACTACCAGCCGACGACCGGGCGCTTCGTGCAGCCGGATCCGTTTGAGGGTGTGCCAACCAAGCCTGTCTCCCTGAATCCTTACCCGTATGCCTACGACAATCCGCTGATGTACACCGACGCCAGCGGGCGCAATCCACTGTTGGCCGCGATCATTTTCGGGGCCGCGTTGGGAGGCATTATTGGCTACGTCGGCGGTACTGTATTCGCCACAACAATATACGGCTGGGCCCTCCATGGGCAATGCGACTGCGGCATGCAGCAGTGGGCGCTCAGCGTTGACGGGCCTCGATGGATTGAGAAAACAGCGCTCCTCGCCGGAGCCATAGGCTTCATCGCTGGCGGTCTGGCTGCTGCCGGACCGGTCGGCGAAATCGTCGTCGGGCTTGTGGGCTACGCGTATGCGACTTATGACCTCACGGTTCTTATGCTTGAGATCTACACTCGCTGGCAGGCCACCGCAGAGTCTGGGCTCACGCGGTGCGACCTCCTTCGCTATACTGTCGCCGTCGTAGGGCTCATTGGCGGTGCCCTGTTGGCGTCGGCGGGCTTCGCGGAGATGGTAGATAGCGGCAGGCTGTTTAACTGGGAATTTCGAAATGCCTCACCTGGTTCCATCCAAGAGTCGTCGCTTGAAATCAATAATGTTCGTGCGGAGAGGGTCAGGGTCGGATGGGATCCAACGAAGGTCGCCGTCATTGGAAGGGATATGAAAGGCCGAGTTGAGGTGTTTGCACGGGGACTGGGGGCGGAAACGTGGACGGGGTATGATGAGGCACTATCTGTGAATGAAAATCTCGCGAACAACCTTGCATGGGCAGAAAAGCTGGTAAGTGAAGGATACACCGTGTACGATACCGGGCTTGACCCGGATTACACCGCGAAGGGTGATTTCTCTAAAGGTCCATACTATGGGATGGAGACGAAGGTGATCTTCGGAGATCTATGAACCAGGACAAGGAGTTCTCAAAATGGGTGTGCACGATCACTGTCCAAACGAGTTTCGCCAAGCGTTCAAGTTTCTCATCGATGAGTTTGGCTATAGAATTGAGTGCGACGAGGTATCGTTCCATGACACCCGACCCTACGCCTACGTGCTTGAGTACTCTGGGAATGATCGTCGCGTGAACCTGATTTATGACTACAAAGAAGAGTTCTTCTACTTCAAGATCATAAGGGGCATGAATACCCCCTACCCGAATGATTCCGATCGCGAGAACATCGTCTCATTCCTAAGGCTGTTCCTATCCTTCGATCCGTCGCTCGATCCCGAGGTCATTCAGCCTCACGGTAAGACATGCGGGGAGGCTGCACTGCTGAACGCGCAGTTTCTGAGGAAATACGCGACCAATATCCTCAAGGGGGATGAATGGTTGTAAGCCGGAAGAGTTCTCGTGCGTAGTTTGCCCGGGTAGCAGATGGCAGTCTGACCGAGGATAGCCGTGTCACGACAGGATCAACCCCGCGAAAGCCGGCGGCAGAAAGCCTCTCCCAGGGGCAGCATTCCATCCGCCGCTGCGAGCCGCGGTATCGCGCCGCCTTGGCCGCTAGGGTGTCTGCCGCCCCGCTGTCAAGAGCGACTCCCGGTGATGGGTTCCGGAGCCAAGCGGCGAATCGGGTCGCTTTGCCCATGAACTGTTAGGTGCTTGCTCTCATTCTCGCGGCCGAGGGTAGTATTCGGGGCCTCATCGGTCCTCAGATGAACAACATGCCATCGGAAGATCTGCCCTACTCAAACCTGTTCGACCAATTGGGCGCGTATGACGCGCCAGGTGGATACACACTGATCGCAGAGATAACGTTCGAATGGGGCGATCTTCTCCTTCGGTCGGGCAACTCTGCGGATGGCAAACGCGTCGCGGCGGATTTGTGGAAGATGCTGCAGCGGCCCGAGTACGCGTTCACGGATGAACCGCCGACGGGGGATACCCATGCACCTAAGGGATCCCTTTCTAGAGAAGACTGCGTGTCTGAATCGAAGAAATGGGCACGGGTGCTTCATGAAAGGCCATATCCCGAGGCGATCGCCGGCTTCATGGATGTGGTTTACCGGTGGCTCCACCAAGCTGACCTGGCCGAGCTCAAGATGCCGGATCGGTCGTTTCAAGACAAGCGGAAGGGGGTCTACAGCTGGTGGGGCGCTTGGCTGGGGGTAGACTAGCCTGGCTTGCTTAACGGCTCCCCGTAGGCGAGGCTGCTCGGCTAGCTTTCCAAGTGCGTGTCTGCGCCAGCCCACCCACGCCTCGATGATCCTCTTTCCTGTGTGAAAGCGGGCAACATCCTCTGCTATCATCGGATCTCGGGCTACTTGAGGGGCCTCATGCGCTACCGTCGTTTCGGCCGCACAAACTGGCAAGTCAGCGAAGTCGGGTTCGGGATGTGGGGGATGGGGGATTGGACCGGGCGCGACGACGATGAGTCGCGCGTTTCGCTCAACCGCGCCGTCGAGCTGGGCTGCAATTTCTTCGACACTGCCTGGGCCTACGGCCGCGGCCGCAGCGAGCGGCTGCTGGGAGAGCTGGTGCGCTTACATCCCGAGACACGCCTGTACACCGCCACCAAGATCCCGCCCAAGAACCGGCTGTGGCCGGCGAAGCCGGAATACAGCCTGGATGACACCTACCCGCCCGATCACATCCGCGAGTACACCGAGAAGAGCCTCGAAAATCTCGGACTGAGCAGCATCGATCTCATCCAATTCCACGTCTGGGACGACGGCTGGGCCGACGACGAGCGCTGGCAGCGTGCCATGGAAGACCTCAAGCGCGAAGGTTTGGTGCGCGCCGTTGGCGTGAGCGTCAACCGCTGGCAGCCGGAGAATGGGCTACGCGCATTGCGCACCAGAATGGTCGACGCCGTCCAGGTGATCTACAACATCTTTGACCAGGCGCCCGAAGACGCGCTCTTCCCGCTGTGCCGCGAGCTGGACATCGCTGTGATCGCCCGCGTGCCGTTCGACGAAGGCACCCTTACGGGAAACCTCACACTCGACAGCAAATGGCCACGCGGCGATTGGCGCAACACCTATTTTGTCCCCGAGAACCTGAAAGCCAGCGTCGAGCACGCCGAAGCCCTGCGTCCACTCGTCCCGGACAGCATGACCATGCCCCAGCTGGCGCTGCGTTTCATCCTGGCTAACCCCGACGTCAGCACCGTCATCCCCGGGATGCGCAAGCTGCATCACGTCGAAGCCAACCTGGCCGTCAGTGACAACGTCCCCCTCGATCCCGACCTGCTGCGCCAACTCCGCGCCAACCACTGGGACCGCCAGCCCACCTCGTGGTCCCAATAACCCGCCCCCTCATTCCGATCCGCTCTCCTCATTGCAAGATGAACTGCGCCCAAGGTGTTCCTCGGGCGCAGTCTCTCATCGTCCATCGTCCAACGTCTGTCGTCAGCGTCCGTCCCCCGTCTCCGGTCCCCCGTCCCCTCAGCCCGCTACCTCCGCCTTCAACCTCTCCACATACATCTTCCTGAACTTCGCCACCTTGGGCGCAATGATCGCCTGACAGTAGCCCTGATACGGGTTGCGGGCGAAGTACTCCTGATGATATTCCTCGGCCGGGTAGAAGGCCTCGAAGGCCGTCACCTCGGTCACGATCGGCCGCGGCCACAGCCCCTCACGGGTGATCTCGGTGATGACCTCCTCGGCGGCGGCCTTCTGCTCCGGGCTGTGATAGAAGATCGCCGAGCGATACTGCGGCCCGACATCATTGCCCTGGCGGTTCATCGTCGTCGGGTCGTGGATGGTGAAGAACACCTTGAGTATGTCGCGGAAGGAGATCACGTCCGGGTCGAACGTCACCTGGACCACTTCAGCGTGGCCGGTGTGCTTGCCGCAGACCTGCTCGTAAGTCGGATTGGGGACGTTGCCGCCGGAATAGCCCGACACCACATCCGTCACCCCCTTGAGCTCGTCGTAGACCGCCTCCAAACACCAGAAGCACCCACCCCCAAGCGTCGCAACCTCACTCTTCATTGAATCAACCTCCTGATCCAACCTTCACGTTCTACGTTTCACGCTTCACGCCAGCAGTATACCGGTGATCTCTTAACAATCCCTTTCGCAAATCGAACACCCGGCGTGGGGTCTCGATCGTCCTGCAGGTGATTACAGGGATGCTCGCAGTGGGAGGTCGTGCTGCAATCCGCTCGTCCCACCGAATGCTTCGGAGGAGGATTGGTCGGAAGAACACGACCGACCAGGTCGGGAGGTCGTATAATATGCGTCCCCAAAGCTGCCCGAGCAAATCCCCGCGGTGACGAGCCCCGCAAGCCGCGGCGGAGGAGGCCCATCGTCCCCCTATGTCGGAAAAGAACATTCTCATTGAGCATCTGACCACCCTGAATGAGATCGCTGAAGTCCTAAACCGCTCCTCCGATGTGCGCACGGCGTTGCATGATACGCTGTCCCGACTCGTGCCCTTGATGGGCCTCGAGACAGGGTGGATCTTCCTCAAAGATCCTGATGCTACGGACAAATGGTGGGGACCAGGATACCGGCTCGTGGCCTCTCACAACCTTCCACCGGCGTTGGATCTCGACAGTCAAGCGGCCTGGGAACGCGATTGCGACTGCCAAAGGCTGTGCGACAGCGGTGACCTCAATCAGGCATACAACGAGGTGGTGTGCAAGCGGACGGCCGAGGCGCCCGGTGATCGCCGAGGTATCACCGTTCACGCCTCCGCACCGTTGAGGTCCGGCGAGAAGACGCTTGGGATTCTGAATGTTGCCGCGTCCGACTGGGATTCTTTCAGCCCTGCGGCACTGACACTCTTGACCAATGTCGGTAATCAAATGGGGATCGCGCTGGAGCGCGCTCGGCTTTTTGACCTGCAGCTGGAGCGGCGGGTTAATGAACAGGCAGCGCTGCTCGAGTTCTCCAACCATCTTTTGGGACAATTGCGATTTGAAGACCTGATGGGGTACCTGGCTTCAGCGGTGAAGGACCTCCTGCATACCGATGCTTGCGCCATTCTGCTTCCCAGTGAAGCGCCCGGAGAGCTAGACTTCACTGCCGCGGTGGGATGGCGCACCGATCCGGTGCGTGCGGGCAGAAGGATGCCGGCTGACCTGCCCAACGGCCCAGGGATCGTGATGCAGACTCTCCAGCCCCATCTTGTCGAAGATCTCCTGGAGAACCCTATCGCTCCCTGGGCGCCGGACTGGCTGCTGGAGGAAGGATTTCGCGGCCATGCTGTCGTACCCCTGATCGTGGAAGGCAAACCCCTCGGAGCACTGATGATGGACACGTGGGAGCCGCGTCTTATTGATGAGGGCGAAGTCCATTTTCTGCAACTAATGGCCAACCAGGCGGCAATGGCCATCCAGAACGCCAAGCTCCGCGAGGAGGAGATCCGGCGCAAGGAAATGGAGGCCAGCCTATCGGTTGCCCGCACGATCCAACGCAGCATGCTACCTAGCTCGCCGCCCCAGGTCGCCGGGTGGGAAATCGCCGTTCACTACCGAGCCGCGCAACAGGTCGGTGGCGATTTCTTCGATTTTTTCGAGGTTTCCGAAGACGCAGCATCGCCCCAAGTGGGCTCACTTGGCATGGTCATTGCTGACGTAGCCGACAAGGGCGTGCCCGCGGCGCTCTACATGGCCCTGAGCCGGACATTGATCCGCACCACGGGGATCAGTGACCGCACCCCTGCGGAGGCCTTGAAGCGGGCGAACGAACTCATGCTGAAGGACAGCCAGGCCGAACTCTTCCTCAGTGCGTTTTTTGCCATCCTGGACCCGAAAAGCGGCCGCTTGCGGTACGCCAACGCGGGTCACAACCGGCCGCTTTGGCGACATGTTGCCACGATGGAGATCGAAACCCTGGGCGGGAAGGGCACCGTCCTGGGCGTGTTGGAGGATATCGAACTGGAGGACCGTCAGATCATCATTGACCCAGGGGATATCCTGGTCTTTTACACCGACGGCATTTCAGAAGCGTTCGATGCTCGAGGGGATGCCTTCGGCACCGATCGGCTGGCCGACGCCCTCCGAAGAAGCTCCGGCGCCAGCGCTGAGGATGTCTTGAATGACATTATCTCCCACATTGAGAGGTTCGTGGGTGACACGCCCCAGTCGGACGATCTCACGCTTTTCGTAGTGCGAAGGAACCTCGAGGGCGGGGAAACTGACCAGGGCTCTCCGGACCATGTCGGGCAGGAAGCCGATCGAAGGAAATTGCCCCCCGCCTGATCTGTGTCCTTGTCCAGACCTCAGGCGGAGGTGAGCCCGGCGGAGTCCCGGCGCGAAGCAGCCCCGGAATCTTCTCGGGCCGGGCACGACACGCTTCAGCAACGCGCGAAGTCACCCTAGGCAGTGCAATCCCCTCTCACCAGGGATGAGTCTCAATGATCGCCCCAGCCTGCCTCGCGTGCCCCATCTAGACGCAAGGCTACACCAGACCGTCGGCCTCATGTTCGGTTTGGTGCGACTCCCAAACAACCTTGCACATGCCCAAGTCCGTTAGCCGGGTATTCCCATTCGCAGGTAGGCATGACCGGGGTATCGTAGATCACCCAATGAGCTGCTGGGTAGATCTACGACGCTTGGCCTCGGCCTCCGGATCCCGCTCAGACCTCCTGTGCTAGAATCGGAGTGCCTTTGCCCGAATCAGGTCGAGAGGAGCAGCTTATGTCGACCACGTCCGCCACGATCGAAGGCGGCTGGCGCTACCGTGGGCGTGAAGGGCAGTGGAGCTATGTGCTCAATCGGGTGGCCGGTCTGGCCGTCCTGCTCTTTCTGGCCATCCACATCCTCGATACCTCAACGGTTTACTTCTTCCCCAATCTCTACTCCCACGCCATCGACCTCTATCGCACCACGCCGGTGATGTTGGGCGAGATCGCCCTGGTCGCCGCCGTCCTGTACCACGGCCTCAACGGGTACAAGATCATCTATTTCGACCAGCGGCCGGGACGCTGGAACGAGGGCCAGGCCCGGCATTTCTTCTGGGGCGTCATCGCCGCCAGCGTCTTGCTGTGGCTTCCGGCGGCGTTCCTGATGGGACGGTCGCTGTATCTGAACAACATCTGCGGCTGCGCGCCGGAAAGCGGTGTGCCGATGGGCCTGCCCATATGGGCCGACGTCGGGGTCGGCGTGGTGCTGTTGGTGGCGCTGGCGGTCGTCTCGCGCATCATCTCGTTCCGGACACCCGAAGGCGGGCTGTCGCGCAACTTCGAAACCTGGATGTGGCTCTTCATGCGCTGGTCGGGCGTCCTACTCGTCCCACTGGTGTGGATCCACGTTCTGCTCAATGACATCATCGTCGGCGTCCACGGGATCAGTCTGGACTACGTCGCGCTGCGCTGGGCGACAATCGGATGGCGGATCTACGACGTCGCCCTGCTCTCGTTCACTTTCGCCCACGGCGTGAATGGTTTGCGAAACGTCCTCAGCGACTATATCCGGAGTCCAGGCTGGCGCACGTTCCTCCCCCGACTGCTGCTGGTGGGATGGATCGCCATCACCGTCGTTGGAGCAGTGGCCATTGTGGGAGGCGTCCGCTGACGAGAATCCTCATCTTCATCCCCGCTTTCGCAGGAGAGCGTGCATGACAAAGACCCACCAGCACGAGGTGGTCATCGTTGGAGCGGGTGGCGCCGGATTGATGGCGGCGCTGTATGCTTCGCGCGCCGTCGATACGGCTGTGCTCAGTAAGCTCTACCCGATTCGGTCTCACACCGGCACGGCCCAGGGCGGCGTCGGTGCGGCGCTTGGCAGCGAGGAGGAGGACCGGCCGGAGTGGCACACGTTCGACACCGTCAAAGGCAGCGACTACCTGGGCGATCAAGGCGCCATCGAATTCATGTGTCAGCAGGCGGTCGAAACGGTCTACGAACTGGAGCACATGGGATTGCCCTTCAACCGCACCCCGGAGGGCAAGATCGCCCAGCGCTACTTCGGCGGTCACACCAACAACGAAACGGGTAAACCGGTCCGGCGGGCTGCCTACGCCGCCGACCGCACCGGACACATGATCCTGCAAACGCTGTATCAGCAGTGCATCAAGAACAAAGTCAACTTCTACGACGAGTATCAGGTGCTGGATGTGATCGTCGAAGGTGGGTCGGCGCGAGGCGTGGTCGCCGTCGAGCTGGCCACGGGCGAGCTGCACGTCTTCCATGCCAAGGCGGTGATCATCGCCACCGGAGGCTGGGGGAAGGTGTGGGAAATCACATCGAACGCGCACTCCTGTACCGGCGACGGGGTGGCGGTGACCATGCGCCGCGGGATCCCGGTGGAAGATATGGAGTTCTTCCAGTTCCACCCGACCGGCATTTTCCAGATGGGCATCTTGATCACCGAGGGCGTGCGCGGCGAGGGTGGAGTGCTGGTCAACGACAGCGGGGAGCGTTTCATGGAGCGCTATGCCCCGCACGTGAAGGACCTGGCCTCGCGCGATGTCGTCAGCCGGGCGATGTACCTCGAAATGCGCGACGGGCGTGGTATCGGCGGTCGCCGCTACATGTACCTCGATATGCGCCCTGAGACGGTCAATCACTATGCCGAGGTCGATGGCCGGTTGCGGCCCGATGGATCACCCTATCGGGTGACCGGCGAGGAGCTGCTGGGCAAATTGCCGGACATCATCGACTTCTGCCGCACGTACATGGGAGTCGATCCGATCACCCAGCCGATGCCGGTCCAGCCGACGGCGCACTATGCCATGGGCGGCATCCCGACCGACATGTTCGGCCGGGTCGTGATCGACGACAAAGACACGGTCATGCCGGGGCTGTTCGCTGCGGGCGAGTGCGCCTGCGTGTCGGTTCACGGCGCCAATCGCCTGGGAACAAACTCGCTATTGGACATCGTCGTGTTCGGCAAGCATGCGGGTCTCCAGGCATCTGAGTTTGCTAAAGGCAGCGAATACGCGCCGCTTCCGCCGGATCCGGAGGCTCCTACCACGGAAGCCATCGAGAAGATGCGCTCGTCCGATGGAACAGCGCGGGCCGCCGACGTGCGGCGCGAGGCGCAGGAGATCATGCAGCAGGACGTGGGCGTGTTCCGCGCCGAGGACGGCTTGCGGCAGGCGGTCGACCGAATCGGTGAGCTGAAGGAGCGTTTCGCGTACGTCCGGGTGCAGGATGCCGGTCGGGTCTTCAACACCGAGTTGCTCGAGACCTGGGAGCTGGGGTGTCTGCTCGACCTGGCGCAGGTGACGGCCTATTCGGCCTTAATGCGCAAGGAGAGCCGCGGGGCGCACTCGCGCGAGGATTACCCTACACGCGACGACGACAATTGGATGAAGCACACATTGGCGACGCTCAAACCGGACGGGATCGAGCTGCGCTACAAGCCCGTCAAGGTCACGCACTTCAAGCCGATGAAACGAGAGTATTGATCTTTTTGGGTTGTCGGGGGGGGGGGGGGGGGCCCCCCCCCCCCACAAAAACAAAAAAAACACCGAACCCACCCTGGGGGGTGTTGGGTGGGGAGCAGAGCAGGGGGAGGGG
>CAZGRL010000118.1:0-11022 GCA_964528155.1 uncultured Anaerolineaceae bacterium
GAGGGCCAGCGGTGCTGAAAGCCGGCCTCGGACTGGGTACGACGCTCGGGCCGACCGGGCCGGTGGCCGGGAGTGGCGCAGGGGGCCGCCTCGCAGGCGTGGGCGGTGGAGGACCGAACGCGGCAGGCCTGGGAGGGCTTGGCGGCGCAGGCGCGGTTCTCCCGGCCAGGGCCGCGTCCGCCGCACTGTCGACACTCGCGGGCATGTCGGGCAACCCTGCAGTCCGAGGCGCGTTGAGCGCGGCCGCCCAGGGATTCCGCAACGCGGCGCTGGACGATGGGCGCTGGCAAGGAGGGAGGGGCATCGCCGCGGAAGTTGGGGGCGCGGGGCCTGGGGGCGTGTACAGCGTCTCGACCCGGGAGGCGGCGAGTTCTGTGTTGGGCGATCGGGCGACGCCAGAGTCGGTTAGCCGGCTCGCGACGAGGCCGGAGTTCCGGACAGCGTTGAGGTCGGCCCGGCGCCATGCGGCCGGGCTAGAAAGAGCGGGGATCCCCTTCGCCGATCAGGTGAAGGAGTCGGGATTCCCAGACGCTGCGGGCTACATGGCAGGATTGGCATTCCAGGTGGGCCACGCGAGCCTTGCCGCCGGCCTCAAGTCGTCATTTGCTCCCACACCTGTCGCGGATGCGGGACCGGGACCGATGGCTCCCAGTGTCGAGGGCCGCGAAGTCCTGACATCGCTCGGGCAACGCCTGGTGACACTGGGCGGGGATGGCTTTCCGGGGGGCGAGGGCCGCATGCGCCTGCTGAAGCAGGCGGGTTGGTGGTCATTCAACCCGTCGCCGGACGATCCAGGCTTCGGACGATATGCGCAGGCATTCATGAGAGCGGGACAGTACCTCGTAGACGCCGGGGAGGAGGCGGCACTGGGAGCGCTGGCGAGGGCGGTGCAGGCAGCGCGTGGGGATCCCACCAGGGAGATCAGTGCCTCGGAGCACATGGCGCGCATTCAGGCGCAGATCCTCGACGGCGACTTCGGGAAGCACCAGGAATCACTCGCCAGGATCTTCGAAGCGAGGAAGGCCTGAATCGGAGCGATGCAGGCGACGCGCATTCCCCCTAAGCTCGAACCACCGAAGACGACGGCCGGCCTGCCTGTTGGCCCACGCGAACTGGCAATCGTCGGGCCCGCATTTGGCGTCGCGGTGCTGATCTTCTTCACAGGTCTGCCGTTCTTTGTGCGCGTGGGCGGAGCGGTCGCCGTGGTCGGCCTTGCCGCCGCGTATGCGCTCGCGCGCATCCAGGCGCGGTACACGATTGAAGAGTATCTGCTGTACCGTCTTGGTTTCTCCCGGCGGCTGCGAAGGCGAGTGAAGGGAGGCGGTGAGTTCACAACCCATCTGGGCAGGCGGGAGCGTGAGAGCAGAGCGCCCCTGGGTCGCGCCGAGATCGCGATTCCCACGACTTGGTTCACGATTCCCGCCGACCGCGTTCCCTCAGGGCGCACGATGCTGGTCAACACCATAGGACTTGCACTGTTGTCGGCCTTCCTCGCCTGGATGGGAACAGGTGGACTTGCCGAGTTGATGGACCTGCGCGCGAGCCTGATCTACGTGCGATAGGGGATCCAACCGATGTCAGTGTACTGGGTCGTCACATCCATCGTGGGCCTGGCGTTCCTGGGGCTGGTGGCCTACCCGCTGGCCCGGTCGCGCATTGGCGCGAAGACGGCCGCTCGCGAGAGAGGCGGGCAGGGTGGGGGGCCGGGGCCGACAGAGGCCCTCGTGGAGGTGGAAGCCGTCCGCGACTTCGCCTTGCTGACATCGGAAGGCGACCTCGTCGCCATGCTGGAGATCCATCCGTTCGTGGTCACGACCAGTGTGCCGGCGGGCGCGGTGGAAGAGATGTTTGGGCAGGCAATCTGCCGGATGCCGGATGGCGAGACATGGCAGATCGTTCAGATCCCGGGGACGCAATCGATCGAGGCCTACACGGACCGTTTGGCGCGCCTGGCGCACGGATGGGCGGAACTGCTCGTCGATGCGGACGGCCGCGACTCGGGTGAGATCGCCTACCGGGGGCATCTGCAGCGCCGGCTGTCTCTGCCGGCAACGCTCGGTGCGCTGCTCTTAGAGGAGTCGGCCAACGCCGATCTGGCACTGCGGCACACGTTCGTCGTTCTGACTCATCCTGCTTTCGGTCTGCTCCGCACACCTCTGGAGGCCAAGGGCTGGAGGGACGCGCTTGAGGCGTTCGACCGGCGGATGCTAGAAGCCGCGACGACCTTCAAGACAGCTGGCTTGAGCACCCGCCAATTGACACCTGCCGAGATGCTGGATGTCGTCTGGCACGGCTATAACCCGGGGGCGACGGCGGACGGCGGCGTACGCGAGCAGCGCCAACGGCGGTTCGCAGAGATTCTGGACGACGGGGAGCCGCACTCGCCCTATACGGCCACGCTTACCGAAGAGGAGACAGCACGATCTATCGGGGAGTCCGAGAGCGACCCGATGGCGCTCAAGCGACTCTTGGCGCCCCGCAGCTGGGAAGAGCTGGACGACAGGATCCTGGTGAACGACGGGATTGCGACCACGACCTACTTTGTGGAGAACTTCAGCTATGACTTGATGCCGTCGCTGGCGCGCATTCTGGGTGAGTACGCGGGTCGATTGCATGTAGCCATGTACATTCGAGCCCCGGAGAGGGCGGAGGTCGTGGAGCAGGCCAGGAAGGGGAGCGTGGCACGCCAGGCATCCGAGATGGTGCGCGGCGCCTACGGTCAGATCCAGGACTACAAGGCCGCTCAGGAGATCAACGCGACGGAAGAGCTGCGGGCCCGGGCGGAGATGGGGCTCGAGACCCCTCGCTATCTGGGGATGTACCTGACCCTGACCGCCCGAGGCTCAAACGAACTGGACGAGCTCCGGCCGCGTTTCGAGTCGCATCTGCGGAACCAGGGAGTGCGGTTCGTCTGTGCCCGCTGGCAGCAGGAGTTCGCCTTTCGCTCGGCCGTGCCGCTGGGGCAACGCCGGCACCGCTTCCCCGATCGGAACCTGACGCCTGACAACTTCGCTGCATTGTGTCCATCGACGGGCGCGACCTACTTCGAGCCGGCCGGATACCTGCATGCCTTCCTGCGGCCTCAAGACGATGCCGTCGCTCCTCAGGCGCCACTGGTGCTGGATCGCCTGCGTGGGGGGAACGCCCCGGGCGCCTCGGAGGCGTTGATCGGGAGTCCCCGATCCGGCAAGAGCGTGACACTGAAGACGCTTGCACTGACGTGGCTGGCACACAACCACGCCGTGATCGTGATCGATCCGAAGGCCGAGTATGGGGCCCTGGCCCAGTGGGCGGGTGGGGAAGTGGTGCCCCTTGCAGGGTCCGGAGGGGCGGGCTTCAACTTGTTCCACTTCGAGCGGATGGACGGGAGAGATGCCAGAGCGCGCGACCTGGCAATGAACACCTTCGCCGACAACCTGAATGCGCTGCTGACTCTCTATGCATTCCTGAAAGACTCCAATCGGCCGTTCGTATCCGGCCCGGAACGTTCCCTGCTGACACGCGCGATGCGCATGGCCATGGAGCACAAAGGCATGCAAGCGCAAGACGCGTCGACGTGGGCTGCCGACAAGCTATTCTTGACCGACGTCTACGCCGTCCTGGCGCAGGAGTTGCGTCAAGAGGATCCGAGCACCGTGAACATCATCGCCTCGACGCTGAGGGAACACGCCACGGAGGAGGGGCAGTTCTACTCTCAGTACAACACCCGCAGGCAGGTGACCCTGCAGTCAGACCTCGCCGTGATCCAGTTCGGATTGTCGGGGATCCATGTCGGGGGCTTCGAGCGTGCACTGGCTCACCACTTCGCGCTGCGAATCGCGGCCTCTCAGGCCATTCGGCGGTTCCTGGCCTCATCAACCCCGAGCCCGACCCACATCATCCTGGATGAGGCCTCACAGGTGCTCGTGGACGAATACATGGTGAGCACCGTGGTGAAGATGCTCTCGACGCTTCCGGCGTTCGGCGTGACGCTGCATCTGGCGTTCCAGGATGCGCATGCTCTGGTGAAAGCTGATCGCTTCGGTCAGTCCGGTGGGAATGGGGCTCAGTCGGTGAACACGCTCCTGGGTGTCCTCGGCACCCACTGGCTCTTCTTCCAGGCACCGGCCTCGGCGCACGAGATCGGGGACCGCCTCGAGCTCAGCCGGGAGGAGGTGGGTTCGCTTTCGCGACTGAAAGTCGGGGAGGCGATCCTCGTTCTGCCCGACCAGCAACATCTGCCGTTGAGGGTGGTGGTGCCGCGACCGTGGATGCCGGCCTTCGAGACCGACATGGCATCGATGAAGCGGATCCTGGCTGATGCATTTGCATCTGGGCCCGGCGAAGAATGATGGCCATACGGCCTGCCCTGCATGTCTTCAGCAGGTGCTGGCAGGCCCGACCTTGAGGCAAGTCTAGTCTCCCATCCGCCAAGCCTGAAGGCGCCCGTCATTCAGGAGGATTGCCAGTTCATACTTCGCCGGGTTGAAGGAGAGTTGGACAATCCTCTCCAATT
Organism: uncultured Anaerolineaceae bacterium; assembly: GCA_964528155.1. Classification (GTDB taxonomy): domain Bacteria; phylum Chloroflexota; class Anaerolineae; order Anaerolineales; family E44-bin32. The sequence continues at coordinate 4,496 of CAZGRL010000118.1, forward strand.
CCTCGTGTTCGATCATTCCCACTAGGTCGCCCGAAGTCAGCTCCCAGATGCCGACCCCCGCGGCAGGGATCTCGGTACCTGATGCGAGTAGAAGGTTGTCGTAACTAATGGCCAAGCTGTAAGGGATTCGGATGTTTCCGACAATCCCGTCGCTAACCGGAATTTCCACGGCTGGTCTGCCCTCAGTGAGGTCCCACACAACGGTAGAGCCGAGCATTGCGACGATGTAGCGCCCATCTTCCGCAAACTGAAGCTCAGGGGATCCTTCCAATGGAATCTCTTCGAGCATTTCGTCTGTTCTAAGGCTCCACACTTGAACAGACTGGGCCGGACCCACGGAGACCGCCAGCATCTCGCCGGACGGAGACAACACTGCCGTCAGAGGTTCGGCTCCATTGATCGAGAGGGTATGATTCATCGAACCATCGGGGGAAGCGATCCAGACTCCCAGGCCTGCAAGCTCACTGACAGCGAGGACGATCTCTTCGTCACCAAAGAAGCCCAGCCTCATGACCGACGTTCCGAAGTCGCCTTGTCCGGGCAGGTCGTACTCGCCCAGTAACGTCAAGTCTCGAGCCTCCCAAACCCTGTAACTATGCCCAAGGCTCAGGCCATCTGCAGTCGCAAGCCTCGCGCCGTCTTCGGAGAAGGCGATAGGGCGCTGCCCGTACTCAGTCTCCTGGAAGGCCAATTCCTCGAAGGTAGCGCCATCAAGGAGCGCGACGCCGCGGTCCGTTGTAACCGCGATTGCGCGGCCATTAGGCGACCACGACATTGCGACAGCGCCATCGACTTTGGCTTCGTGATCAAGTCTGTAACTGATGTTTGTGGGCTGGGGCGATGTCGCTGGGGGCTGCAAGGTCGGGGAGACAGATGGTAAGGGCCGCGATGCCGCCACTGTAGCTGTCGGAGCCAGAGGTACTTCCGAGGCCCGCGGCTCCGTTGGCGATTCACAGCCGACGACGACGGTCGTCGCGATCGCAGCGATGATGAACGCGACCCGACTTGGCCTGAAGCAGATGGATCTTGCGCCCGATTGAATCGGCATTGTCGATATCCAGCTCGCGCTCGTGCTCTTCTTCAGGGCACGGCCGCTTACGGTTCGCCTAGGTCTCTAGTCGATGATACCCTCGGTCCACTGACTGAGATGAGTAACCTCGGCTCCGATTCCCAGATCAACCCACCTGGCCAGAAAGGCGCCCGTGAACCGACCATTCTGTCTCAGCCAGAGTGTCCCATTAGGAGCATAGACATTGGCGTGGATTTCTGTGGCGATGCCGAACTTGGCTGCCTTCGGGGTGCCGCCAAGATTGCCAGAGTTTCCGTTGACCCCGCTAACGTAGATGACGATATCCCTGGCATCCAATCCCGTTGAGTCGGGCGCAGGGCCGAGGTAAGATCCCTGGTCGACGGCGAGCCTTCCAGCAATCCGGATCTCGGAAGGGGCCTGGAAGTACAAGACGACGTTCTCGCCCACATCCCATTCCGCGAATTCGTATACGCCCCCTGTGAACGTCACTGCACTCCCCATGCGGGCTTTGAGCAGACCGTAGGCCCCGGGATCGAGGGTGAGCGATCCGTTCTGGGGAACGTCAAAGCTCTGCGCACCCGGCGAGAATACCGGGAGATCCGGGAAGGCTCCCACCAGTGGCAGGTCGAGGGGCGTGAATTGCTGGCCCAGAACCTCTCCTAGGCCGTCAAGTTCGTTGTAGTACACGTCGTAGATCTGACCGCCATTCTTGATGTAAACGCTGTCGCCCAGGACGCGCGATCCCGGGTCCAGAATCGTTGCACCGATACCGATAGTAACCTCGGAGCCCTTGGCGAGATACGGTCCGGGGCTGGAGATGTTGGCGCCAACATCTCCGTCCACTACGACGCCATTCTGCTCCACCCAGACGCCTTCGGAGCCTAGGAGCACGAAGTCGGATACTCGGGCGGTTGCCTGAGTGGAGAGAATCTCGAACGTAGTAGTCGTCTCTGGCCCTGTATTACCGGCTCGATCTACAGCTCGATGCTGAATAGTGTGGATCCCCTCGTCGGCAACCACAAGCTCGGCCTCATAAACCTCCCATGTGCCTCCCCCGTCCACGCTGAACTCGATGGTCGCTACACCCGAACTGGCGGATCCGTCTTCGAGGACGGGATCCGACGCAGATAGGGTCACTACCACCGGAGAAGTATATTTCCCGCCTGGGCCGAGGACTCCATCGAGTTGGGCCTCGACGTCGGGGCCCGTGCCGTCTGCCATCACCGTCTCCACTTGCTCTGGCTCCTGGTTACCATACGTGTCGATCGCGCTGAAGAACACGCTCCACACGCCCTCTTCCAGGCGCAGTTGGGCTACGTCGAACGGTACGGTCAACTCACCTGCTTCAGTCTCGTCAGTGTTTACCCACGAGGCCGAGATTCGCCTGATGTCCGCATCATCTTCGGCGGAGATCCGGACCACGACAGGTGACTGGACCCATCCGTCCGCGTTCGCAGGGGGATCGGTCTCAAGCTGCGATGACGGAGGGGTCACATCGATAGTGGAAAGGTCTCTGGTGATTGTCCGTTCCAGTTCATAGCTGTCGTGATCGAAAACGTACACATCGGCAAGGGATTCTTCCAGGGAATCCTCCCCGCGATGGAAGACGAGGACAGAGCCGTCCGGCTCCACTTGAACGCCGCCCCCGCTGCTGGAGATCCCGCCATCATGGTCTGGGTCGTCGTCAGAATCGAAGGGGACGACATCGTAGTCGGTCCCGGTCGAGCGGACGAAGTACGTCTCCATGCCGTGAGCGCCAGCCTGCCAATCAACCTGAAGTAATGGCGGTGCCTCTCCCAAAGGCGGATGCAATGTGAGGACCACCATGGGCTCAATGGGTCGGACAGTCGTCAACTCCCAGACGAGCTCTGAGGGGGTATCGTCGGCATAGATTCGCAGTATTCCTCTCCGAAACGGATTTGCGTCGTCCGGCAGCGTCGAGGAGGCGACGACGAGCTCCTCGATTCCGTCGTCATTGAGGTCCACATTCCCCTGAGCCAGTTCTTCCTCAGGTATCGGATCGATCTGATAGGCGATCAATGACACGCTTCCCGATGTGGGAGCGGCGTGGGCGGCATCAGGACAGACTGTCTGACTCTCGCCTTCCAGGAACTCGTCTGGAATAGTCTCGGGCGGTTCCTCCCGGAGCGTCAGCACATTCGGGCCGGCCATCGAAGTGGGATGGGTAAGTCCGTAGTAGGCCGCGACGCTATCGACTTTGCGGGCATTTCCTGTGTACCAGAAGATGGGCCAATACCACGAGTCGATATCACCGTCCTCTGCCCCGGCGTACGGGATATTGTAGCGAGTTGCCACGCATCTGTTGTGCGCAAAAAGGCGGGTGGCTGCCCGCAAATTGAGATCAGGGTCGTACAGGAGTTCGGGGGGCAGTACGTCATCTAGCGAATCCCCCAGCCACCGAGACTCCAACCCGAGATACAGAACCTGACCAAGGCCGTAGGAGGCGGCGACACGATACTGTGCATAGGCGGGACCTCCCATCTGGTAGTCTTGGTTAATGTCCAACCCCTGGTCTCCCATCCATTCCAGGTGCTGGGGGTTGCTGTAGCCACCTCCGAATTCCTCCAGAAATCTCCCGATCGTGAGAGGATCGAAGAACTCAAATCCTCCGCGCGCGTCGTCATAGGGGTAAGGTGTCCCCTCTGAGAGGGCCATCGCCGCGCACTCTTCAATCGTCTGGCCATCAGCACACTCGAACGTCGGGCTCTCCGGCTGACTGAATGACCTCGCCGTCTGCATCCAGGCGGATGCCCGCCACCTTCTGCAGTCGTCCGGCTCCCAATCCTCCGGACAGACATTGCTGGGGGAGTCGAATGCTATCCAGTCGAGCGACGGCTCATACAGGTATGCCCGAGTGGGAGGATATTCGAGTGGCTCCCTGCTCGGGTCCTCCGGGTACCCGATGGGGGATCGCACCAGCCTAACGTCCAGCTTGCTGCCGGTTTCTCCGACAACAATCGCCTTCATGATGTCGGGAGGAATGTCCCTCACCTCGCTCCAGCGGTAGATCAAGTCATCGAATTGATTCCAGTAGGGGTTCTGCGCAGACAGGCCGGGATATGCCTGGCGAACGTTCTCCCAGAGGCCGAGCGGAGGTATCTGGAATCCCTCCGGCCGGCTGCGGGCAATCAAGTCTCCCGAGGCGGAGAGCGCTTCCACCCACCAGTAGTACCCGCCCTCTTCCAAAGTCGGCCTGCTGTGCAACTCTCGGTCAGACCTGAACACGTGCATGGTCGGGTCTTCGGGATCCGTGGTGTCCGCCGCACCCAATCCTACAAATGGTTGAAGCTCTTCTCCGATCAGGAATGTTCCTGTGGAGTGATGTAGCCGGATGATGTATTGCTCCGCGCCATCGAACGAGTGCCACCGAAACGTTGGACGCAAAGAAAGGACCATCGCCCAGTCGACCGGCGTTTCCACCTCGACGCGCTGGTAGTCGATCGCAGATAGGGAGATGCCATGGACATCTGCAGCCTGTCCAGGCCGCGCGTGCTGCCACACGCCAACCAGATTCGGCACCGGTTGCATGTCCGAGGCGACTTGGGGAAGGCGCTGGTCGGAGTCTGTCTCGGACGAGAGATCTAGAATGTCACCCATCCGGGCCAGCCCATCTGAAAGGAAAGCACCTCGAGCGAAGTGCCCGAGCTGATCTGGCATATCCTCCCATGCAAGGAAATACCGCGGCAGGGGCAGCGTGTCGTCGAGATAGGCCACCTCTGGCCAATACTGGCTCCCTGCCTCGCTGACAATCGTCAGGTTCGTGCCGAACAGCCCCCCGGAGGCGGTTACTCGTTGGGCATATATCGTGAAGTCGGTTTCGGTCGTCCGATTATCATTCCAGAACACCACATACTGATCCAGCTGGGGGTCGTAGACTGCACGAGAGCCCCACTGGATGCGTGCGACGCCTGGTGTCACGAAGATCGTGCCGCCGAGCGGCGTCAGTGAAACGGCATCAATCCTCTGTGCGCGAACATCTTCGCGAATTGTGCAGCTGATGTTGGTGCAGATGTACACACCATACGTGAGCAGATACTGGCCGTCCTCTCGGTTGTACGCCGCTCCTATGTCACCGTCGTATACAGGGGCATTGAGTATCTGTGTAAGAGTTGGATCCGATGGAACAGGTGTGAAGTTCACTTCGGTTCCAAGCACGCCTGAGGGGGACATTCTGCGTCCGTACACCTCTCCGCGCAGCAAAGGTGCGAGCCCGGAGTTGCGGATGTCGAGCCAGATCAATAGGAACTCTCCCAGATCTGGGTTGTAAGCCCCCCCGAACTGGTGTCCGACGGGCGTATGAACGAGCTGGGCAGTCTCCTCAGGAGAATCCCCAGTGGGTTGGGCAGGCACCCTCTGGACATACAGCGGTCCCGTCTCGTGTCCCTGGTCAGGGCCCTCCCGCCACATGATCACGAACACGCCACCCCCGGCCACAACCTTCACCTGGACGGGACCCGGTAGGTTTAGGGCAACTGGGAATCTCGCGCCAACGGGAATGCCGGCTTCGTCGAGGTATCGAGCGTAGATATTCGTTGCCGTATCATCAGTTCGATCTTGCCACGCGACGAGATAGGAAGATGACGAATCTTCGTAGGCCACAACAGGACGCAGCTCGGATTCCGTCTCACCGGTGACGAGAATGTCCTCCGAAGGCGCAACCGGCGGTGGCTCTTCCAGGAGTCTTGGGCCCGGGGATTCGGTCGGCAAGTAGGTAGGGGTAGGGACAAGCGGTATCTCATCCGGCTGCGGCGTCGGAGTCGTCTCCTGGGCGCTGGCCCGCATGACGACCAGGCTCATGATGATGACTAGCACTCCCACCAACAGCGAAAGTGGGAGGAGGCGGAATCGAAACCCCTCTGTGGAAGTCCCTTCCGCCTCTGGAGCCGTACTCCTCGGTGTCGAAGGCTTCGCGGAGAGGTGCGCGCTGAGCTGCTGGCCAATATGGCTGTTCGACATGACTGACGCCCCCTTCAGGTAGCTATGGCCGGAGTACTGGAATCGCTGATCACAAGATCCCACACATCCCGGACGGCGCGGCGGGAGAACACCTGATCAAGCGGAGTACCTCGTCTGACGCTTGACTGACTCAGTTTGGTGGAATGAAGATGCGGAGGCCCCCCTTGGAGGTGTCTTGGCTCCCCCCAACTCTACTATAGCATTCGTACGGAAACAAGGACCTCCATGCAGCAGATTACGTCCACGTGGGAGGCTAGTAGGCTCTTTCTGGCTGATGTCTACGCCCTCCTGGCGCAGGAGCTGCGCCAGGGGGAGGCGGGTACCGTGAGCATCATCGTGTCAACGCTGAGGGAGCACGCCGCGGAAGATGGCCGGTTCTTCGCCCTGTACAACACTCCAAGGCAGGTGGGCCTGCAGTCGGACCTTGCCGAGATTCAATTAGGACTGTCGGGGATCCACATAGCGGGCTTCGAGCGAGCCCTGGCTCACCACTTAGCGCTGCGAATCGCGGCTTCTCAGG
>CAZGRL010000119.1:0-9862 GCA_964528155.1 uncultured Anaerolineaceae bacterium
GAAGTCGCGCGAGCGCTGGAGGAGGGCGGGAGGGATGCGGCGGAGCTTCGTGGGTTTGGGCATTTGTTGATTTCCCCTCATCCCCAACCCTTCCCCCCTCCGGGGGGAAGGGGGGCCCTCCGTTGAGAATGCCGCTGCTTCCCCTTATCTGCACCGAACATCCGCGGTTCAAAGAAGACAGACACCGGGCGGCGGTCGCTCCTCTCCCCGCAGGGGAGAGGGGTCGGGGGTGAGGGCCCTCCCCTCCCCGCCCTCCCCTCCTTGCCGCAGATCATCGGACCGAGGCTGGCGTCGGGCCACAACAGTAAGGTCGGCCACGATCCCGCAGATGGAGATTTCGAGGCCGTGAAGATGACCCAAAAGGAGGCTTGCCACTTCGTGAATGCCGCCGTAGAGTATGTAGTAGCCGGATTATGGCAACACTCGACGGGGCGCGGCTCATGAAGTCACCCCCTGATCGGGCATTGCCGCTCCCCTGGCCAAGACGAATCATCCCCAACTGAGCGGAAAGCGGGGGGCAATTCCTAACATGACAGATGCTCTATCCAACTCACAAGCGGATCTCCGCAAGCACCTTCGAGACCCCGAATTCGTGTCATCCATTCTGCCATCGACCATCTCTATTCATGAACTAATCGCTGAAGGAGGCCAGGGTGTAGTGTTCAGGGGGGCCGTGTCCGGATCCGCAGCAGCAGTTAAGATCTACTTTCCGGGCCAAGTTCACAAGCGCGTAGATCGGGAAGTCACCCTGCTTAGCAGCCTTCAATCCCCTTCAATCGCAAGACCCCTTTGGTCAGGACACGTGACTACACGGACAGAAACACTTGCCGTAGTGGCTACCGAGTTGGTATCGGGGACACCGCTGACTGTCAGCATAGCCAACAGGAGCCTCGGGCCCGCGGAGATTGGGCTCCTTGTTCATGACGTGGCCTCGGCGATCGACGCAATGTGGGAACATAGAGTCGTCCACAGAGATCTGAAGCCAAGCAACATTATCCTCACAGATCAAGGTCGGGCTTGTGTAATAGACCTAGGGCTTGCTAGACATGTCGACAGAAGCCCCCTCACGGGACCAGGCTCGACCTGGGGGACATACGGTTATCTCTCGCCAGAACAGTCGCGCGCCACTCGTCAGCTCACATGCAAGTCCGATGTATTCACTCTTGGGATCATTGCCCTCGAGGCCTTCATCGGAGGTCACCCTACCGGACGAGATCAGGCTGCTCTGCTGGAGGCTAGCTATCATGTCAACTTGCCACCGGAGGTCTCATCATGGGAGCATCAGGCAACACTCGCCCGTATGCTTCACCCACGGCCGACCATGCGTCCGATGCCGATGGACTTAGTCGACGAGTTCGCAAGATACGTCAATCCTGACCAAGCAAGGGGGTAGGCAATGTCCTTTTTCGTCAACATTGGATACCAGTTCGCCATCCCACCCAGCGTTCATCCCGCTGGCTCTATTATCCTCTGTAGTGCAATGCCCATGCACCAGCTTGTCAGAAGGCGGATAGATGAGCGATATCCGCATCCTGCAAATAGATACTTCGATCCTCAACTCTACCTTGCATCTCTCGACCCGGCGTCCTGCCGGAAGCACTGCACTGTTCTTTCCAGCTACCCATGGTTCGGCGCCGAAGGAACGCCGGAATACGACAGTGGTGAACAGACCCAGGCCCAATGGAGGAACTCCGTGCAGCAGATGGTGCATGTCACTTGGCCTCGGGCCGCCCCAACAGATCCGAACCTTATCAGCGACGTGGTTCGGACTTGTATAGACTTCCAGCTCGACTTGGGATGTGCGGCGATTATCCTCCCCTCCCCCCTTACAGTGGATCCGGGCTCCGACTACTCCTTGGAGTTGAGGTGGCTCGATGCAGGCCTTGACTACGCGAGGAACGGGCTGTCAACACGGGTTCCCGTGTTTGCCACTGTCGCGATCTCAGACATATGCCTGCGTTTTGTTGCGCCCTCTTCGAATTACCTCCTCGACGTGATTGCAGACACCGTATCCGCTAGAGGTGTCGATGGAGCTTATCTTGTCCTAGAGCAGTCGGGGGAACCATCAGACACAAGGCATTGTGCGTCAACTCTTCCCCTTGCATCAATGCTTCATCTGGCGCGTCTTTTCTCCGAGGAGTCGGGGATTCGCGTCGGAGTGAATTTCATGGGGTTTTTTGGTCTCGCATGCGAGGCTGTCGGGGCGGAGTTCTGGGCAAGCGGCTGGTACAAGAGCCTATATCGGTTCCGCCTAGCCGATCGGATGACCGCGGGCAGGGCGTATCCTACCTACTGGTCCTATCCTGCCGCCACCGATATTCACTTGGAGAATGACTTCCAGATTCTGAACGAGGCGGGGTTGGTGAGTGCGATAGCCGACCCAACGTCGGCCGCTCAGGGCCTCCTAAGGGCCGCCCGGGCGGGCACCCCTCCTGCGGATGTTCCTGCGTGGCGATACGCACAGTCAAATGTCGCCGCCACCCAAGAGCACTTCCTCATCTCGGCCGTAAACGCCGAGGCATCCCTAATGGGCCTGCCCCCTGCACAAAGGCTCGACCACATCCAGCGTTGGCTGTCGACTGCGGCAAACCATGCAGCATCGATTGCTGCCCTCGTTGGCCCATCTGGAAGAACCAAGACGGCACATGTCCAAGCGTGGCTCGACGCCTATTCTGGGTTTCGAAGTGACCACAACGTCTGACCTCTACGACTCAGGGCAGATCCGAGGATGTACTCGCGTTCCGGGCCGAGCGCTTCCCGCGGGGTTCCCCTCGGTTGCACTCTCCAAACGAGCTCTCCCGGTCGCGCTTCCATCAGTCCAATCCCCGCCTCTGCAAAGAGCAGATCCACCTCTGGATTGAGTCGACATTGGTCTCCATCAAGGGCTACGGCAACTTGATCGGCGAACCCGACGTAACTCACGGCTTGCCGCAGGGCTTCCCTCCAACGCTTCAGTTTCGTCTCGAACGCGATAATCTCTGCCCTGGTCTCCGCAGCGCTTTCCGAGAGACGGATCAGCCCGTTTGTGCCAAGCTTCAATCCCCCCAACTTGACTAGCTCTGCCACAGTATTTGCCATCCGTGCGGGCACCTCAAACAGATAGGCGCTCAGAGCATACAGGGACAAGGGGCCCCGCGATCGCAACTCCCACAACACGCACGAAAACCGGTAGCTCCAGCGTGCCGGTCGCCAGCCACTGTCTATGGGCGACAACATCCGCACGTACACTATGTCCGGCACCCGAGTCCCAACACGCACCTCGCGGCGCACATATGTCTCAATACCCTTCTCGGAGTCGAACGGGAGGGATAGACTCAGGTGATCCCGAAGTTCCGCCTCACTCTTGAACGCCATTCCTCCTCCTCCTCGAACGATCCAGACCTACCTCCCATCAATGAGCATAGTACGGATAGGCCCGTGAAGCAACATGTCCGAGCCGGCGCGGCGAAGCTAGGATAGGCCTCCATCCGAGTCTGTAAGGATCAAGTGGCCCGTCATCAGGCGCGGCTTGGGTGAGGTCGCCTGAGGACGGCCCTCCGGTTCACCCAGACAAAGGAGTAGCCTTCTCCGAACGAGTTTCACTCGATGTCGCCCCCTCGGCCATGCAGCGAGAAATCATCCCTGTGAGTTGGGCCTACACGGGAGAAGATGTCACCTGCCCGAATTATCCAGCCGTTGCCCATGTGGCCAGTGAGGTTCATGAGCAAAACGCCCAGGATGGCACGTCCGCCAGTGATCCGGAGTGCAGTCTTGTCCGAAGTCCACGGTCACGATCCGAGTGAAGCCTGATCTGAAGTAGCTTCCCGGCCAATCCGGTCGCGCATATCAAGGATCACTCCTTTGAAGGCCGCCAACTCGTCCGGGCTCGGTAGTGCAGCCGACAACTTGAAGCTCGGCCAATGGTTGAAATCTTCCTTGACGGGCAATTGTCTGAGGGTCGGGATCTGGCGGAGATTGTCGCGGTAGTGCTTGACAAGATCGGTGGGCAACTTCCCTCGCAGCCACCCAAAGTTGATCTGGATCCTCCCATCGCTGAACACGCTGAAAAGAGACACCGGCTGATCATTTTTCATGACGTGGTAGGTGAACGAACCAGTATCCTTTCCGTGGCCCCACCACGTGCGGTCCGCGGTCGATTCGCAGAGCTCATGTAGCGCATGCATGGTTTCAAGGACTCCAGCCGGTAAATCCCTCGAGTCAGCATCGTCGTAAAACCTTCCGGCATCCCAAGTCGACCTAGACCTGCTTGTATTTGACCCCTGAGCGGGGCCGAGGGCGCCGTATAGGTGCGGCACAAGTATCTCCTGATCCCCGCTCGCAAAGTAAGTAAGCTCAAGCGCGTAGATCTGCAGGCGCGGAGGCCCTTCCGTCAAGTATTCGATAGTCCGCCTCAGCTCGTCATTGACCGCGTCAACTGCGACGACAATTCGAAAGTCACCGGCCAGCAACGTGTCTGACACAGCCCTCACAAAATCGGCCTCCGACCACTCCTGGAGGGACTCATCACTGAGCGACGCCTTCACGGCATCAGCCAGCGGCGTTCCCAACCGTGCCGACGAAACCCCGTCGAGGAAGCTATAGGGCTTGCGCCATAGGTACGCGGCATACTCAAGAACCTGGCCAATGACCTTCCTTTTCACCTCAGGATTTGTCGCGAGCTTGCATTCGAGAATAGAGATCCCACCATCTTCGTCAATGCCAACGATATCGGTACTTCCTGAGCCTGGAAGACCCACCTCTCTCAGCATCACCCGCGGATGGAGTATCTCTTCCGAGACATCCTCAAACGGAATCATCGTTGGGTATTCAGCGAGGAACGACTGCAGTTGAGCCTCGTCCTTGTAGGACTTGCCAGCAGCGATTTCCCAATCAGTCCCCTTCTGGCGCCAAATCACTTTCACAGAAGAAGCCTCTTTCAGCTAGCCTGTCATCCGCTTCGGTTCAGCATCCTGATCGGCCGCCGCCCACCTCGGATCGTCGAGCGCCGCTTGAAGTTCCGATCCCATGAGTCGCGCTCTTCGCTGGTCCTCGGTGAGGTGCCTGCTGTATGCCTCAAGCTCGCGGAGCGTCTCCATATCCCACGTCGGATAACCGCCCAGGCGTTCGAAGCATTCACGAAGCCGCGCCGCGCCCGGAAGATCTCTGGCCAGATGTTGGTGGAGGACCGCGTTGAGATCTCCTGTACCCTCACCAAGGCACACGAGGTAGCGACCCAGTTCGCTCGTCAGCCTCAGCCGAGCCGCCTGGACTTGATGCTTGAAGGCCAGGTGCTCCTTGTCAAGAGCCCGGCTCTCCATTTGCCTTACGTCTTCCATTGCAGCGGACCGTGCCGTCTGAGTTGCCTGCAGCCATGTCTCCGCTTCAGCCAGCTGCCCGTCCCATGTGGCAATGCGAGCTTCGAGATCAGCCATGCTCTCGACGGCCTGCCATCCGCCTCCGGTCACCCAGTACGCTAGAGTCCGCCGGAAGGCCCCGTTCGCGGCGGACCCGAGCACAAGCGGCGTTCTTTCCCCCGCCCTAGACAATCCGTCACCGATCGCTCTGAGACCATCGTCGAACGGTGACAACGGCAGGAGACTCGTATCATCCTCCAGTGCCTCCAGATTGATTGCATACGAGCGCTTTCGCATGCCCGGCCCGGAGAGACGCAAGGCGCTAGTGCGCTTCCTCTTGCTAACCCTGTATGGATCTGGGAGAGTCTCGAGAGCCCGTTGGAGATCTCCGCGCGTCGCACACGGTGACGCGATGGGATTCGGCACCTCGGTATCTTCTTGATAGGCCTCCATGATCAGCGGATCGTCCTTGGCTCGTTCAGCCTCCTCATCCAGTGCCGCCAGATCCTCCGGGTCTTGCCCCAAGAGCATCCTTCTCGCACGCGCCAGCACTGGCTGCATCGGACCCACGAACTGCTCGAACAGGTGGCAGCGCTTCCGCAACACCGTGTAGACCCGTGAGTCGACACTGTCTTCGAGGAGCAAGTTGACAACTAGCACCCGTGGATAGTGTTGGCCGATGCGATCGACGCGGCCTATGCGCTGCTCGACCTTGCTGGGATTCCAGGGCAGGTCGTAGTTGATCACCGCGCCTGCTGTCTGCAGATTGAGCCCTTCGCTTGCGGCGTCCGTGCAGATCAGTACTTGGATCCGGCCGCCCGCCAGTGCCTCGGTTATCGCCCCCTTCGAAACGGACCTCCACTCTCCTTCACGGAAGAGACGGCCGCCCTCGCCGCTATAGCAGGCCAATTGATCGGCATAGAAAGGCGCAAGCGAAACGGCCAAGTAATCCATGGTGTCGCCGTATTCGGAGAAGACCAGGACGGGCCGTCCGTCGGATGTCACGCGCTTCAACTCGGAAAAGAATCGGTCGCGCTTGCTGTCGCGCCCGCTCAATGCCCGGAGGCGAAGGAGAAGATCATCTACGTCTGCTCTCTCCCTACGCGCAATCTGGGGATCCGAAGGAAGCGCCAAGGATATTCGACCACCGAGGCCCATCTCGCCAGCTTCATCAAGGGAGTGTTGTTCCGGAGCTTCATCCGGGGGGACATCCGGATCGTATGCACGCCTTTCGGCGACGCTCAGCAGCCCATCCTGGCGGCGCATCAAGCTGCGCTCGAGCGCGAGGGGCGAAGACGACGCCCGGCGCCGGTAGACCGTCATGACAAATCCCTTGCCAGGTTTCTGCTGCTCGAGCTCGCGAAAGCGCCGATCGATGTAGGTGGTGATGGAGTCGTACACGTCTCGTTCTGCCGGATCTGCATAGTCGAAAACAACATCCTCCACCACACGCTGCGGAGGAGCAGATGGCAGTAATCCCAAGGCATGGTATTTTTCGAGCGTCGCGCGGGTGTTTCTATGCATCCTCAAGCCCAGTGGGGAGTTGTGACGCATCCAGTCTGCGATCGCTTGGCGCTGGCTTTCAGCCGCAAAGCGCAGCCGATCGGCGAGGCGGGGACCGTCATCCATGGCAATGCCGTTCCCAGGAAGGGCGGGATAGCGCCCATCTGTGACGATCAGTCGCGCCGCAGCGCGTGCTGCCTCAGGGTCCACTCCCCCACGATTCATCCCCTGGACAGCATCGTAGTATTCGCGCACGCCGTGAAACTCAGCAAGCCAAGCCCCGCCCTCACCCAGGACCCCGAGCAAGTCCCAAGGCTCCCAGGGGTGGGTCTGCATGGGCGTGGCGCTCAGGAGGAGGATGCCACGTGCACGCCGCCGCAGCTCAAGTTGTCGCAATAGGTCGAGGAGCAGTGTGCCGCTGTTGAACTCTCCCTCCACCTGCTTTCGTCGTCGCGCCGCATGCGCTTCGTCGAGGATCACCAGATCCCACGGCTCCGCGGCCATCAGCTCTCCGAAATGCGGATCGATCCGCGCCAACTCCCGGCTCAGGAGCAACGTATCCTGCTCGAGCGCCTCGGGAAGGCCACCTACTATGGTGGTGCGATCGTCAGGCCACACGAGTTGTGTCAGACCCTCTAGGCGGGGGAATATCATCCCGCCCTTCTCCCTGAGCTCGGATTGCCACTGCTCCAGGAGACCCGCCGGCAGCAGAACAAGCACGCGCCGAACCCCTCGGCCGGCCAAGAGACGCCGCAAGAGCAAGATCGCCTCTATTGTCTTCCCCATCCCGACCACATCGCACAGCAACCGGCCCTCCGGCCACGCGGACGAAGCCTCATCGACAACCCGGCGCTGGTGAGGCCAAAGGTCAACGGGCGCCGTGGCGTCGCACGCCGACTCGCCCCCACGTAAGTAGGGCGCCTCGGACAGAAACCGCCAGCGCATGGCTGTTTTCTGACGCTCCGTGGCCTCCCCCGGCTCGATAATCGGCGCTTCCTTTGGCGCGAATTGAATCAGGTGCTTCTTAATGGCTTCCGGGAGCGAGACGGTATGGACATCGGGATCGTGGTCCGCCCAAAGCACCTCGAATCGATCGGCATGCCAGCGATGGCGCTCGGCGTCCTTCCACGACCCTGATACTTCCAGCTGCTCGTAGTTCCCGGCGAGAGCCTGCGCCGTTTCATTGCCACTTCCGCTGAAAACAAGCGCATCCCCTGAGGCGTCTGTCACAATTCCAAACTTTGCGTGCAGGATGCCCTTGCCCTGACGCATCACGCCCACTCGGACCTCGAGCAAGCCTTTGGCTTCCAGCCAGGCAAGCATGCGTAGGCGAGCCCCCTCAAGTGCTTGTCGAGGTGTGGCGAAGCGCTTTCGCAACAAGCGCTCAAGTCGCTCGACATCGCCTTGCTCCATCAGTGCCCGGGCGTCCTCTTCCTCCAAGTGCTCGTTCACAAGCAGCCGAACAGCCGGGCGCGGGGCAGCGTTGCCCATCTCCTCGAGGCGTTCGATGAAGCGCCCAAAACCACGCGCGGCCGCAGCCATCACGCTTGACGAGAAGTAGGCGCAACAGCGGTCGTAGCGGACCGCCTCCCCGAGAGCGGGGACATAGAGCTCATCAAGAAGCGAAGGATCTGGCCCGACAACAAACCGGTACCAGTCGCGGCTCCGAAGGCCGGTCGATGTGGACGCCTGGTCCTTCACGCGTCGGCCTCCTCCGACTCCTCCTCGTCGTCCTCGAGTTCGTCATCCATCAAGCGCGGCTGCAGGACGGGCGCCTCCACCCATTCGGGGGGCGCGATGTCAAAGAGTGGCTTGAGCAGCGCGTGCCACGCCCGGAATTCGGGGAACTTGGCGCCGGCACTGGTCTTGCCTCGATCAAACCGCAGTGCCTCGGGCGCAGCCTCGACGAGCGCCTCCATCAGTCTTGCCACAACCGAGTCCTTGCCCCAGTTCTGTTGGCGTAGGAGCGCTCTCGAATTGCCGATCCCAGCCGTGCCACCGCCAGCTTCTTGGTAGCGCAAGGCGAATGCGTGACATCCATCCAGCGCCGTCCGGAACGACGGATCATTGGGATGAACCTTTAGGGCGTCCTTCCTCCTCCTACGTTTCTTCCCTGTTGTGACTGCCCCAAAGAGAGTCTCAACCATCTCGTCGGGCTCAAGTGCCCTCTCCCGACGCCGGTCTTTCGCCGAGAGCATCTGGATCTTGTCACCTGATTTCGACACCAGACCCGCCGCCACTAGGCTGTCGACGTCCATCCCGACCGCATGGCCGAGGAGCTTTGCTTCATTGAATCTGAACTCAGCGGCGCGCAGCACATCCCAGCACAGCAGCACGAACCGGCCCTCCGGCTCGACGCCTTGCAGGCCCTGCTTCGCCAAACGCCCGACACGCCAGGCGCTGACCGCGTCCGAGGCCAGATCGATGGCTTTTGCCACGCCGACGACCTCGCCGGTATCGGTCCGAACTTCGTCAAAGCGGCTATACACCGCCATCGCTGGGCCGAACGAACCGACGAGCTGATCGACCGGGTTGAGCCCCTCGGCCTCGAGACGCTCGGCGGTCGAACGGGCCGCCTCTTGGATCTCGGCTTGAAGGGCGGAGTCGAAGAAGCCGACTCCGGCGCCCAACATGCGCTCGCGGGCGACGAGCAGCACCGTGCTCTGGGCGGCGTTCTTCCGTGCCTGATGCAGGCTGTGCTCGCTTTCTGTTTTCACCGGCCAGGTGGCTGTGATCATGAAACCGGCGCTGATCAGCGATGAGAATAGCGCCTCCCAGGCTTCCTGTTTCTTGTGCGTGAACATCACGGTCAGGACGCCGTCATCGCGCAGAATGCGCTTGCATTCTCGAAATGTCTCGCCCATCAACTGACGATAGAAGGCGCGCGCTTTCTCCTTGGCGGAGGCTGCCGAGCCATCGCGTTTTCCCTGACCTTTGACCGCGTCTGGGTCACGATGCCGACTGACGTTGACGACCGCTTCCTGATCATGCTCACAAAGGTAGGTGGAGAACCACTCCGGCCGGCG
>CAZGRL010000119.1:9872-10996 GCA_964528155.1 uncultured Anaerolineaceae bacterium
TGCTCTTGAGCCAGACATAGAATAAGTCGGCCAGTTCACTGTACTGCACGTTGTCGTCGTACGGAGGATCAACGACGACAGCTGTTATTGAGCCATCGGAGACTTGCGGGAGATTCGTCGCACTGCCCAGCGTAATCTCAGCCAAGGAGGCCCGTTCATCACGAGGGAGGCTTGAAAGCTTCGCACAGGCATCGAGGGTGTTCTCGATCGCCCAGCCCATTCCCATACCATCATTGCAGGTCGCCAGCTCCGTGAACGTCGCCTTGAACGCGAAGTCATGTCTGTCGAACACGCTTCGGATTACTTGGCGAGGCGCATGCCACGAGGCTAGCACGCTGTTGTAATTAGCAAACTTGTCCAGGACAAATGCAAGTAAATGGACCACCGCCTCGCCAAGTGCTTCACCCTCAGCGGCGATGATATCGGGTCTCAGCAGACGCAGCCCTTCGACGAGCACTCCCATCGTTAGCAGTTGGCGTGGGGAAAACAAGTCGGTCCAGCGTGGCATGCCATAGAGCCGAGGGCGTTCATCGCTTGCGGCTTCTGGAAACAATTCCGTCGGGAGGATGTTGGTGGCTTCCCAGCTAGGCCGGAGGCGGGCGAGCTCGGCCTCGGCCGTACTGAGCGCCGCCAGGTCGTCCGACTCGGGCAGCTGGAACTTCAGCCCCTGCGGCGTCTTCACCACCAACGCGTAGAGGGCACTACCCAGTTCCCCGGACTGCGCCTTGGCTTTGATATATTCAGCTGGAATGGCTCGGCCTGTGAAGAGTGAGATACCTTTGCCATGCTCGTAGGTCGGTGGAGGTGGCTGAGACAATTGCCCGCTGGCTCTGCCGACTTCTCGAATCTGCACCCTCCAAGTACCAGCTCGCTTGTCGACGATCGGCTCAGCGGCCAGGCGCAACCCCCTGTTCGGCTTAAGCAAGTGCCAGTCTGGAACAAGTGGTGTCATGTACCCAGTGTCTGGACAAGGCACTGTGCGCGCGAAGATGTAACCATCGGGGCGAGCCATGCCTTTCAAAGTAGTCTTTGGAAAGAATTTGCCGAGGCGGGCAACGCTTCGTTCGCGCCAGGCTGCGCCCCATTTCCTCGCCGAGTCGACGAGATCCAACCCGAATCGGAAG
>CAZGRL010000120.1:0-10887 GCA_964528155.1 uncultured Anaerolineaceae bacterium
CCTCACACTCTCAAGCCCACACGTGCCGCAGAGGGTTCTTTTTAGACGCCCCCATAACAACCTGACCCACTGATAGGCGTGCAACATGTAAGCGGGTACATCCTGCGAAGGCCTTTCTTTGACTCGCGTTTTTCGGCATGGTAGAATGCCATGATTCGGGAAGGGAGCCTCCGGGTCTGGAGGGATGGCCGAGCGGACTAAGGCGGCTGTCTTGAAAACAGCTGTGGGGCAACCCACCGGGGGTTCGAATCCCTCTCCCTCCGCCTTGGTCAAAATGGGGAGGTGCCGGAGTGGCTGAACGGGGGCGCCTGCTAAGCGCTTGTAGGGGTTAATGCCTCTACCGAGGGTTCGAATCCCTCCCTCCCCGCCAGGTCGCAACCGGATCCATCCGGCAGCGGCCGAGGTCTAGGGCGGCGGTCCATCGGCTGCACGGAGCCTCGCCCGCCAACCTCAATTGCCCTCGTAGCTCAGCGGATAGAGCACTTGCTTGCGGAGCAAGGGGCCGAGCGTTCAAATCGCTCCGAGGGCGCTGCACAACCGAGCCGCCGAATCTTGGGGGGCCTGCACCGGCCTCCCAAGATGATTCTCGGATCAAGCGATCGGATCTACGGACCTCCCTGGAGCAGCCGGACCGGATGATCCCCCGATCGCCCGATGGCGTGCATGCACGAATCTTGCCTGCTTCCTCACACAGCCTCCCCCTCTTCGCCTGCAGGGACCGATGACCAGGACCACACACTCCAGGATGGCTGATGCGTGATCCCATGTCCGACGCTGAGGGGCATACCGTCGATACCTCTCGGATCAAAGTCGTGTACATCACTGGCTCAGGTCGCTCGGGAAGCACGATCCTGTGCCAGATCCTGGGAGAGTTCGACGGTTTCTTCAGCGGCGGTGAGCTGAGCGACTTCTGGGACCGATACCTCGGCGAGAACAGGCTTTGCGCCTGCGGAGTCGAATTTCGTTCGTGCAAGGTCTGGTCGCGCATCCTCCAGCAAGGGATGCCGGGCATAAGCTCCGCCGACGCGCTCCGAGTCGCCGAGTTGCACATGCGCGTCGGACGAACACAGCATCTGCCCTTGCTGCTTTTCCCTCCGCTGAGGAGGCTCCTGCAACAACGTCTGACGAATTACATGACGCATCTGGCCATGCTTTACCGTGCGATCCGGGCGGAGACCGGGTGCAAAGTCATTGTCGATTCATCCAAGTTTCCTTCCTATGGCTGGATCCTGGGGCGAGTTCCGGGCATCGAGCTCTTCGTCGTGCATCTTGTTCGTGACCCACGTGCTGTCGCCTATTCATGGACGAGGAGCAGGCCTTCCGGCCATACAGGCGAGAGGATCGAGACACCCAGGTTCGGGCCGGCTTCAAGCTCACTCCGCTGGCTCACCAGAAACATCCTGGCCGAAGGGCTTTGGCGCTCCGATCCCGAACACTACGTTATGCTTCGCTATGAAGACTTCGTCGCCGATCCTCGAGCGGCGGTCAATCGGATCCTGGATCTCGTCGGCGTGGGGTCATTGTCCGGGCCGTTTGTCGGGAACCAGAGTGTTCGTCTCGGTGAGAATCATATTGTCTGGGGAAACCGCTCCCGCTTCCTGCGCGGTGTGGCAGATATCCAGCCGGATACCGAGTGGCGAACGCGGATTAGACTCCTGCCGAGGATCGTCGTTGAGGCGATGACCTGGCCATGGATGCGCAGGTATGGCTATACTCCTCGGGTTTCTATTCGGACCGACGCCATCGAATCCGGAGACCCCGGTTGAGATCAGGCCTCTCCCAAGAACGGAGTTGACCGGCCAGGTTGGCGGGCTGCAACGCGCGCGGGAAACTCAGCCCGCGCGTTCGATCAGAGATGTGATGGATCGATACAAGACACCCCGATGAAGATTTGTTTCTTCGGAACCAGGATGGATCTTCTCTCAGGCCACTCCCGTCCGGCCTTTGAACTCGCCTCGGCTCTGATCGATCGCGGGCACGAAGTCCGGATCATCTCAACGTCGCTCGCCGCCGAGAGAATGGCTCGACACGAGGCCGCCATGGCCCGATCGCCTCAACTGGCTCGTATTCCGGTTGACAGACCATTCGCGAATCTGCGGGAGATGGTGTGGGAACGACGGCAATCGATCTCGACCCTGCAGGCGCTGCTTGCAGATTGCGATCTGCTGCACGGGTTCAGCTTCAACGCCATGAGCATTCTCACCCTGCTCCTTCCCGTCCAGGTGCCTCTTGTGTTGTTCCTCAGCACCGACATCCATCCACCCCTCAGCGACTACATGCGGGTCTTGTCCGAGGCCTTGCTGTACATCGAAGAACCTCGCTTTGCATCCGGCATACTCACCCCGAGCTTCCTCCTCAAGAGACGCCTGGACCACTTCGGTCGCATCATCTGCTGGTCAAGGCACGTACACGCCCGGCTTCGCAGTATTGGTGTGCCCGAGGGCAGGATAGTAACAATCTCACCGGGACTCGACAGAGCGAGATCTGATAATCTGGATCGGCAGACCATCCGCGGGTCCCCAGTGTTCATGTACGCCGGGCTGGTCTCAACTTTGAGGGGCATCCCAACATTGATCCGAGCCTTCAGAGAAGTGGTCCAGGCATTGCCTCGGGCCAGGCTCATCATCGCCGATCGTGGCCCGCACACGCCGGCAGATGTCAAGATCCAGGCCTGGGAAGTGCGGCGACTGGCGCGCATGATCGCCGAATCCGGGCTCGAAGGTCCGGTCCATCTCAGGAGCTTCGAGGGCAACCTGTCATCATGGTTCAACGCTTGCGATGCCGTCGTCCTCCCATTCAGCACGACGATCGGCTACGCCCATCCTCCCCTGACCATGCTCGAGGCCATGGCCCATGGGCTGCCCGTGATATCCACCCGCATTGGGAGCGTGCCCGAGTATGTAGAGAACGGCGTCACGGGGATCCTCACGGATCCTGGGGACGAAGCCGGCCTGGCCAGGGCCATGATCACGCTTGATCCAGAGGCGGCACGACAGATGGGGCAGAACGCCAGAAAACGCGTCAACACACTTCACGAGTGGGGCGACATCGCCACCATGACTGAGGCGGTCTACGCCGACATCCTCCAACCAAGCGATCCGCCGCCTGCTCCAGTCTGACCGAGGCTCGCGATCGGACACGCCTGAAACGGATCGACCCATTTGAAAGAATGCCCATTCAGTCTTAGAATGGATCCGGCACGGACGCCGGTCATCCTCGATCGGCATTTCCGAAGTGGGTGCTACAACATGCAACCGAAAATGGGCGAACTCAGACGCCTCCTTGGCGAAATCCACGACCTTCACATGGCGGCCGCCATCCTGGAATGGGATCAGGAGACTCTCATGCCACCTGGTGGCGCTGCCGCTCGCGCCCGACAGCTCGCCACACTCACACGGCTCGCCCACGAGCGATCCGTCGACCCGGCGTTGGGGGTGCTCCTCGACGACTTGCGCCCTTACGAAGAGAGCCTTCCTCACGAGGACGACGATGCGAGTCTTATTCGCATCGCTCGGTACGACTTCGAGCGAGCGATCAAAGTCCCTCCAGCATTCATGGCCGAGTTGGTCGCTCACACATCGGAGGTCTATCAGCATTGGACAGTCGCTCGACCGGCGAACGATTTCCGATCCTTGATCCCCGACCTCGAACGGACGCTGGACCTCAGCCGTCAACTGGCTGGATTCTTCCCCGGGTACGAACACATCTGCGACCCGCTGATCGAATACTCCGATCGAGGGATGACAGTTTCTACACTGAGACCGTTATTTGCCGAACTTCGTCAAGGAGCGGCGCCGCTCGTCCAGGCGATCGCCGAGCTTCCACTGGCTGATGATAGCTGCCTGCGACACTCATTTCCGGAGGCAGCACAGCTCGAGTTCGGCCGCCATGTAGCAGAACGCCTGGGCTACGATTTCCGCCGCGGCCGACAGGACAAGAGCCCACATCCTTTTATGACCAGCTTCTCCATCGGGGACATCAGGATCACAACCAGGGTCGATGAACACATGCTCTCACAAGCTTTGATGGGGACGATCCATGAAGCCGGTCACGCGATGTACGAACAGGGCATCAACCCGGAGTTCGAGAACACACCTCTCGCCGACGGTGTTTCTTCAGGCGTTCACGAGAGTCAGTCGCGACTATGGGAAAACATCGTCGGCCGGAGCCTTCCCTTCTGGGAATTCTTCTATCCCCGACTTCAATCCGTCTTCCCCGAGCAACTCGACGACGTGTCGCTTGAAGCGTTCTATCGGGCTATCAATCGGGTCAAGCCGTCACTGATCAGGACTGAAGCGGACGAGCTCACATACAATCTGCACGTCATGATTCGGTTTGAGCTCGAGGCGCAGATGCTCGAAGGGCGCCTTTCGATTCGCGACTTGCCGGAAGCCTGGTACGAGCGCTACCGAGCCGATCTGGGAGTCGCTGCACCCGACGATAGGGACGGCGTCCTGCAGGATGCTCACTGGTACAGCGGACGGATTGGAGGAGCGTTCCAGGGATACACATTGGGCAATGTCCTCGGGGCTCAGTTCTTCGAGGCTGCGCAGCTTGCCCATCCCGAGATTCGGGATGATGTCCGGCGCGGATCATTCGAGACTTTGCACAGCTGGCTGAAAGACAATATCTACCACCATGGACGCAAGTTCACTGCGCCTGAACTGGTAGAGATGTCCTCCGGCAAGCCGGTATCCGCCGAGCCCTACCTGGCCTACCTGCGAAAGAAGTTCGGAGAGCTTTACAAAGTGTAGTTATGCGCCTTGGGCCACCGGCGCACACGCATCCTGTATGAGAGGCTGATTTTGTACATCCCCTGCTATGCCGGCCCCATCCGGCGGGCTGTCACTCAGGCCGACCGGGCATTTGTCGAAACACTGGCATCACAAGAACGGAACGACTGGTCTTCCACGTAAAACTGCTTCAGCCCCGGTCAGCCTGCTTGGTGACCGGTGAGTACACTGGCTCGAACTCTTTATCGACGCGAGAGTACATGGATGCCCGATAAGGACTATGAAGTCGTCATCGTGGGAGCCGGTCCGGCCGGACTTGCCACTGCGATGCACCTGATCCGACTCGACGCGACATGGGCCGATCGCCTCATCGTTCTGGAGAAGGCAGTGCACCCTCGTCACAAATTGTGCGCCGGTGGGATCACGCGTTTCGGCTTGGATCAATTGAGCCGACTGGGGGTGACCCTCGATGTGCCTTTTGTCCCGATTGAGAAGGTTCGGCTGCAATACCGCCATCGGTCAGTGAGCGTGCGCGGCAGGCCGATCATTGTCATGACATGGCGGCAAGAATTCGATGCCTGGCTTGCCACGGTAGCTCGAGATAGAGGCGTCACCCTTCAGGAGGACACACCCGTTACCGGGTTCGAGAGGCAAGGTGACCGTATCCTGCTCCACACACCTATGAGCGGTTTTCGCGCCCAAGTAGTTGTCGGAGCAGACGGATCGACCGGCCTCAGTCGTCGATGGCTCGGGGTGCGCGAGCGGCCGTCCCACATCGCAAGGTTGCTTGAGGTGGTCACTGAAGCTTCCGACGGCGATCCGGAGCACCGCTATCGAACAGCCCGACTCGATTTCAGCGGTCTGCAGGCCAGGCTCCAGGGATATTACTGGGACCTCCCCAGCTCGATCGACGGGGCTCCACGGATGAGCTGCGGCGTGTATGACTCCCGCATGGATGTGAGCAGGTCGCGCGCCTCACTCCCGGATCACCTCACCGCGGGCGTCCTGCGCGCCGAGCGTCGCGGCCAGAACCTCAAGCTCCAGGGCCATCCCATCCACTGGTTCTCACCCAAGAACCTGCTCTCAGCCCCGGGGGTCGTCCTCGTCGGCGACGCCGCCGGGGCGGATCCGCTCTTCGGGGAAGGCATCGGGGTCGGTCTGGGATATGGGGCCGAGGCGGCGAAGGCAATCCAGCGTGGCTTTGCGCGCCACGACTTCTCCTTCGCAGGCTACAAGCGAAGTATTCTCTTCTCTGACGTGGGGCGTTACTTGCTTCTGAGATGGCTTATTGGTTCGGTTGCTTATCGACTGGCCGACGTCGATCTATTCGTTCAAGGCCTATGGTGTGCCGGCGCATGGCTCGCCCCTCTGGCCCATAGACCCAATCCATCGCCAGCCATTCGCCCCCGCTCGAAGGACACCGGTCCAGGCCCAGCTCCAAGGGAAGACACCCCTACGATCGGACGCTCCCTCACCAACGCACGCCACTGAGTAGGACGTCGAACTTCCCGTCTCCGGACCCCCGTCCCCCGTCTGCCGCCGTCCATCGCCCGCCGTCCATCGTCCATCGTCCGCCGTCCGGACTCATGTCCAGCGGCTGACGCTGGCAAGACCGGCGGGTGTGCTCGGAGTCCTCATGCACGGCGGCGACATTCCGCCGGTCGCACACGAAGTGGGAAAAGACGATGGCGGAGATTCAGGGCAGGAAGTTGATCGGGTTGACGCGGCCGTAAATGTCGCTGCGCATCTCGAAGTGCAGGTGGGGTCCGGAGCAGTTGCCGGTGCATCCCATGTTACCGATCTGCTGACCCTGGTAGGCGGGATCACCGCAGCCGACCTTCAGGCCGCTGAGGTGGGCGTAGAGCGTCTGCCAGCCGTTGCCGTGATCGATGACGATCACGTAGCCATACCCGGAGTTGTTCCAGCCGGCATAGACAACGACACCGGAGTCGGCGGCGTAGATCCCGTTGCCCTCACTGCCCCCGATGTCGATCGCTTCATGTACACCCGGAATGAAGGGGTAGCCGGAGATCCAATGCGATGAAGTCGGCCAGACGAAGCTGCCGCCTCCGATCGGGCCGGTGTAGATCGACCCACATGCCCCCGGTCCCAGGATGCTGGCGACGGCCGGGTTTGCGCGCGTGATCCGCGGCGAACGCCAGTCGACGATCTCGCGCTTCCCGTTCGGGATCACCAACGTCGTTCCGGCCGCGATGGGCGGGTTCGCCAGGTCGACGGCGGGGTCGAGTCCGTTTCCCGGCCAATCGATGATGTCATCGGGTGTGACTTTGAAGTCGGCCGCGACGCTGGCCAGACTATCCCCGTCTTTCCATTCATAGGTGGCCCCGTCCACCGGAAGGATGTTCAGTTCTTGACCCGGACGGATGCTATGTGGATCTCCTTCCAATTTGTCGAAATTCCCCCAGAAGATGGTTTCGGGTTTCAGGCCATACCGATCAGCGATCCCAAACAGCGTGTCGCCCTGTTGCACTTGGTACTCGATGATGTCGAAGCGCGGCCTGGTGGGGATTTCCGTATGCCCGTTGGCCAGACGAGGGACGCCCAGGCTGACTTCGGAAGTCGGCTCCTGGAAGGGGGGTAGATCCGCCAGCGAAAGCAGACCGCCGGCACCCGGCTCGGGCGTTGGAGTGACGTCCTCCGAGGCCTGCCCACCCAGACGATCGGCGCCCCAGGCGCCCAGGCTGATCGCCAGCACGATCGCCAGCGAAACGCCGATCCTGGCCACAGGTGAACCCTTGAGGAGCGCCATCAGGCGCGCCACGCGCTTGCCGCCGCTGCTCGGGCCACCGTTGTTTTCAGACATGGCAGACGATCATGTGAGCAAGCCCGCTTCCCAGGAAATGAGTCGCGGTCCGCCTTCGGCCGCAGATCGCTCGCCCCGGTGGGCCTCCGCCTAGGGCAGGAAGTTCCACGGATTCACCTTACCGTACGCATCATTCATCATCTCGAAATGCAGGTGCGGTCCGCTGCAGTTGCCCGTGCACCCGATCAGGCCCAATACCGTTGAGCCCTGGTAGACCGCCGCCCCACAGGATACATTGATTTGGCTGAGGTGCGCGTACAACGTCTGCCATCCATTGCCGTGATCGATGACAACGACCTGGCCATAGCCCCAATCGTTCCAACCAGCATAGACGACAACACCGTTGTCGGCCGCGCTCACCGGATCGCCGCTGTGTCCGGCGATATCAATCGCGGGATGAACCGAGCTGTAGTCGAACCCGGACAGGTAGTGATTGGCTGTCGGCCAGACGAAGGACCCCGTTCCGACCGGTCCGTCATACAGTGCGCCGCAGGCGCCTGGACCGAGAATCTTGGCCACTCCCGGGTTGGATCGGGTGATCCTCGGCGCCGACCACGTCACAAGTTGGCGATGTCCCCCCGGTATGACCAGCGGTGTACCGGCGGCGATCCCCGGCGAGGTCGGATCGGTGTCGGGATCCAAGTTGTTCCCCGGCCAGTTGATGATGTCCTCCGCCGATACACCGAAGAACTTGGCTACCCCGTTGAGCCCGTCGCCCTCATTCCACTTGTACAGTGTTCCATCGACGGGCAGAATACTCAATTGCTGACCGGGCCGCAGGGTATGCGGATCATCAAGCAGCACATCGTAGTTGCCCCACAGGATGGTCTCAGGCTTCAACCCAAACTTCTCGGCAATGCCGAAGAGAGTGTCGCCGTCCTTCACCTCGTACTCGGTGATCTCGATGCGCGGACGATCGGGGAGCACGGTGTGGAGCTCGGCCTGCCGCAGCACCACGGCCCGGCTTGCGCCCACCGGCATGAATTCGGGAAGCGACGGCAACATGGCCGATGATTCTGCGAACACGTTCCCCACAGCCGTCGGCTCGGCGCCTTCGGATGATTGGGCCGCTCGGGCGGGAAGGACATCCAGCCCCTGCCGTGACGCCACCAGACCCAACACCAGGACCGCCACGAAAGACAGATGCGCCGCATAGCGCATCAACCCCTCGCGCCGGCCATGTAGTGAGGCTTTAGCCCACAGACCGGCCAGGCTACCTGGCGTGGGGTGCGAGTCGGCTTGATTCGATCGGCTGGGCTCGTTGGGGGTTGGCATCAGCGGCGTAGAAAACGGCCTCCCGGGCGGGCGAGATGATAACAGTCGCACCCGAGACCGTCAAGATGCATGCTTATGTTGAGTGTTCCGGTCGACTTGGTGTTGCCCGAGTGGACGGACCAAACGTTGTGAGTCCTCACTCACGGCAGTACGAAGTGCGGGTTTACAAAGCCACCTTCGAAACGAGTCTCGAAGTGTAGATGTGAGCCGGTCGAGTTCCCCGTCGACCCGATCGCTCCAATTGTGCTTCCCTGGATGACGCTCTCACCGCAGCCCACACGCACCGCGCTCAGGTGGGCATACACAGTCTGCCACCCGTTTCCATGATCGATCATGATCATGTTCCCGTACCCCACGGTCGACCACCCGGCGAAGACGATCACCCCACTGTCGGCCGCCCAAACCAGGTCGCCGGTGGCGCCGGCGATGTCGATGGCCAGGTGACCTCCCCAGTAGTCATTTCCGGAAACGAGATGGTTGGCGCTCGGCCAGATGAAACCACCAGTCCCGACGGCACCGCCGGTGATGGCTTGTTCACACCCACCCGGTCCGTAGGCCGATCCGACCCCGGCCTGACCTCTGGCGATGGCCGGAACGAACCATTGTTTGAAGGGACGTGACCCTCCCGGGATCACAAGCCACGTGCCTGGTTGCACCTGCGGATCGAGGGGGTCAAGGGCATTGCCGGTCCAGTCGACGAGATCTTCAACAGCGACCCCAAACTCATCGGCGATGCTTTGCAGGCTGTCACCTGCCTGCCACTGATAGTAGGTCCCATTGACGGGGAGAATGTTGAGCTCTTGTCCGGGCCGAAGCATGTGGGGATCGTCGTTCAAGACATCGAAGTTCCCCCACAGAATGGTTTCCGGCTCGATGTCGAAGTTCTTAGCGATCCCGAACACCGAATCGCCTTGCTGCACGGTATAGCGTATCACTTCCAGCCGTTCGCGGGTCGGATGCAGCGTTGAAGGCTCTGCCTGGCGAGCGATGGCATTCAATGGACGTGTAACCGAGTAGGAGGGAAGTTGAGGAGTCTCGCCGTTGACGGCCGTCGGCCAGGGTGTTGCGCTAGGCCATCCGGAGGGCTGCAGTTGGGATCGCAGGCCCGCGTTCAGCCGGATTACCCAGAGTGCCGCGGCCAGGGCGATGAACGAAAGCGCGGCCGTAAATACCGGAAGCCGACTTCGGGCTGAGCCTGAAGGCCGTGTCACCCTAGAATTGAGTCTCCGTCAGAGTCTCGAGGAATTCGATGTTGTTCTCGCTCCGCGAAACCTGCTGGATGATCGCTTCGGTGGCCGCAGATGAATCCATCCCCGCGCCGCTGGGGGAAGGGGTGATCATGTGCTGGAACATCCTGCGCATCAGCCACACGCGCGGCGTGATGTCCGGCCCGAGCAGGATCTCTTCACGGCGTGTGGAAGAGCGCTCGATATCGAACGCCGGAAATACGCGCCTCTCCTGGAGACGTCGTGAAAGATGCAACTCCATGTTGCCGGTGCCCTTGAACTCCTCGTACACCACATCGTCCATGCGGGAACCGGTGTCAACGAGACAGGTGGCGATGATCGTCAGCGATCCACCTTCTTCGATATTGCGGGCGGCTCCGAAGAAGCGTTTGGGTGGGTAGAGCGCCGCCGGATCGAGTCCGCCGGAAAGGGTCCTGCCGGAGGGGGTCACCATCAGGTTGTACGCGCGCGAGAGACGCGTGATCGAGTCCATCAGGATCACAACATCCCGGTCGCACTCGACCAGCCGCTTGGCGCGCTCGAGGGCCATCTCCGCCGCTCGAACATGACTCGTCACCGGTTCGTCGAAAGTGGACGAAATGACTTCAGCGTCGACCGAACGATCCATGTCGGTCACCTCTTCCGGCCGTTCGCCGATCAGGGCGACCATCAGGTGCACCTCTGGATACTTGGTTGAGATGGCATTGGCGATCTGCTTGAGAACGGTCGTCTTTCCGGCTTTCGGCGGTGAGACGATCAGCCCGCGTTGCCCCTTGCCGATCGGCGCGATCAGATTCAGCAAACGAGGAGCCATAGTAAAGCGATCGGT
>CAZGRL010000121.1:0-10826 GCA_964528155.1 uncultured Anaerolineaceae bacterium
CTCGATCAAGGGAACCGGCGACGGGCTAATCCTGGCTGTGCCGGCCGGCGAGTGGGGCGAGATCCGCCGGGTGGTGCTGCAGACGATCGAGGAGCGCGCCGAGTTCTTCCGAAGCGCCAGGCTGGCTCTGCAGGTCGACGCCCACGAGCTTGGCGCAGCCGATCTCGGGAGTCTTCGGGATGAGCTTGCCCGCCGAGATGTCGGATTGTGGGCCGTCGTCAGCTCGTCGGAGACCACGAGGTCGGCCGCGGCCGATCTCGGGCTGGCCCTGGCGCTCGAGCCGGCGAGGACCCCGATCGAGGAGGATACGCCTCTTGACACGCCGATCGACGGAGAAGAGGCGGTGCTCGTGGTAAGGACTCTGCGGTCGGGCAACGTGTTGCGACATCCGGGGCACGTCATCGTGATCGGCGATGTGAACCCCGGGGCCGAGATTACCGCCGGTGGGAACGTAGTGGTGTGGGGTCGCCTTCGGGGTGTCGTCCATGCCGGCGCGGGCGGCGACGAAGGGGCCGTCGTGTGCGCGCTGGACCTGGCGCCGACCCAACTGCGCATCGCCGGCCACATCGCCGTGTCGCCCGAGAGGCGAAAGTACCCTGGCCCGGAGATTGCCCGAGTGCGAGAGGGTCAATTGATCGCCGATACCTGGAAAGACGGCAGATAGCTTATCCAAATCCGACGCGGAGCACGGACATGAGCGGCACGATCGTGACGATCACATCCGGCAAAGGCGGCGTGGGCAAGACGACTGCCACGGCCAATATCGGAGTCGCCCTGGCAGCCGAGGGCAGCCGGGTTGTTTGTATCGACGCCGACATCGGCCTGCGCAATCTCGACGTGGTCATGGGGCTCGAGAACCGCATCGTCTATGACCTAGTGGATGTCGTGGAAGGACGCTGCAAGCTGCGCCAGGCGATGATCAAGGACAAGCGGCTGTCCGAGTTGTACCTGATCCCGGCTGCGCAGACGCGCGACAAGACGGCCGTCTCGCCCCAAGACATGATCAAACTCACGGATGATCTGCGCAATGACTACGATTGGATCTTGATCGACTCCCCGGCCGGGATCGAACGCGGCTTCCGGAACGCCGTCGCGCCGGCGGACATCGTGGCCATCGTGACCAACCCCGAGGTCTCGGCCGTGCGTGACGCCGACCGGATCATCGGACTCATCGAAGCCGAGGAAAAGGGACCGGCTCGTCTGATCGTCAACCGGGTCAAGCCCGAGATGGTCCGACGCGGAGACATGCTGGGGACGGAAGACATTCTCGATGTACTGGCGATCGAGTTGCTTGGGGTCGTGCCTGAAGATGACACGGTGATCGTGTCTTCCAACCAGGGAATGCCGGCCGCGCTTGACGGACGCAGCCGGGCTGGTAGAGCATTCCGCGACATCGCTCGCCGGCTGAGCGGAGAGGAAGTCCCCTTCGAAGCCCTCCAGTCCAGGGATGGCTTCTTTGGTCGAATATCGCGCCTCGTCCGGTCGGGAGGCGAATCATGAGCTTCCTACAGCGCCTCACGGGTAGCCGCAACCGTAGCGCCAATGCTGCTCGTGAGCGTCTGCGGTTGATCCTGGTTCACGATCGGGCCGAGTTCCCGCCGGGCAAGCTGGAGGCGCTGAAGGATGACATCATCGCCGCCATCTCGCGACACGTTGAGATCGATACCCACGGGGTGAGCGTGAGCCTGACGCGCGATCGGCACGACCAGCGCCTGGTCGCCGACATCCCCCTCGCCCCACCCCGGGCACGGCGCTGAGGTCGGCCCGTCGGATGCAATTCCCTACCCGAATCTGGCGTCATTTCGATGTGCTCTTGCTGGCGGCCGCGGCGGTCCTCACGATCGCCGGCGTCGCCATGATCCGTTCGGCCATCGGCGGCAACGAGAACCTTGCCGAGTTGGTACCTCGGCAGGCCATTTATGCCGTGATCGGTTTCGCCGTCGTCTTGATCGTGGCCGCGATCGACTATCGAATGTGGTCCGGGCTGGCGCGGCCACTTTTCATCGTCACCGTTGTCGTCCTGGCCATGATCCCGGTCGCGGGCCTCGTCGGGTTCGGCGCGGCCCGCTGGTTCAACGTCGGGATTGCGACGATTCAGCCGTCCGAGCTGGCCAAGATCACCATGATCATCGTGCTGGCCGATTTCATGTCCCGCAACCAGGACAAGCTCGAGCGTTTCTCGACCGTCCTGCGCAGCCTGCTGCTCGTCGGCGTCCCTCTGTTTCTGATCTTCATCCAACCGGATCTGAGCACCGCCTTCGTGTTGCTGGTCATCTGGTTCGCGCAGGTGTGGCTGGCCGGGGTTCGCATCCGTCACCTGGGAGTCCTGATCGGTATCGCCTTGCTTGTGATCCTGATCATGGTCCCCTTCATGGCTCGATACTTCCTGACCGGCTACGTGAACGGAGACAACTTCCTCTTCCTCCAGCACTACCAGATGGAGCGAATTGTCACGTTCCTGCTGCCCGATCCGAACGTCCAACACGGTGCCTCGTACAACGTCAACCAGGCGCTGATTTCGATCGGCTCGGGCGGCCTCTTCGGCCAGGGCTACGGGCACGGGACGCAGGTCCAGTTGCGCTTCCTGAAGGTCCGCCACACCGACTTCATCTTCAGTGCCATGGCGGAGGAATTTGGCTTCGCCGGGGCGGCGATCTTCTTGATCGTCTTGACTTTCGTGATCTTTCGCTGCCTGAGGGCAGCGCGCATCGCCAGGGACACTTTCGGTGCGCTGATCTCCTACAGCGTAGCGATCCTTCTGCTTTTCCAGGGAGCATTCAACGTAGGGATGAACCTGAACATGTTCCCTGTGTCAGGCCTACCCTTGCCGTTCCTGAGTTATGGCGGATCGTCCCTGCTGGCCAGCCTCTTCGGCGTCGGTCTGGTCGAGAGCGTCAACCTCCGGCACAAGCAAATCGAGCTCTGAGGCCTCGCTCGGCGCGCTCCGGGCGATCGTCCTTCCCTGCTGATGCGCGCCGCGCGATCATGGAGCAAGTATGACAGACGACACACCGGCTCGCGTCCGCTTCGCCCCCTCCCCAACCGGTCGCCTCCACCTCGGAAGCGCTCGCAGCGCGCTCTACGATTTCCTGTACGCCCGGAAGACCGGCGGCCAGTTCGTCCTGCGCATCGAGGACACGGACCGGAAACGCTTCGTTCCGAACGCGGAGAGCGAGCTCGTCGAAGGCCTGCGTTGGTTGGGCATGCAGTGGGATGAAGGGCCGGACGTCGGTGGAGCGTTTGCACCCTATCGTCAGTCCGAACGCGTGGATCACTATCACGCCTCCGCGCGACAGTTGATCAGCTCAGGTCACGCCTACTACTGCTTCTGCTCCGTCGAGCGCCTGGCGCAGTTACGGCAGGCTCAGCAGAGGAGCAAGCAACCCCCTCATTACGACGGCCTGTGCCGGCGCATCCCGCCCGACGAGGCCGAGGCCAGAGTAGCGGCGGGCGAACCTCACGTCGTGCGCTTCAAGACCCCCCAAGAAGGAAGCACCACCGCCGTCGACCTGCTGCGCGGAGCGATCACGGTCGAGAACTCCACTATTGATGACTACATCTTGCTCAAATCGGACGGTATGCCGGTTTACCACCTGGCGTGTATGGTCGACGATCACGAGATGGAGATCACGCACGTCATGCGCAGCGCCGAGTGGTTGCCGACGTTCCCTTTGCATGTGCTGATCTACCAGGCTCTCGGTTGGGAGCAGCCGGTCTGGGTTCATCTGTCCGTGTTCTTGAACCCGAGCGGGAAAGGCAAGATGAGCAAGCGTCACGCCGTCGACTCCAAGGGCGGGGCCGTGTCGATCTATCCCCTGGACATGCGGGACATGGGCTACCTACCCGAAGCGATCGTCAATTGGATCGCTCTGATGGGCTGGTCGTATGACGATCGGACCGAGCAGTTTGCGCTCGACGAATTGATCGAGCGCTTCTCCCTGGAGAAACTCAATCCCAGCCCGGCGGCGGTCAACTTCTCCAAGCTGGAGCACTTCAACGGCGTATACATTCGCGGCCTATCGACCGAGGACCTGACCGAGCGATTGGAGCCCTTCTTCCGCGCCGCCGGCTTGGAACCGGACAAGGCGCGACTGAGGGCGATCACGCCTTTGATCCAGGAGCGGATCAACACGCTCGAAGAAGCCGTCGACATCGCCGGTTTCTTCTTCCGTCCGGACGTCAGCCCCGATCCGGAAAAGCTCATCGGGAAGAACATGGACGCGAGCGCCTCAGCCGAGGCCGCCCGGCGCGCCGGCGAGGTGATTTCGAGGATGGACACGATCGAACCGTCGGTCCTCGAGCCGCGCTTGCGCGAGCTGGCCGAGCAGCTCGGTTTGTCCGCCGGACAGTTGTTTGGGATTCTGAGGATCGCCGTGACTGGTCAACCCGTCAGCCCGCCTCTGATCGAGACGATGCATGTGTTGGGCAAGAGCGAAGTTGTGACGCGCATCGAACGCGCTGTCGAGCTGCTCGAGCATCACATCGACGGCGCGTGACGAAGTGCGTATGGTAAAATGGCCGCGCTTCACTGGGGGTTCGTCTAGCGGTAGGACAGCGGACTCTGGATCCGTTAGCCGAGGTTCGAAT
Source organism: uncultured Anaerolineaceae bacterium (assembly GCA_964528155.1). Taxonomy (GTDB): domain Bacteria; phylum Chloroflexota; class Anaerolineae; order Anaerolineales; family E44-bin32. Next base: position 4,588 of record CAZGRL010000121.1, read on the forward strand.
CCTCGACCCCCAGCCTAGAGACGCTCCGGTCGGCGTCCACGCCGAGAGAGCGGCACGACCCACAAGGAGTGACATCGGCCCAGGCGATATGCCTGGGCCGATTCGATTCGACGATTGTTGGGAGCTTGCTGCCGTGACTCTACCGCGTCCCCACCCGCACGCTCAGACTCCCGATCGCCAGGTCCAGCTCGAGATCGATCTTGTCCGTCGCTTGCGCATATCCTGGCGAGGTGTAGTTGTCACCGTCTCGGACGAACTCCGGCGGGATGTCCCGCGCAACGATGGCAGTGCCTGCATGGATCTTGGCAGCGACACCCGGCGGGATGACGACGATCGTCTCCCCGATGGCCGTGCTCAGGTTTGCCCTCACCACCCCGTTCCGAGGCAAGTACACGACCGTCTGTCCGACAGCCTGGCTGATCCTCAAGTCGTAGACCTTCGTCCCTGTCAGATCGACAACGGATTGACCCGCCCCCATGTCGATCGTGAGATCGGCGGGTAGAGCCGAACTCAATTGAAGGTCCCAGGTAGCCTGGCCGGGCGGGCCGAACGTGGGGAAGAATACCCCGGCACCTTCGGCGTGGATGTTCAACACGGCATTCTCCCCTTGCGCGCTGAAGTCCTTGGCCACGCGCATCCCGCCTCCGATCCAGGTGCTCCCGGTTAAGAGCTCGGTCGTCGAGCCAGAGCTCGTCAGATGCACGACGCCCACCGCCGGCGAGAGGTGAACCTCAGCCCGTTTGGCATCGCGGATCGGGTAGGAGAGACTCTCGCGCGTCCCTGCCGCCAACGGACCAGAACCCTGGACATACGATACGCCCAGGGCGACCACCCCGACGATCACGACGATCGCGATCAGAGACCCCCAGACGGAGGAACGCCCGATGACGAGATCCAGACCGGCGGCGATCAAGAACACCGGCCACAACCTGAAGATCACGTCCCATACGCTCCAGTTCAACATGCCCAGATTGTTCAGCAAGAACAGAACCCCGATCCCTATGAGCAGCAGCGGTCCGATGATGCTTCGTCGATGGGATCGCTCATTCATCTCGATCACCCCGCATTCTGCTGACCAGGATCCAAACGCCGGCCAGAATGAGCAGGCCCGGCCAGATCAGATTCGAGTTGAGCCACGAAAACCAGGTCACGCCCATGTTCCTCAGAAGGAATACAAACCCCATGAGGAGCAAGACGATGCCTACGAACAAACCGGTCTGTTGGTCACGCCGTCCGGTGAAACCGCGCATATCGTCGCCGATCGAGCGGGCGCGCGCGGCCATCTCATCCGCGCCGGTCTTGATGTTTTCTTCGAACGATCCGGCGGTCTCACTTCCTTCAGGTGGGAGGACCAGCCAGAGCACGAAGTACGCCAAAACGCCGGCGCCGTTGACCAGGGTGAAGATCACGAAGAAAAGCCGGACCAGCGTCGGATCGATACCGAAGTATTCTGCGATGCCGGCGCAAACGCCGCCAAGCGTGACGTTCGATCGACTTCGGTGTAGACGGTTCGTCATGGAACCTCCAATCAGGATCGGCAGCGCTTATTCAGCCTGCGGGCGAGAGGCGAATGTCCGCAGCAGGAAGAAGGCTCCGATCAGGATGAACAACGCGGGAACCACATAGTTGATGAGCGAGGCCGCGGCAGCCGAGAGTAACAGCCCCATGGCCAGAAGCACGACGGCCGGGATCAAGGCCCAGCCCATCCTTCTCTCGCGGCTCGGCAGAACCCACACCAGCAAGAAAGTCACACCCAGGCCGATGAAGAAGATGCTGCCTCCATCAAAGGCCGCGCCAAACACGTCCGTAAGGGTGACGATTGCCAGGGTGAGCAAGACGCCCCCGGGGATCAGCGCCCACCATCGATCAATGTCGGTCACGTAGATCACCCAGAAGCCCAGAGAGATCCCGCCCAGGGTCAGGGCGCCTCCGGCGACGTCGGCGACAGCCGGCGCCATCTCCGCCAGCGCGACCGTGGCACCGATGCCCAACAGGGTGAAGCCCGGGATGAGCGCCCACCAGTGGGCCCGATCAGCCAGATACACGTACAGGAACACCAGGCCGGCGAACAGGAACGCGAATCCCCAGAAGATGTTGCTTGCCGGGATCACGTTCAAGTTCTGCAATAGGAACAACGCACCTCCTGCCACGAGGAAGATCCCCAAGATGAGTTCCACGCTCGAGCGTTTCACGTTGATCTCCTTTTCGATCACGGATCGACATGCATGTCGTTGAATCGGACTGCTGCGGAGCACCCGCGGCGGCCGCCCACGTTCATCGTCCTCCCCGGCGAGCTACATGATGGTGACTGAGCTCAAGCCGACTTCGGCCCGAATCTCCACCTTGTTCTCGGCCTCATCGAAGTTGCTCGATTCGTATCCGCCGGCGGTCTTCGGGAAGCGGGTCGTGTCAACCTTGAATTCCGCCAGCCCACCATCGGTCCTCACCCGGGCTGCCACGCCCTCCGGAACGCGCAGTTTCACCGATGTCGCTCCCCCTTCGACGGAGACGGTCGTCAGGCCTGCCCGCTCCGGCAATGTGATATCGGACGAGCTGGCGCCCGTCTCGAGCCTCAATTCTGTGAGGCGCAGGTGGGTGAGATCCAGATTCAGTTCACTCGCTCCGGTCTTCAGTTCGAGGCTCAGGGGAACCTCGGACGAAAGACTGAAGGTCCAGTCGAGCGCCGAACCCGGCCCCCATACCCAGGGAAAGGCGAAGTCGAGGCCACGGCCGACATCTGCTCGGAGATCGACATCGAGCATCCCCGCTGAGCGGTTGACTTTGACCTCCGCACCGCCGTTGAATTGCCCCGACAGGAGCTGACCTGGAGCGGCGGCTCCGCTCACACGCACCCGGCCGGCGCCATGGCTGACGACCACGCGCGCCTTCTGAGCGCCCTCCAGCGGAACGGAGATGCTCTCCGCCTCCACAGAGCCAGGGCCGAAGGCCCGCCTAATGAGGATCCATAGACCGAGGACGATCAATATGCCGGGCCATATCAGCGGCCATACGTTGACCGGAAGCAGCCCCAGGTTGCTGAGGAGCAAGAGCACCCCGATCAGAATCAGAAGCAAGCTCCAGAAGGTTCGATTGCTGCGCATGTCATCTCCCCGGCGCGGGGGTAGCCTCCACGCCTGTCATCCGTCGGTCCTATGGGATGGATCCGGCTTCAATCGGCGCTGCTGAGATTCACATCAACGGGCATCCGCTCCATGGGATCTTCCACCCCATTCCCGACCGACTTCGGATGGTCGTACGGGTGATCCCCGGGGGACTTGTCTCCAGGGGTTCCCGCGCGGCAACGGGCATCTCCTGCAAGTCGTCAGGGGGTGGCCGATGCACCGAGCATTTTCCGTGTGAGAGAGGGAGTCATTACGGCGGAGGCGGACTCCGTCGGGTCGTCTTCCGAGCACACGGGGAAGGAGTGCGTTGAAGTCCGGCTGCGGCGACGCCTGCCACCGAGCCTGGACGCGTCGCTATCTTAGGGAACAGTATACACGCGATTGGAGGGAGACTCACCTGCCCTTTTGCCATGTCTTGGCGGCCGATCGTTCATGCACTCGCAACTGAAATGGCAAGCGGAAGATCCTCTCCCCGACGTCTTCTGAGCCGGCTTTGCATCGAGCGGTGCCGCGTCTCGTTGGGGGGACTGACCCGGATGGTATAATGCCGCCCGTGGAGCAGGAAACCTGGCTGGAAAGCCTGAGGCGCACGCGCAACGCGACGATGAGCAAGCTGGCATCGCTCTTCGGTGCCAATGATCTCTCGGCATCGTACTGGGAGGATCTCGAGGCAGCGCTGATCCTGGCCGATCTCGGTCCGAAAGCGACGCAGATGTTGGTCGATGATCTGAAGAACCAGGCGACCGAGAATGCCGTTTTGCGCGCTTCAGATCTCCAGGTCATGCTTCGGCGGCGCATGGTAGAGTTGGCCGGGACACCATATGAGGGGCCGCAGCACGATCCCCTTCAACCCTATGTGATCCTGGTTGTCGGGGTGAACGGGTCGGGCAAGACGACGGCGGTCGCCCGGCTTGCAAGGTTCTACCAGCGCGCCGGGAAGCTCGTCTTGCTGGCGGCCGCCGATACCTATCGGGCGGCTGCCACCGAGCAACTGGCAAGATGGGCGACACAACTCGAGGTCGAGCTTGTGGCTGGCGCGCCCGGGAGTGACCCGGGCGCAGTGGTCTATCAAGCCGGCGAAGCGGCGCGGCGCGATGGCATCGACGTGGTCATCATCGATACCTCCGGCCGCATGCACACCAGCCACAATCTGATGGCCGAGTTGGAGAAGATCCAGCGGGTCGCCGGGAAAGTTATCCCCGGCGCACCGGACGAGATCCTGCTCGTGCTCGACGCGACCACCGGCCAGAACGGCCTCTCGCAGGCGAGAGGATTCATGGATGCGGTGGCGGTCACGGGTGTGGTCGTAACCAAGCTCGACACTTCCGCGCGCGGCGGAGCAGCCCTGGCTGTGGGAGCCGAGCTGGGCCTGCCCATTCGCTACGTCGGGCATGGCGAAGGGATCGATGACCTGTCGGTGTTCGACCCGGAAGCATTTGTCGATGGACTGATCCCGGAGTTCGCCGGGGCGGACCGATAGTCGCAACACAGAATTTGGGCCTAAGCCCAAGACAAGAGGAAGACAGCCGCGATGGAAGAATTGACCTCAGAACTACAAGGCCAGCTGGATCGGATCAACGACCTTCTGGTGCGTCTTTGACTTCAAGAGCCGTGAGGCCAGGCTGGAGCAGATCGAGAAGGCCGCCCAGGCTGAAGATCTGTGGAACGACCAGGAGAACGCACAGCGCGTCATGCGCGAGCTCTCACGCCTCCGTCGAGAGGTTGAAGGCTGGAACAGTCTGAAGCAGCGAGCTTCAGATGCCCTCGAGCTCTCCCAGCTAGGTGACGAAGACCTTCGGCCGGAGATCGAAACTGAAAGAGATTCGATCGAGCAGGAAGTCGCCCGTCGAGAAGTCCAGGCATTGCTCTCGGGGCCCTACGATGAGGACGATGCAATCATCGCCATCCACGCCGGCGCCGGCGGGACAGATTCTCAGGACTGGGCCGAGATGCTCCAGCGGATGTATCTGCGCTGGGCCGAAACGCACGGATTCGCTTCCGATGTCCTCGATCTCAGCGAGGGTGAAGAAGCAGGCATCAAGAGCGTGACGATCGCCATCGACGGTGATTACGTCTATGGAAACCTCCGCTCCGAGAGAGGCGTGCACCGCCTTGTCCGACTCTCCCCCTTCGACTCGGCCCATCGCCGTCACACCTCGTTCGCCCTGGTGGAGGTTCTCCCGCAGGTCGAGACTGACTCCGAAGTCGAGATCAACCCTGCTGACCTGCGGATCGACACCTATCGATCGGCCGGCGCCGGCGGGCAGAACGTGCAGAAGAACGAAACGGCTATACGCATCACGCATATCCCCACCGGGACCGTCGTGACCTGCCAGAACGAACGCTCACAGACTCAAAACAAAGAGAATGCGATGCGCGTGCTGCGCGCCCGGCTGCGAGAGTTGCAGCGGATCGAACAGGAAGAGGAGCTGGCCCAGATCAAGGGCGAACATGTCAAGGCCGAGTGGGGAAGCCAGATTCGTTCATACGTGCTGCACCCCTATCAAATGGTCAAAGATCACCGCACGAACTACGAAGAAGGGAACACGACCGCGGTCTTGGACGGGGACATCGACGGATTCATCGAGGCGTATCTACGTTCCGCCGTCGGTAGCCCTGAATGAGCATGTCCGGACATCGAATCTTGTCCCTCGTATTGCCATCTGATATAATCGCCGGGTTCCACTGAACCAGGAGGGAAGTGCGTGGCCGTCTACCTCAAGCTGGCTATGGCGGTGGTCTCGATCGCGATGATCGTAGTCATCCTGCTCCAGAGTCGCGGCGCAGGCCTGGGGGGCCTCTCGGGCGGTGATTACGGCGGTGGCGGCTACCACGTACGTCGCGGTGTCGAGCGCCTGCTGTTCAACGTCACGATAGGATTGAGCGTCGTCTTCTTCGCGCTGGCGATCGTGAACGTCATTCTGGTCGGGTAGCCCCGTCTGTCCCACCAACCCCTATTGGCCTAAGCCGAGATGCAGAACATCCGTTGGCAACTGCTGATTGCGATTGGCGGATTGATTCTGGTCGTCGGTTTGCTCATCGGTCAGTCTCCGCGCTTGCAGACGGCCGCCCCTCAACCGGCCGTCGGAGGGTCGTATGCGGAAGCCTTTCTCGGTG
>CAZGRL010000122.1:0-10621 GCA_964528155.1 uncultured Anaerolineaceae bacterium
TTGAACAGGAACGAGAACAACACAGAACCGAGAACGACGGCTAGAGCATACCCTCCTAGAGACCTCGGGCGGGAGCGATACCCAACAATGAGGCCTAGGAGTGTGCCGACGTACAAATACGCATGGAGAGTGTTGCCGGCTGTGCCTTCGCGGGTGGTGGGCTTCAATATCTGCCACGGCCCGATCGAGGTGGTTCTTGGATCATTCTGATCAACGCCCATCATGAGGTGAACCTTAACGATCCCACGATAGATCATGTCGTTGACACTATCCCATGGCGTTCCCGCATGCAGGCTGCTGTGGCGAAGGACGTTCGAGACAAGACCTTTCCATGTCAGCAAGCGGTTGGTATGAATCTCAGCGAGTTGCGGCACGCCGAATGGGTAGCCGAAGAGTGCAGAGTTCCGAGCGAATTGGGGCCCATTGAGAACCAGCACGAGAACCCCCAGGACCAACGAACGCTTGATGAGAATGCCGGGGCCTGCGCGCCGGACGAGCGAAATGGCGACTGCCAGCCCGAAAGGCAGGAGAAACGGGAGGGAGGTTGGCTTGGCTAGAATTGCCAGCGACGTTGCGAGGGAAAGGTAGGTGAGCGACTCACCGGCAGGTGGGCGCCTGACCACTTCGAGGCTTTCGGCAGCCGCGGCGACAACCCACAGCGTCACGACGTAGTCCGTCATGGTGCTCGAGGATTGGATGATCCCCATGGGGAGGGCGGCAGCGATAAGGACGGACGCTGCTTGCGCCCTTGGGCCTCCTCCCAGACGCGCGGCCACCAGACTAACGCCGACAAGGCTAAACACCATCGCGAGCCATTGGACCAGATTCGCCAGGTGATCGCTTTGAGCCAACACATATGATTGAAGAACGAGGAATTCCGATCCCGGGCTCATGCCATTCTGCCAGTCGATTCCAGTCGCATACGATTGGACGGATCGGTCTTGTGTCCAGTGTGCCACGCGGCTCATGTGGTAGGTCAATGAATCCCAACTGTTGGTTGGAGCGGCGAAAGCCACCACGCCAGTCGTGCACACGACTATGACGGATGCGACAACGTAGATCGCTACCCACGTGTCGACTCTCCGCAGCTTCCAGTTGACCTTCGACATCCGGAATGGAATGTGACGGGCAAACACAATGATTGCGAGCACGGCCGTCGGGAGTAGCCAGGTGATGATGAGCACGCCACGGTTGATAAGCGAGAACACGCTGAGAAACTCAGTCGCCAGGGTTGCGAAGGCCGCACCCAAAACAGCGGTCCGCATGATATCGGCCCGCCGATCGACCGATGGGCGGGCCGCGCGCAGGAATGCGTAGATGCCTAGGAGGGTCGAGAGGGGGATGAGTGCAAACAGCACAGCCGCGATCTACTCCTGAAGATCACCCGAATGATAGACCGCCAGAAGATGTCCTTGTCTAGCTACGGGCTGGGAGGGGCCTGGTGGGTATCGTCGACTGAGAAGGGATGGGGGCCGGGAAGGCGAACTCCTCCAACCTGAGGCCATAGGATCCAAGTCGTATGGGATGAGGCCATCTTACCAGGTCATCAACCCAGGCACCTATATGCTCGCGCGGCGAAGAAATCACTGCGCGGCCAGGACGTAGATCCCGTCATTGTCGTGCGACACGAAGTCTGCTCGACCGTCGCCGGTGACGTCGATGAAGTAGCAGGCGATGTGGCAGCCGACGGGCCCCTCGAGCCACTTCTGAACCGGACCGAACGCTGATCCGGTGGATGGAACGACATAGATGCCATCGTTGTCGTGGGCGATGAAATCGGCCCGACCATCACCGGTCGCGTCGGCGAAGTAGCACCCGACATGGCAGCCGATGGGACCGCCGGACCAGTTGACCGGGTCACTGAAGTTCAGCCCGCTTGACGGGAGGACCATGAGGCCGTTGTTGTCGTGGGCCACGAAATCTGCCCGGCCATCCCCGGTTACGTCGATGAAATAGCAGGCGATGTGACACCCGACCGGGCCACCGGTCCAGTTCTCTGCGATGGCGAATGAGCTTCCTGTGGACGGCAGGACATAGATGCCATCATTGTCGTGGGCGATGAAGTCCGCCAAGCCATCCCCGGTGACATCGGCGAAATAGCAGGCGATGTGACAGCCAACCGGGCCGCCCGTCCAGTTCTGGGGGGAAGTGAAGCTCGTGCCAGTGGACGGAACCACGAACAGGCCGTTGTTGTCATGAGCGATGAAATCTGCCCGGCCATCGCCGGTCACGTCGATGAAATAGCAGGCGATATCACAACTCGCGGCGCCCCCCGACCAGTTCTCAGGCGGTCCGAAGCCTTTGCCCGTTGAGGGCAAGACGTATATCGCGTCGTCATCCATGGCGATGAAATCGGCCCGGCCGTCCCCGGTGACATCTGCGAAGTAGCAGCCCTGGTCACAACCTACTGGACCCCCAGTCCAATTGACCGGCGCCCCGAAAGTCGTTGCCGCGCCGCCTGAGACCGGCATCTGGGTCTGGCCGGGCGAAATGTCGGTGTTCGTGGGAATCGCGATGGCTTGAGTAGCCATTGCAGTCGGTGCAACGGCCTCCGTCGGGACCTCGATGGACTGCCCTTCAGGCGTCGGTATTCCAGTCGAGACGGACGGTGTCGGTGAACTTGCGGGAAGGCCGCACATCAAGGTGGCCAGAGCGAGGGCAGCCAGCAGCGGCAGGGGTGAGGGCTTCATGGCGGGCTCTCCTGGTAGAGGCTCCTACATCTCCCGACTGTTTCGGGTTGAGTTGACAGCATGCGAGTTTACTTGAAGAGCGCGATATGCGCATCCTGGAGAGTGACGGATGCAGGTCACCAACCGAGTGGCGTATGACGGGGATAGTCTTGAGGGATAGTCTGGGGCGAGGTGAGAGCCTTTCCGCTGCAGCCCGACTGCAACGGGGCGTGCGGCCTGGTCAATGGGGCTGATCATGTGAAAGGTGGGGACTGTGTAGCCGATCCTCTCGTGCAGGGGCGGGCCGTCGACGGTCCCCGATCCAGATGGCCAATGGCCCGGTGTAAGTGCCCATCTGGTCGTCTAAACATACTAGTTGACATGGCAAACCAAATGGTGTATTCTGTGGCCGGCTTTGGGGTCGAGTCCATGAACGGAGGATCACTATGATGGCGGACACGGACGTCCAGGGGTTGATCCGCAGGACACAGCAGTACGAGTTCGGTGACGGACTGCGCGATCTACAACTGTCACTTATCCTTGGGTTGGGCGGGCTCATGATCTGGTTCTTGTTCAGCCCGTGGTGGGTGGCCCTGCTATCGGAACTTGTGCGCCGCTTTGGTCGATGGGCGGCGTGGGCTGGCATGCTCTGGGTGTTGTTCCCGGCGCTGGCCGCGTGGGCCATGCTCGCACTCATGGGCATGGTTCGCCGCCGCTGGCTCTGGGCGCGGACCGGGAACGTCACGCCTGCTCGGATGGTCGTGCCACGCCGGGTGAACCTGGTCGCCGCCGCGATCGTGCTCATCGGGATCGCCGGAGGGGTCATGCTGTGGAGGAGGGGGGTCGTCGACGATGTCTTCGCGCTGCGAATGCTTTGGGCGGCAACGGGTTGGTCTTTCGGCTACACTCTGTATGGCGTCGGGCGCGGAATCGGCATCGCTCGCTATGTGTGGATCGGCCTTATCGGCGGCCTCGCCTCTAGCTTGGTCTTGTTCTTCTCGATTAGCTTCAGCCAGGCAGCGCTGGCCCTTGGCCTCGGCTGGGCCGCTATCCTGGCTGCGAGCGGAGTGGTCACGCTTCGTCAGGCCTGGCTTCTCGCTGAGAGGGACGCCAATGTCCGACCCGATTAAGGATATTGGCCAGGTCGACCGTCTGATCCACGAGCCAGCCCGACTGGCGATCACTGCCGTTCTGTCGGCCTGCGAGAGCGCTGACTTCGCATTCCTTCTTCACACGACCGGTCTGAGCAAAGGCAACCTGTCTGCACACCTGAGCAAGCTCGAAGCCGGAGGCTATGTGTCGATCCGGAAGGGTTTCAAAGGAAAATACCCGCATACGACGTGTGCCTTGACTGCTGCCGGGCGACGCGCCTTCGAACAGTACCAGAAGCAGCAGCTCGCTCTCGCCCGCCATCTGGGCAGTCACAATGTCATACCGTGAGGCAACCGAGATGAAGACGCTGTTGGGAGCGATCGAGGCCGGTGGAACAGAGTTCGTGTGCGCCGTCGCCGAGCAAGCCGGGCCGGCGTTGGCTGCCAAGCGGATCATCCCGACCACCACCCCTGCGGAAACCCTGTCCGAAGTGATCCGTTTCCTGTCGGATTTCCGGTTGAGGTCCCTGGGGATCGCTTGTTTTGGCCCCCTTGACATGTTGGAGGGGCGGATCACATCTACGACGAAGGTTGCCTGGCGAGGTGCAGAGATCGTCAGGCCGCTGAAGGATGCTCTGGATGTTCCTGTCGCCTTGGACACCGATGTCAATGGAGCGGCCCTCGGCGAAAGCCGCCACGGGGCAGGTGGGGCTAAGGACCCGCTGCTCTATCTAACTGTCGGGACCGGGATCGGCGTCGGGGTGCTGGTAGGCGGGCGCCCTGTGCACGGTTTGATGCATCCCGAGGGCGGGCACATGTCCGTCCGGCGTCATCCAGACGATACATTCGGCGGGATCTGTTCGTATCACGGCGACTGTCTGGAGGGGCTGGCCAGCGGTCCGGCCATCGAAGCCCGATGGGGTATACCCGGCCAGGATCTGCCCGCCGACCATCCAGCGTGGAGCCTCGAAGCCCACTACCTCGCCGAGGCCGTGTGCAACCTGGTCTACGTCATCACGCCTCAACGGATCGTACTTGGCGGCGGCGTCATGAACCGGGATGAGCTCATCCCTTCGATCCGCCGGCAGGCTCAAGTGAGCCTGGGAGGCTACATCGCACCGCTCGATTCTCCGGAGGCGATCGAGGATCTTGTCGTGCCCGCTGTGTTGGGGGACGACGCCGGCATCGTCGGCGCGCTGGAGCTAGCCCGAGAGGCGGCTGGCGAGGCCTGAATACCCGCCTGGGCGCTGCGGTCAACCATTCCCGTTGGCCCGGTAGCCGCCTGACGCATGCGGTCTTCCGTGTTCATCCTTCGATGTGCGGACAGTCCAGGCTTGCATGACCGAGAAGCGTCTCAACAGCCGCAGCGCTCCCGATGCCCGGCGCAAGCATGATAGCCTTCCGACGATTCTGTACCCAAGAGAACCATTGATCTGAAAGTGACGAATTCGGGCACGCAAGATGAACGCGAATCGGCTCGCGCACGTCGGCTGTCGATGGCCGTGGTGGGAGGGGCTCATTTCGGGCCTGTTGTATCAAGAGCGTCGGCCGTGGTAGATTGCTGTGTGACGCCTGTCACGAAGTTCGCCCGGCGCTCAGGCGGACGGGGAGTGTGAGATGGACGCGTCATCGGCCGATCCCGGATCGCCGTTTCCGCGACTGCTCGTTGCCGGTCTGGTCGTCGTCGTCGCCGTCCTGGGCATCGCTGTCGTCGCTTTGACGATTGCCCGTGCTCCGGGTGCGCCGCCAGAGGAACCGGCCGACGCTCTGGCAACGAGCAGCGACGAGTGCGTCGTCTGCCATCGTCGAACCACACCGGGGATCGTCGAACAGTACGGCCGGAGCACGATGGCCGCCGCCGAAGTCGCCTGCACCAAATGCCATGAGGTACCCGCGAGCTACGCGGGAGCGGTGGAGCATGAGGGGACCTACGTCTTGGCCCAGCCCACACCGGCCAAGTGCGAGGAGTGCCATTCGGCGGAAGTTGCGCAGTACTACCAGAGCCGACATTCGCTTCCGGCCTATGTCGCCATGGCCGGCACCGGCGGACTGGATCCTGCTCACCTGGCAATGTACCAGGCGATACCGGAGGGGCAATTCGCGCCGGACAAGACGCGAAACGCCCTGTTCGCCCTCGAGGGTCCGGACATCACACGTTTCGCCTGCGAAGCCTGCCACAATATCGGGCGCCCACAGGCTGACGGCAGCGTCGGGGAATGCCAGCAGTGCCACCTGAGACACACCTTCAGCCTGGAGCAGGCGCGCAAACCGGAGACGTGCAACGCCTGCCACATCGGTCCCGACCATCCGCAGTGGGAGATCTATCAGGAGTCACCACACGGTATCGCCTACGCAACAAGCGGGGACACCTGGGGCTGGGAGGCCGACCCTGGTACGCTGACAGTTGCCGATTTCCCTGCGCCGACATGCGCCACCTGTCACTTCAGCGGTTTTGGAGCATCCGGCACGACACATGATGTTGGTGACAGGCTCACATGGTTCTTGTTCGCCCCCATCAGCGAACGGCGCCCGAGCTGGGAGGACAACCTGGTCAGGATGCAGAACGTGTGCGATGAGTGTCACAACACGCTGTTTGTTGAGGATTTCTACGCCGACGCGGACAAGGCCACACACGCCGTGAATGCCTGGGTGACGCAAAGCGATGAGATGATGGCCCCGCTCAAGGAAGGCGGACTGTTGAGTGAGGCGCCATTCGACGAACCGATCGACTTCGCCTATTTCGAGCTCTGGCATCACTGGGGAAGGACGACAAAATTCGGCGCATGGATGCAGGGGCCAGATTACACCCAGTGGCATGGCGCCTACGAAGTGCTCAGTGATCTGGCTGAGCTGCGCGATCTCATCGACGCCAAGCTGGCCGGAGGGGGAAACTGAGCGTGAATGTGATCCCGTGCTCGATCTGGTCCCGCTCGCCTTTCTCACGCGATCAGTTGATGCTGCTCATCGCCGCCGTCAACGAATTCTTCCTTGCAGTCGACATCTACCTGGCGCACAGCATCAGCGGCACCATCACCCACAATGAATGGATCCCGATCGTCTTCGGGCCCGTGGCTGCTGTTCTGCTCCTGCTGGCCGGCTTGATCGCCGTTCGGCGTCGCGGCCTGGCGACAGTGATGGCCAACATCGTCTTGCTTGCCTCGATCGGAGTCGGCCTGCTCGGCGCCTACTTCCACCTCGTCCGTGCCGTTTTGCCGACGGCGCCGGCGGGCGAACGGGTGAGCCTTGATCTGATCGTCTGGGCGCCTCCCATCCTGGGGCCTTTGACGTTCTGTCTCGTCGGGATGCTGGGGATTAGCGCCGTGTGGATCGAGGAGCCCCCCGAGAGCGGCATCCTGCGCCTGCTGGGAGGGCTGAGGTTGAGGCTGCCGTACAGCAAGACTCGCGCCTACCTCTTCCTCGTCGGTCTGGGGAGCCTGGCGACGGTGATCAGCAGCGTGCTCGATCACGCACGGACACATTTCACCAATCCGTGGCTGTGGATACCGACCGTCGTCGGCACGTTTGCCACGGTCGTTGGCGTCGGGCTCGGCTTGCTCGATCGGCCGTCTCGCGCAGATGTGTGGACATTTGTTGGAGCGATGGCCGCCATGCTCGTCGTCGGCCTGATCGGATCCTACCTCCACATCCAGGATAACCTGACATCACAGGGGGTGATCGTGGGCGAACGCTTCGTTCGGGGTGCGCCGTTCCTTGCGCCGCTGTTGTTCTGTAATATGGGGATGCTTGGGATCCTGGCCCTTCTGCCGCCGGACGACGCTTCGTTGTCTGTCAGAGAGCCACACTCCGAGGGAAGAATCACGCACGCCGGCGGGAAAGACGATCGAGTAGCCTGGGCAGGGCAGGACTGAGGCGCCGGTCCCTTCCAGGCGCCGGCAGCTGTTCTCGGACCGTGTTTGACCTGCGAGGGAACGAATGAGGACACGGTAAAATCATGTTGGCTCTGTCAGAACCAGGTTGCCATGCGGCAGGGAGTGTCTCTGGCGCGTCAGGATCAGGTCAGGGTCCCAGACCAGCCTGTGATTGAATAGCATCAGTAAATCGAAGGAACGCCATGCCTCGCCGGAGGGGCAGGCCTCTCGTTCCCGAGACTCCATGTATAGGTGCCACAGATGGAAAACGAGGTCATCATCCAGGCGACGGACGTCAAGAAGACCTATCACACAGGTTCCATTTCGGTGCAGGCGCTGAGAGGAGTGTCCCTGGAGGTCAAGCGCAATGAGATCATCGCCGTCATGGGCCCGTCTGGTTGCGGCAAGACGACTCTGCTCAACTGTCTTTCCGGATTGGACGCCAGTGACGCCGGCGAGATCAACATCGAAGGCACGGATCTGACCGAATTGTCGGACTACGATCGGACTGACTACCGGGCCCGACGAATGGGCTTTGTCTTCCAGTTCTACAATCTCCTGCCTGTGCTCAGCGCCGTCGAGAACGTCGAGCTTCCGCTGCTGGTCTCCGGAGTGCGTCCGCGCGAGGCCCGCGATCTGGCGCTCGAGGCCCTGAGCCAGGTGGGGCTAGGAGATCGGGCCGAGCATCGCCCGGCTGCGCTTTCCGGGGGCGAGCGCCAGCGGGTGACCATCGCCCGTGCCCTGGTCAACCGCCCGGTTATCGTGTGGGCCGACGAGCCGACGGGAGATCTTGACTCTGAGACGGCGGATCAGGTGATGGACCTGCTGCTCCGCCTCAACCAGGAACGCGATCTGACCTTCCTCCTGGTGACCCATGCCAGGAGAGTCGCCGCCCGCTGCACGCGAGTGATCAGGATGCGGGACGGGCGGGTGGAAGGCGAGGTTTCACCGGCGCAAGTCATGGCCGAGCTCAGCCGTATCCCGTCTGCGGAAGAGGAACCGGCGGAGTAGCCGCCATCGGTGAGCAAGTCGGCCTTCGCCTACCCAGGTGACTCACTGATCCTGTAGGAGCCTCGATTGGACAAACTGTTCGGGCTCGAGATGACCACGATCGCCGGATGCCTTGGCTCGGCGCTGGTCGTTGTCATCCTGGTCCTCGCCGTCGTGGCTTGGCGCAACAACGTCATGCTCAAGCTCGGCCTCCGCCCGATCTTGCGCCGGCGGACGCAGTCCGGTCTGATCATCATCGGACTGATGCTGGCGACTCTGATCATCACGGCTGCATTCGTCACCGGGGACACGTTGTCATACACGATCCGCTCCCTGGTCGTCGAGGCGCTCGGCCCGGTCGACGAAATGGTTCGCGTCCGAAGCACCGCTGCGCAGGGTAGCTCGTTTTTCAGCCTATCGCGTTTTGACGAGATCGCCTCCGATCTGAGCGACTACCCATTGGTCGACGCCGTTGTGCCGGGCATCGGCCAGGGCTTGCCGGCCGTCAACCTGACCAAACGCCAGAGCGTGCGCTCCTTGCGGATCACCGGCGTGCGTCCCGGGGACGCCTCGCGGGTCCTGCCTGCGGATGAGCTGATGGACGAACAAGGGGAACCCCTGTCGCTCGATGCGCTTCAGAGTCGCGAGCTCTACCTCAATGACGCCGCCGCGGAAGCGCTCCACGCCGAACCTGGAGACACAATCCAGTTCTTCATCGGGTCAGTTCCGCGCGAATACACAGTGAGGGGCGTGGCTCAGGCGGGCCGGAACGCCCGAGCGGTGATGAATCTGCGCCAGGCGCAAGCGCTGTTCGGCGAACGTGGCCGGATTAACGTGATCATGATCTCGAACACCGGGGACGACGAGCAAGGGGCCAACCTGAGTCCCCAGGTGACGGAGAGACTGCGCGGTCTTCTCACGGACCAGAACGCGGCGCGACGCATCTTCAGCCGTCTGGCCGGAGACCCGACCGGTGCCGCGGCTGTGCGCAAGGCGGCAGCCGACTATCAAGGGAACACCAAGGCCGATCTGCTGTCGTTTGCGGCCGGCCTCGAGAGCGGCACGCTCGACGAAAAGATGCGCAGTCTCCTTGCCGACGAGGGCCTCTCGAACGAAGTTCAATCGATCCTCGATGACGCCAGTTGGAAGACCGAGGCGGTACGCCGCAGGCTCGAGACCCAGTTCTCCGAAATCTCGGAGCTGACCGTCGACGAGACGAAACGCGACGGCCTGGATGAGGCCGAGCTGGCGGCCAATGCCTTCACCACGATCTTCGTGGTGACCGGTTTGTTTGGGATCGCATCGGGCTTGTTGTTGATCTTCCTCATCTTCGTGATGCTCGCCGCCGAACGCAAGTCGGAAATGGGCATGACGCGAGCGATCGGGGGCCAGCGCAAACATCTGGTCCAGATGTTCGTGTATGAGGGCACGGCCTACGATCTGGTGGCGGCCGGCATCGGCGTTGCCATGGGCGTGCTGACAGGCGTGGTCATCGCGCTTACCCTGGGCCAGGCCTTCGCCTCGACGGAGCTGGTCATCCGTCCGAGCGTGACCTTCAAAGGTCTGGCAGTCTCGTACTCGCTGGGCATGCTGGTGACGTTCGCCACAGTGCTGTTCTCGGCGAACCGGGTCAGCCACCTGAACATCGTCGCCGCCATCCGCGATCTGCCCGAGCCTGTTCCGCCGCCCACGCCGTTGAAAGATCGGCTGCTGGCACCTGCACGCGTTGTAGTCGATGGCTTCCGCCTGGCGGTTCGGCTGAAGATCTGGCGAGCAGTCCGCACCTGGCTCTTCGAATACCCAAAGAGTCTTCTGCGTCTGGTGTGGATGGGATTTCGCGGCGGGATCCTGACCCTCTTGTTGGGCGTGGTCCTCGCGCCGGTCGGACTGACTGTCCAGAGCGGGGCTTTGTTCACCCTGGGCGTATCTTTCGCGCTCACCGGCGGCGGGCTTCTCACGCGTAACATCCTGTTCCTCGTGCTGCGTCGCCACCGCGACCTCG
>CAZGRL010000123.1:0-10515 GCA_964528155.1 uncultured Anaerolineaceae bacterium
CCGTACGGACTCGCGTCGGACATTCCTTCATCAAGGAGAAGATGCGTGAAACGGGCGCCGTCTTTGCCGGAGAACTCTCCGGTCATTACTACTACAGAATGATGGGCTTCATTGACAGCGGGATCCTGTCGATGATCTCCATGCTCAACCTGCTTGCGCTGAAAGACGTCCCTCTGAGCCAGCTCTTCCGGCCATTGCAGAAGTACGCCCAATCCGGCGAGCTCAATCTCCATGTTCGGGCCCCCCAACGCCTCTTCCGGGAGTTAGAAGCAACCTACAAAGACGGGCAGCAGGAACACCTGGACGGGCTGTCCGTCGAGTATAAGGACTGGTGGTTCAATTTGCGCCAATCTCACACAGAACCCGTTGTCCGCCTGGTCATCGAGGCCGACGACGAATCTACATTGAAAACCCAACAGGCGCGGCTCCTGGAACTCATCGGGCGGCACGCAGACATAGCAGAGGCAAAATGATGGCACCGAAGACTCTATTCCCCCATTTGCCTGATCGCATCGGCGGCCTGAGCGATCTGGCGTACAACCTGTGGTGGTCCTGGCAACCGGACGCCCGCAACCTGTTCCGCGACCTGGGTCTCTATTCCTGGCGCGAGAGCGGCCACAACCCTATCCGCATGCTGGCCATATCACCGGCCGAGGTCCTGGAGGGTGCCGCCGGCGACAAGGAATACTTACAGCGTTATCAAGAGGTCATGGACCGTTTTGAGAAGGAGATCAATTCGCCGACCGGTTGGTTCAGCGACAACTACGGGCCGCCAGCTTCCCCCCTGGCGTACATGTCCGCCGAATTCGGGCTGCACGCTTCCCTGCCTACCTACGCCGGCGGGCTGGGAATCTTGGCCGGAGACCATCTCAAGGAATGCAGCGACCTGGGTGTTCCGGTCGTCGGTGTCGGATTGATCTACTCGCAAGGCTATGTGCAACAGCAGATCGGCGAGGACGGGTGGCAGCAGGATGTGGAGACCACGCTGGACCGCAGCTACGATCCGATCCGGCCTGTTCTAGATGAACAGGGGAACCCATTGATTGTGCAGATGCCGATCTTCGACCCGCCTCTGCACGTGGCCGTCTGGAAAGTGGCGGTGGGGCGGGTGCCCCTTTACCTCATGGACACCGACCTCGACGTCAACCAGCCCTGGGAACGCGCCATCGCCCAGCAGCTGTACGCCCGGGGTCCGGAACAGCGTCTCAAGCAAGAGATCGTGCTCGGCATGGGTGGAATCAAAGTCCTCGAAGCGCTCGGAATACACCCGGCCGCCCTGCATATCAATGAAGGTCATCCGGCCTTCGCCATCTTGGCGCGCATCTCCCACGCCATGCAAGAAGGCGCGACGTTTGATGAGGCATTCCGCCAGGTTCATGATTCATCCATTTTCACCACTCACACGCCTATCGCCGCCGGGACCGACGTCTTCCCGTTCCAACTGATGGAGCAATACTTCGGCAGCTATTGCGCGGGTCTGGGGATTGATCAGCAGGCCTTCATGAAGCTCGGCATCCATCCGCAGGACCCTGGCGCCGGTTTCAATCTGACTGTCTTTGCGCTTCGCTCGGCGAAGCACTGCAACGCAGTCAGCCGGAGGCATGGGGACGTGGCCCGTCAGATGTGGGCCAGCCTGTGGCCCGACAAGAAGCCCGAGGACGTGCCCATCACCTCCATCACCAATGGAGTGCACTTGCCCACCTGGATCGAAGTCGTGCAAATGCAGGGGCTGCTGAGTCGATATCTGGGGCCGGATTGGCGGAGGGAGCAAGATCGATCCGACGTCTGGCAAGGGATCGATGGGATACCCGACGAAGAGGTCTGGCATCTCCACCGGGACCTCAAGTCACTGCTATTCGCCCAGATCGACGCGCGCGCCCGGCGACGCTGGTCCAATGGCAAGTCCACCCCCAGCATCATATTGGCCTCCGGTGCGTTGCTCGACCCTCAGGTTCTGACCATAGGATTTGCACGGCGTTTTACCGGGTACAAGCGCGCCGATCTGATCTTCCATGACCTCGAGCGAACGAAGCGAATGTTGAGCGACGGGCTGAAGCCTGTCCAGTTCGTCTTTGCTGGCATTGCTCATCCCGCCGACAACGATGGCAAGAGCCTTATTCAGGAAATCGTGCGGCTGGCACAAGATCCGGCATGCGCCGGACGAATCGCCTTCGTCGAGAACTACGATCAGGGATTGGCTCAGTACCTTGTGCATGGGGTGGACGTCTGGCTCAATAACCCGCTGCCTCCCCTCGAGGCCAGCGGGACGAGCGGTATGAAGGCAGCGATCAACGGAACTCCCAGCCTCTCCATCCTGGATGGCTGGTGGATCGAAGGCTACGACGGATCGAACGGTTGGGCGTTTGGCGGCGAGGCGCTTGAGGGGGACCGAACTCAGGCAGATGCCGAGGCGCTCTATCGTTTGCTCGAGGAGAAGATCATCCCCTTGTACTACGAGAGATCGGATGATGGCGTGCCGCGCGGGTTCGTGAAAGTCATGAAGGCAGCCGTCAAGAGCGTGGCGCCGGCTTTCAGCGCCCGCCGCATGCTGAAGGA
Organism: uncultured Anaerolineaceae bacterium; assembly: GCA_964528155.1. Taxonomy (GTDB): domain Bacteria; phylum Chloroflexota; class Anaerolineae; order Anaerolineales; family E44-bin32. The sequence goes on from CAZGRL010000123.1 coordinate 2,557, forward strand.
ATACGTAGAGCGCGCCTATGCCGAGGCGCTGGCCCTCAAGACGCTGGAGCCCCAACAATGAGGTCCGGCAGCTACATTCCGACAGTCCCGAGCGTGTGGAGAAGTCGGGAGATATGTGCTCATCTTGTCCTGAGGGGGAAAGCGGTGAGGGTGGAAGGTTGAAATGAAAGTGAGGGCTACCTCGAGCGGAACTGCCCCATCCGAAGTGGCATCGATCGCGTCCGATGGTGGGGGACTATTGAGCCTGTCTGTGGTCGAGTTGCGCAAGCGACTGGATTCTCCCGAGCGGGGCCTCTCTCAGGCCGAGGCGCAGACTCGCCTTGAATGGGTCGGGCCGAACACTCTACCCGAGAAGAAAACCAACGCCGTCCTTCAATTCCTCTCGTATTTCTGGGGGCCAATCCCCTGGATGATCGAGGTCGCCGCTGTGCTCTCTGCTTTCGTCAGGCACTGGCCCGATCTGATCATCACCCTGCTCTTGCTGATCTTCAACGCCGTCGTCGGCTTCTGGCAAGAGCACCAGGCGGCCAGTGCCGTCGATGCATTGAAACGCCAACTCGCCCTTCAGGCGCGAGTGCGCCGCGACGGGCAGTGGCGCCAGATCGAAGCCACGAAGCTGGTGCCCGGCGATGTAGTCCGCTTGCGCCTAGGCGATATCGTGCCGGCTGATGTCAAGCTGGTGGCGGGCGACTACCTCAGTGTCGACCAATCGGCCCTGACGGGGGAATCGCTCCCGGTCCAGAAGAAAGCCGACGACGCGGCCTACTCTGGCACCATTGTCAAGCAAGGCGAGATGGAAGTACTCGTCGTCGCCACCGGCGCCGACACCTACTTTGGCCGTACGGCCAGCCTGGTTTCGCAGGCCAAATCCGCCTCGCACTTCCAGAAGGCAGTGTTGAACATCGGTGACTACTTGATCTACATGAGCCTCGGGCTGGCGGCCATCCTTCTCCTGCTCAGGCTGGTTGCTGGAGACAGTTTGCTCATCCTCGTCCAGTTCGTTCTGATCCTCATCGTCGCTTCCATCCCGGTTGCCATGCCCGCTGTTCTCACCGTAACCATGGCCATCGGCTCGACTGCACTGACAAGAATGAAAGCCATCGTTACGCGTCTGGAGTCCATCGAAGAGATGGCCGGGATGGATGTGCTCTGTTCGGACAAGACAGGGACACTGACTCAAAACCGCCTGACTCTCGGAGAGCCGATGGTCTTTGCTGCTCCGGATGCCACCCAATTGATCCTGGCGGCGGCATTGGCCAGCAAGACTGAAGACCAGGACACCATTGACCTAGCCGTCCTGGCCGGCCTCTCCGACCCCGACGCCTGCAAGCCTTTCACTCAGGTCAAGTTCACCCCGTTCGATCCGGTGAGCAAGCGAACCGAAGCGGAGATCCAAGCTGCCGATGGCAGTTCCTTCAAGGTAAGCAAAGGCGCACCGCAGGTCATCCTGCAAATGTGCCAGATCAGTGCAGACGAGAAAACCAAAGCCGACCAGGACATCGACGCGCTGGCGGCCAAGGGCTTCCGCACGTTGGGCGTCGCCCGCACGACCGACGGCAGCCGCCAATGGCGCTTCTTGGGACTTCTGCCTCTACATGATCCTCCTTGGCCGGATTCGGCCGAGACTATCCAGCGCGCCGAGGCCCACGGCATCCGCGTCAAGATGGTCACTGGCGATGACCTGGCTATCGCCCGCGAGATCGCAGGCAGTCTGGGCATGGGCCAGAAGATCTTGTCGGCTGCGGATTTGTTCCCGAAAGACGCGGATCTCGGCCTCAACCGATCCCTCATCGAGCTCATCGAGGACGCCGACGGCTTCGCCCGGGTGTTCCCCGAGCACAAGTACGATGTCGTCAAGGCGCTCCAGGGTGCAGGCCACCTGGTCGGCATGACGGGTGACGGGGTCAACGACGCGCCGGCGCTCAAGCAGGCTGACGTGGGCATCGCTGTCTCGGGCGCGACCGACGCTGCTCGGGCAGCCGCCAGTCTGGTCCTGACGGCGCCCGGTCTTTCGGTCATCGTCCGGGCCGTGGAGGGGGCCCGCCGGATCTTCGAACGCATGAACAGCTATGCCATCTACCGGATCGCTGAGACCATCCGCATCATGATCTTCGTTGTCTTGACTATGCTTGTCTTCAATTTCTACCCGATCACGGCGATCATGATCATCCTGCTGGCACTGCTCAACGATCTGCCGATCATGACCATCGCCTATGACAATACCTGGCTCGATCCCAAACCGGTCCGCTGGAACATGCGCCGGGTCATCACCGTCAGCACAGTCCTGGGGCTGGTGGGCGTGATACAGACTTTCTTGCTTCTGGTTCTGGGCAAGCTGTGGCTCAATCTCGATCAAAGTCACCTGCAGTCGTTCATCTACCTCAAGCTGGCCCTCGCCGGACATCTGACGCTGATTGTGGTGCGCAACAAGCGATCCTTCTGGAAACGACCCTGGCCTTCCCCCGTGCTGCTGGTAGCCATCCTGGGAACACAAATCCTGGCAGCTTTGATTGTGGGATTCGGTTTTCTCGTGCCGGCGCTTCCCTGGACCTACATCGGCTTCATCTGGGTCTATGCCTTGACCTGGGTATTCATCAATGACTGGATCAAAATGCGGACCTACGAGCACCTTGAGTTGAGCGGAAGCCGGCACCGGGTCTTCCTGCGCCGCCTCAAGGAGCCGCTCCACTCCCATGTGCGCGGTGAATGAACAAGGAGAAAGCGATGACAGAAGCCCTGCCCATCACAACTCTCTTTCTGGATATCGGTGGGGTCCTGCTCACCAATGGCTGGGATCGCCATGCCCGACAGCGGGCGGCCGATGCCTTCGGACTGGACCATCCCGAGATGGACGAGCGCCACCACCTGACCTTCGACACCTACGAGGAGGGCAAGCTAAGCCTCGATGACTACCTGCGGCGGGTGGTCTTCTATAAGGAAAGGCCGTTCTCGCGGGAGGAGTTCAAGGCGTTCATGTTTGACGAGTCCCAACCTCTCCCGGAGGCTTTCGATCTCCTGCGGGCGCTGAAGGTGCGATATGGACTCAAGATCGCCGCAGTGAGCAACGAAGGCCGAGAGCTCACGACGTTCCGAATACAGCGCTTTGGCCTGGGCTCGCTCATCGACTTCTTCGTCTCGTCTTGTTTTGTGCATTTCCGCAAGCCGGACGTCGACATCTATCGCGTCGCCCTGGACATTTCTCAATCGGATCCCGAGCAGGTGGCCTACATCGACGACCGGCTCATGTTTGTCCAGGTCGCTCGGGAGCTCGGGATCCATGGAATTCATCACACAGGGATGACGAACACGCGCGCCAAGCTCGCCGACCTGGGGCTGGTACTCGAAGGAGCTTAGGATGACTGATGCGAAAGCGGAGATTGGGATGGTCGGCCTCGGCGTCATGGGGCGCAATCTGTTGCTCAATATGGCCGACCATGGTTTCGCCGTCGCCGGCTACGACAAGGATCCGGGTGCGGTCAAGAAGCTGCGAGCCGAGGCCGCAGCGCGGAATGTCGCGGCTCGGGAGAATGTGGCCGATTTCGTCGCCGGAATCCGCAAGCCGCGCGCCGTCATGATGTTGGTTCCGGCCGGCCCGGTCGTCGATTCCGTCATCAGTGACCTGCTTCCGCATGTGGATGAGGGCGATCTGATCATCGATGCCGGCAACTCTCATTTCACCGACACAGACGTGCGTCAGAAGGCGATGCAAGCCAGAGGATTGCACTTCTTCGGAATGGGCGTCTCCGGCGGGGAGGCCGGGGCGCGCCACGGACCGAGCATGATGCCCGGAGGTCCGCCGGAGGCCTACGAGCGCGTGCGGAATATCCTCGAGGCCAGCTCGGCTCAAGTTGATGGCACGCCGTGCGTCACCTATCTCGGTCCGCGTTCAGCCGGTCACTACGTCAAGATGGTCCACAACGGGATCGAATACGGGCTGATGCAATTGATCGCCGAAGCGTACGACTTGATGCGCCGAGGCCTGAAGATGACCGACGACGAATTGAGCGCTGTCTTCGACCGATGGAACCGGGGTGAGCTCAGCAGCTACCTCATTGAGATCACCGCAGACATCTTCCGCGAGGTCGACGAGAGGACCGGCAAGCGTCTTGTGGATGTGATCCTCGACGCCGCCAAGCAGAAGGGGACGGGCATGTGGGCCTCCCAAGACGCCCTTCAGCTTCTTGTCCCGACCCCGACCATCGACGTGGCCGTGTCGATGCGTAACCTTTCAGCGATGGAGGAAGAGCGCCTCGCCATCCGGGAAAGCATTCCCGACCCCGACCCGGGATTCGAGGGGGACAGATCGGGTTTCGTCGACCAACTCGGTCGCGCTTTGCTTGCTGCGTTCATTCTCACCTACGCACAAGGAATGGCGCAACTGCGCGCCGCCTCGAAGGCCTACGAATATGAGCTCGACCTGGGGGCGGTGGCGCGAATCTGGCGAGGTGGATGCATCATTCGGTCGGCGCTCCTCGAGCCCATCCGCGCCGCCTACGCGCGCCGGCCGGACTTGCCACACCTGGTGGCCGACGATGCCCTCGGCCAAGCTGTCGCCAAAGGCGTCCCGGACCTGCGGGCGGTAGTCAAGGCCGCCGGCCAAATGGAGATCCCGGCGCCGGCGTTCATGGTGTCGCTGGGCTACCTGGACGGGTTAAGGGCAGCACGACTGCCGGCCAATCTGATCCAGGCGCAACGTGACTTCTTCGGCGCCCACACGTATGAGCGGGTCGATGCGCGCGGTGTCTTCCACACCGAATGGTCCCAGGAGTGAGACTCAACTGTGATGGCTGACATCCACCTTCCTCCGACCGCACTCGTGATTTTCGGCGCCGCTGGTGACCTGACCTGGCGGAAACTCGTGCCTGCCCTTCATAGCCTTTTCATCGACGGCCTGTTCCCCGATCAGTTCGCCATCTTCGGTGTAGACGGCAAGGGGCTAACACTGGATGACTGGCGCAGCCGCTTGCGAGACGGCGTGGATCGATTCTCACGCCGCGGCAAGACCGTTTCGGCGAGTTGGGGGAAGTTCGCCGAGCACCTGGCCGTGTACCATGCGGGCGACTTCGAATCGCCGTCCACGTTCAAGGAGCTGGCCGGATCTTTGGACAAGCAAGACGAAATGTGGGGTGTCAAAGCCGAGCGCGTGTTCTACCTGGCGACGCCGCCGGTCGTCGTGCAAACCATCGTCGAGCAATTGGGGCAGGCGAGCCTGACGCAGGATCGTGAGCGAACACGGGTGGTTTTCGAGAAGCCGTTTGGCCATGACCTGGAATCGGCGCGCGCCTTGAACGGGTCTTTGCTCGAACACCTGGATGAATCGCAGATCTACCGTATCGACCACTATCTTGGGAAAGACACGGTCCAGAACATCCTGGCGTTCCGTTTCGCCAATGCCTTGTTCGAGCCGATCTGGAATCGTCGCTACATCGACCACGTCCAGATCACCATCGCTGAGAGCGTCGGCGTCGAGCACCGGGGCGACTACTACGAGCACGCTGGCGCGCTGCGTGACATGATCCAGAGTCATCTGCTGCAGGTCCTCTGCCTCATCGCCATGGAACCCCCGATAGCTTTCGACGCCGATGAAATCCGGGCGCGCAAGGTTGACGTGTTGCGGGCAATCCGCCCCGTACCGACCGAGCACCTCCACGAGTACGCCGCCCGCGGTCAGTACGGGCCGGGCTGGCTGAAGGGGGAGCGCGTCCCAGGATACCGGGCGGAGCCGGATGTGCGGCCCGACTCGTCTACCGCCACCTTCGCCGCCCTCAAGCTCTTCATCGACAACTGGCGCTGGCAGGACGTACCCTTCTACCTTCGAACCGGGAAACGGATGCCGACAAAGATCTCACAGGCCGTTATCCAGTTCCGGCCAGTTCCGCACCAATCCTTCCCATCCTCGGCCAGCCTGGACTGGCCGCCGAATCGGCTGGAGATCGACATCCAGCCTGGAGAGGGCATCTGCCTGAGCTTCCAGGCCAAGCAACCGGGGGTCTCCATGCGCCTCAGTCCCGTGGACATGCACTTCCGCTACGCCGAGGCCTTCAAGGCCGAGCCCCCCGAAGCCTACGACACGCTGCTCCTTGACGCCATGAGCGGCGATGCCATGCTCTTCATGCGGGCCGACCAGGTTGAACGTGCCTGGGAGACGATCCAGCCGGTCCTCGACGGATGGGAGTCCATCCCACCGGCCGGGTTCCCGAACTACGCTGCCGGCACCTGGGGACCGGAGACCGCTGAGGCGCTCATCGCTCAAGACGGCCGAAGCTGGTTGCAGGCTTCCTCGCCTGAGGAAGAGGAAGAGCCCGGCTCGTCCTGACAGGGTGGCCCCGGCGCAAACATGGTGCAGACAAACCCCCGTTCGAGGCACAATTCGTGTCCCGATTCTGTTTCAGAACTGTAAGGAATCTGTATGGTTTGGAGGCAGCGGCTCCGGGGATAATCTCAGATGGTCCTTCGTCCCACTTGCGCCACGGCCACATCTTCATTCATGGCATCAAGCTTCATATTTCCTGCAAAGGGGGGACGACCGGCCGAGCCGCATCGTCGCAGCGCGAGACCATCCGGGAAGCTTCCCGACCGGCGACACATTCTGCCGCGGGTGCTCCCTGACTGATGGCAGTATCGTCGTGTACCGCCCACGGAGGGGAGGTCGCGACTGGGTATGGACTGTAGGATGAATGAGGCGGCAGGGAGTCTCGAGCTATGAATGAGATTCGGGTGTTCGTCGTCGACAGCCACAGCGCGACGGTTGAGTTCATCACCCGGATGATCCAGTTTGAGGCGGACATTCGGATCGAAGCAACGGCCGGCTCCGGCGAGGAGGCGATTCAGCGCCTTGATGACCTGGATCCCGAGGTCGTGCTGATCGATCTCGAATTGCCCGACGGCGACGGGATTTCCACGGCGGCGAAGATCCTGGACGCACGTCCACTGGCCGAGGTCGTCCTGCTCTCCGTCGACAACGACATCGGGATCATGAAACGGGCGATGAACGCCGGAATCCGCGACATGTTGATCATGCCACCGTCCGGCGAGAAACTGGCTTCGACCATCCGCAAGGCATGGGACCGCCACCAGAAGCGGAAGGCCGTTACCGGCCCGCTCTACCTCCCCCAAGGTCCCTTCCCTGACGAACCCGTGTTCCGCGGCAAGCTGATCGCCGTCTGCAGCGCCAAGGGAGGGGTGGGTTGCACGATGTTGGCGACCAACCTGGCTCTCAAGTTCCATTCCGACGACACGCCCGCGCTCATCATCGACGGAGACCTCAAATTCGGGGACGTTGCCCTGTTCCTCAACCTTCCGCAACGATACTCGATGGCCGACCTGGCGGCATATGCCGATGAACTCGACTCCGAACTCGTCGGCGATGTTCTGGCGACGCACGGCAGCGGCCTCAAGGTTCTGGCCGCGCCGGCGACGCTCGAAGACGCACAGACTATCTCGGTTGAGGTGATGAAGCGAGTTGTGGACTATCTCTTGACTCGATTCTCGTACGTCGTCGTCGACACGGCCACCGGCTTCGATGCCTACACCTCGGCCATCATTGAAATGGCGGATGTCCTGGTGGCAGTCATGGCGCCGGAGATGTCGTCCATCAAGAACACCAGCAAACTCTACGGCGTTCTTCAGGACATCGGGTTCCCTCTGGAGAGCGTGTGTCTTGTGCTCAACTGCGTCGACCGCAGAGATGCGATCACCGCCAAGCAGATCGCTGAGCATCTGAAAACGGACATCGCCGCCGAAATCCCCTTCGACCGGCAGACTGTATTGATCTCGATCAACCGCGGCGATCCGTTGCTTCAAGCCGGAAAAACCCATCCCCTGGCGAGACAGCTTATGGGATTGATGGGCACGATCAAAGAGAAGCTACTCGCCGAGCCCGTGGAGGCTTGAACCGCGGGTCCACCCTCACCCCAACCCCTCTCTCCCTTTTCGCTTCGCTCAAAGGGATCTTCGACC
>CAZGRL010000124.1:0-10419 GCA_964528155.1 uncultured Anaerolineaceae bacterium
CCCACAAGATCGCGAGAGATTGAGAGGGATTAATTCCTATACCCCAGGTCCAGACTAGAGAGTCGAGTTTAAGTGTCACGTGCATGACAAAAAGAAGATCCTTAGAATGGCCTGCACAAAGGGCCAAGAGCAGGACCTCAGCCGACGGGGCGAAATCCGCTTTACGATCGGTGATGAGGAGCGCGTGCTCCAAGTTCGCCCAGGCAATCCTGAAGAAGAGGTAATACTTGTTCCTTTTTGGGGCTGCAATTGTGGCTTTGTGCCCTTGGGGAATTGGCTCAAAGTACGGAGACGCGCTCGTGAGAATAATCGTCGCCCAAAAACAGTAGAAGCAATTTAGAGGAGATAAATATGAAAAAGATAGCAGTTTGTGGAAAGGGCGGTAGTGGGAAAAGCTCTATTGTCGTCCTGCTGGCAAATGGGATCCGAGAGAGAGGTTACCGGGTATTGGTCATTGACTCAGATGAGTCAAATCCGGGGCTTCATCGAATGCTGGGCCTAAGAAATAGGCCTGCCCCCCTTTTGGAGCTCGTTGGTGGAAAGAAACTGGTGTTCCAGGCCTTCTCGCAGGACTCGGAATCCCCAATGAGTATCCTGACGCGGGATGAGATCCGAACCTCAGATCTCCCGAGCCAATACCTCGTGCAGACAGATGGAATCGGGCTGGTTTGTACGGGAAAGATCCTTCAATCCCTTGAGGGCTGTGCCTGTCCCATGGGCGCACTAAATCGCGAATTCTTAAGAAGGCTCTGCTTACAGGAAGATGAGGTAGCAATTGTTGACATGGAGGCAGGGATAGAGCACTTCGGCAGAGGCGTTGAGACGAGTGTGGATAGCGTGCTCGTGGTGGTTGAACCCTCTTTTGACTCGCTGGAGCTTGCCGAGAAAATAAATACGCTTGCGGCTGAGGTCGGTGTGGAAAGCACTTGGAATATCCTTAATAAGGTTTCATCAGAGGAAATCGCGTTGAAACTGACAAATGAGTTGAAGAAGAAGGGTATATCTGTGATTGGAGGCATAAGCTACGATGAGGGGATATTCCAATCTGGCCTGGAAGGGCGTCCACTTCATGAGACCAAGGCATTGAGCGATATCGGGAAAATACTAGATCGGTTGCTCTAAGGAGTTGACAATCATGTGCTTAGCTACAGCTTATATCGAGAACAATGGCCAAAAGGAAGAGGTGATGCACGATGTGGCTTGGATCGAATTCGAAGGACAGGCGGTTGGGTTAATGACCCTCCTAGGGGAGCGGAAGCTGTTTCAGGCCAGGATAAAGAGCATCGATTTACTGAATAGTTCCATCGTGCTCGAGGGCAATAAAGAAGTTAAGGGTGAGGTATCTGGATAATCCGTATCTTCTGTTTTGATCTTTTGCGCTTTAGGCATGGCAGAACGCAGGGAAAGCGGGATGGGCAAGGGAAAACGGGTGGGCGATGGCGCTGCTTAGGTTGCTGGCAAGTGGGAAAGATGACTGCGCCGGCTGCGGGCAATCGGAAAGCGAGAGGGGTTGGATGGCCGTTTATTCAGACAGTACGCTGAAGGGTGTACTCTGCGATGATTGTGTTGAATCTGGGTGGGCTTGAAATCACTCGATAGAGACGATGAGGCATCCACGTTCTCCTCGTCGGACGAATGAATCTCAACATGCCTGCGTGATCTATACGGGATGAGGGAGCCCTTTTATCGTATGGGCTGGATCTAATCACTTCTCAAGGGGAAAGACTCGGAGGGGGGAGGGTTGTGATTAAATGGGACGCCCGCGCTGGCGGCTGCACATGTTGAAGATATGGGAAGGGAAGGCAATGGACCAGCCTATATTTGATGACCGCTGTATTATATCGTGTGGGATGTTACATCCAGAGATGAGCCATCTGATACATAGCGGATTTCTAAATCCACGCCGCATTCTTTTTACCCCGCCCGGTCTGCACGCTTTGCCAGATCGTTTGGAAGAGCATCTTCTCATGCGAATATCAAGAGCTCGAGAATCGTGTCCCGACCATAAGATCGTTGTTGTGTATGGGAAGAAATGCCATGTAAACCTTGATCAGCCGCTCAAGCGTGTAGATTCGATCTTAGAGACAGCCGGCCAGGGGATAACCAGGGTACAGGGCGACTATGGATACGACATGCTGGCAGGCCTTGAGGATCGTCAGCGAATGAGCGAGGGGAGGCAGGAGAAGGTCTTGTGGTTTACACCAGGCTGGCTCAGAAGCTGGAAAGCTGTCTACCAGAGGTACTTCGGATGGGACAAGGCCGATGCCAATGCCAATTTTCCAGGTTTCTACGACAAGATCGTTGTCTTAGACAGCCTCAACATTGCCGACAAGTATATCGCTGAGCACGCCGAGGATATTCTTGAACTATTCGACTGGACCGGCCTGGAGGTGGAGTTTTATCCGATTACTCTTGACCGTCTCAAAGGACTGCTGCGAGCGGCACTAGCCAGCCTCGATCAAGTTGTCGCGGAGGTTTGAGATGGGTTTGTATGCAGAGGAGAGGTGAAGAAGAGATCGCGGATGGTGCGGACAGTTCTCTCCATTAGGGTTTGAGTCGAGTAGAAACGCCATCGGGCGCAGCGGCCTGGCGCGCGTGTTCTACGGCAGCGTGGCGGCCGACCTCCTCCAGCATGTGGATCGGCCTTTGCTAATCATCCGATCAACGGGAGTTGAGCAAGAGTGAAATATGTCTTCGGCCCCGACCCCTCCCGCCGCCTGGGTCAGTCCCTGGAGATCGACACCATCCCGCTCAGGACCTGAGAACTGGAACTGCGTCTACTTACTGTGAGTTGGGTCACGCCGTCCCGCTTACGACCCGGCCGCGCGAGTGCTTTCCGTACGAAGACATCCTGACCAAGTTGAAAGAAGCACTGGCCGCGCATGAGCCGGGCGAGATTGACTGGGGGACTTTCGTCGGATCGGGTGAGGGAACGCTGCACCCCGATGATGTACATGGCGGAGTGAATTCGAAATGTATGGCGAATCGTGATTCGTGAGGATTCACAAACCCGGGAGCAAAGCCAGTGAGTGCGATGGTCCCTCGAGCGAACTCGAAATCAGAACCAGGGGATGCCGGTGTGCAAGGGTCCGAGACCGATGTAGTGCTAAAGGACGGTTCCCTGGCGCACGTGCGGCCGGTGCGCTCCGATGACCGAACGGCCATGCTGGAGTTGATCAAGATTCTCTTTGCCGAGGCCCTCTATCTGCGCTTCCTCCATACCATGAGCCCGGAGGAAGCAGTAAAGTGGCTGATGCCCGGTGCTGGCTGTAGGCAGGTCGTACAACAAGATTCCAACCTTCGGAGCGAACACGGCCTTTCCTTTGAGTCTCAGCGATGCGCCCACCGAAATACTGCCCAACCTTTGGACGACGGGGGAAATCCCCGAGCGGCTCGAACTGGATGAGCGCAGCAAGAACCTGACCGGCTGGGACAACGATTACCTTTGACTGTTGATTACAGGAACACCATGCAATTACAGGAAACCAAGAATACCAACCTTGCGTCATCGGGAACCGGCATTGACCGCCGTAACTTCATTGCCGGGTTATGGCACGGGGCGTTCTTAGCCCTGGGCGTTTCGCTGACCCAGCCCACAACAGTCATCTCCGCTTTTGTGGCAGACCTGACCGGGTCAACCGTCTGGGTGGGGGGCCTTTCTACCGTGCTGACCGTCGCCGGAGTCTTGCCTCAGCCTTTCGTTGCCCGCTGGATCGAACCACGCCCGCGCAAGATGCCGTATCTGTTGACCGCCATCTATCTACGGATCATAAGTTGGGGAACGCTGGCCTGGCTGGTGTATGCCATTGGCGCTCAACATCCCATGACGCTGGCCTGGATATTGGTGGCGATGCTGCTGATCTTTTATGCAGGCGGTGGATTGGGCAACATCCCTTACACGGACATTATTGGGAAAATCATCCCTGCTAATCGACGCGGGGCGTTTTTTGGCGGCATGGGAGTTTTGGCCGGGCCGCTTTCTGCGGGCGCGGCTCTATTGGCGCGGCAAATTCTGGCTCACACAGCCTACCCCGATAATTACGCTTCGTTATTTGGGTTGGCCGCCGTCAGCTTGGCCATCGCCTCGTTTGGCTTTCTGACAATGCGGGAACCGCCAGCGTGCGAGGTCAAACCAGGCACGCCCTCCTGGCAGGAATATTGGCGACAACTCCTGGCCGCCAGCCGCCATTTGAAAACCTTGATTGCCGCGCAACTCCTGACCGGGTTCAGCCTGATGGCGCTGCCATTCTATGTAGTCTATGCCCGCGAACAGCTGGCCGCGCCTGTGGAAGCCGTCGGCTGGTTTTTGCTGGGGCAAGTCTTGGGCGGCGCGCTGTCCAACCTGGTTTGGGCGCGCCTGGTCGACCGGTCTGGCGGCCGCCGCATGTTGTTCGTTTGCGCGCTCGTTTCAACCTCGACCCCCTTGTTAGCCGTCGCCCTGAGTCCGCTTGGCTGGCTAGCTTTGCTGCCAGTCTTCTTCCTAGCCGGCGCGGCCTTCAATGGGCGCAATGTTGGTTTTCAGAGCGCCCTGCTTGAGTTGGCCCCGGCTGCTGAACGGGCTACGTATGCGGGACTCAACGCGCTACTGACCTTGCCGGTCGCTTTTCTGCCCCTGGCGGCTGGTGTGTTTTTGCAATATTGGTCTTATGCTGCTCTCTACCTGTTTGCGACGGCATTCATTGCCGCGGGAGCAATTGTCATGGGACGTTGGGCAAACCTGAAACAGGACCAAGAATGAGCACAAGCATCGGAATCGTTATCTGTGATCGCTACCGCACTTGCGCCGGTGGAAAACGCCTGCGAGCGTTGAAAAACCGCGAGGGCGCATTCAGCATCTACGCGGGCGAAGAAGTGGAGTTGGCGGGCTATACCACCTGCGGCGGATGTCCGGGCGGCAACATCGAATATACCGGCGAGGAAATGGTAAGAAATGGGGTGCAGGTTATCCATTTAGCCACCGAACTGGTCGTCGGGTATCCCCCCTGCCCATATATCAACACCTTCACAGCCTTTCTCAAAGAACGCCATGGCGTAAAAGTCGTGGTGGGAACGCACCCCATTCCGCAGAAATATCTGGACATGAACACGCGTCTGGGAACCTGGAAAGATTCTGCGTGGGAGGCCCTGCGTGCGCCGACGATGGCGGATGAAGCAACCCGCATTGCCTACAATTAGCCGGAGTAAAGGAACAATGGCATTAATTTGGGCATTGGTTATTTCCGTTTTGCTCATCTTCCTGCTCGATCAACTTGTCGAGCGCATGTATCGCTATGAGAAAGAGTCATCGCAGATAACGCCGCAAAAATACCACATTCCCTTTGACGAGATTCACATCCCAGCGAAAAGCGGCGCGCAACTTTACGACTGGTGGATTCCCGCCTCGCTGCACGCGCCGACCCTGATCCTGATCCACGGCTGGGGGCGGAATCTGTCCCGTATGATACCCTACATCCGCGCTCTGCATCTCCTGGGCTACAACCTGCTGGCATTTGACGCCCGCAATCACGGCAACAGTTCGCCCGTAAGCCACCCCACCGTTGGTACCTTTTCGGAGGACGCCCTCGCCGCTATGGATCTTATCTCCCGTTTCGATTTGGTTGCGTCCCGCGGCATTGGCATCCTCGGGCTTTCGATTGGCGGGGGAGCGGCCATCAACTCAGCTGGCTGGGACCAACGCGTAAGAAGCGTCACTGCAATCGCTGCCCTTTCCCATCCAATCGAAGTCATGAATCTGGAATTTCAGAAGAGGAATATCCCAACCGTCATCTCCCGGCTGCATTTTGGGTATATGCAGCTACGCTTCGGACTAGATTTTGATAGAATCGCCCCTGTCAACAATATCCCCCATGCCGACGCGCATATCCTCCTGATTCATGGTGATGAAGATCTGACCATCCCGCTTACCCAGGGACAATCGCTCGCCAGGACTGGAAATCCCGGAAAAACACACCTGTGGATTGTCCCTGGCAAAGGCCACAGTGACTGCGACTCCCACCCACAGTTTTGGGAAAAAGTGGAAGTGTTCCCGCAAACAACGCTCCCCATTTCAACACGGGAAACTTCATCTGTTGAGGAGAGAAAATAGGTCGAATGTAAACCCTTCAACATGACTTTAATTGTAATGAAAAGACGGCTTATCGGTAAGTAAACTGTAACCGCGTCACTGCCGGCAGTCAGCGACATCACGCAGGATGGCGCGTATATCTCACGCCATAACTTTCCAGATGTGATTCAAAACCACTCAAGGAGATCGTTACAATGCTTCAAACCAATCTGGAACATGTAAATGGCAGGGAGGAACTGCAAGCCTTGATCGAAAACAAGCAAAAGGTGGCTGTCTGCTGCGGAAGAATGGGACCGATGTGCATTCCCGTCTATGATATTTTCGAGGTTTTTCGGGACAAGTACCCTGATATTCAATTTCGGGATATGGACTTCGACATTCCCGACGCCGCAGCCATCAAGAACCTGCCAGAGTGCAGAAGTTTCCGGGGGCTACCATTTACCGTTTATTACCGCAATGGCAAAGTGGTGCAAGCAACCACCAGTATTCAAACGGCCAAACAAATAAAGGATATTATCAGCGAGGTCTTTTCGTAGTTTCCTGCCATAGACCTGACAGGTTTTGAGAAACCTGTCAGGTCTTATTGAATTAGCTCAGACTCGCATGAAGGAAACAAACGGGATGAGTCAAGCCACCCATCAATTTGATCTAGCAATCATCGGAGCCGGCCCAGCCGGATTGGCAGCGGCCATCTACACAGCGCGCGCCTCGCTTTCGACTCTAGTAATAGACGAATCATCAGCGGGTGGTCAGGTGAAGACCACTCATCAGGTCGCGAATTATCCAGGCTTTGTTGAACCCGTTGCCGGGTATGAATTGGCGGGGAACATGCGCAAACAAGCCGAAAAGTACGGCACCAGATTCGAGCTTGCCGCGGATATCACCGCCATTAATCTTGTTGGAAAAGAAAAATGGGTAAGAATAGATGACGAGACCTACACCGCAAAATACGTGATTATCGCCACCGGTTCCTCTCCGCGCCTTTTGAATGTTCCAGGCGAGCAGGACTATAGGGGCGGGGGTATTTCTTATTGCGCGACTTGCGACGGAGAATTCTATAAAGACAAGGATATTATCGTGGTGGGCGGCGGAAACAGCGCCATGGAAGAATCTCTGTTGCTGTTGCAGTTTGTAAAATCCATCACCGTCATTCATCAGTTTGACACCCTGCAAGCGGAGAAAATCTCAGCAGACAAGATGATGAAAAATCCAAAGGTTAATATTCTGTGGTCGCATGAACCCCGCGGATTTGACAAAAAAGACGACAGGATGCTCGTGGTGGCAGAGAATCTAAAGACGAAGGAACTCATCACATTGGAGCGTGACGGTGTTTTCATATTTATCGGCATGTTGCCCAATGTCAACTTTTTACGAGATACCCCTCTGCAATTAACCGCGCAAGGTTACATTGTAACGAACGGAAAAATGGAAACCAACCTGGAAGGCGTATATGCCGCAGGGGATGTGCGGGATAAGAAATATCGCCAGATCACCACAGCCGTTGGCGATGGAACCATCGCTTCTTTGGAAATTATCCAGAAACTCTGAGCCGCTGTCGAACGGTATGACGTTCGCTTCTGGAGCGCGGCGACCTCGTATTATCCTGATGAGCCCATGGCCAGGCGGTTGCTCCGGGAAGCCGAAACACCAGCGAAAGGACAGTTGAAAATATGCCAGGCAACAATCTACCTTGATGGAGAAGAAATCATGCAGGATGTGACTTTGGTGGAACTCGTGCGGGAGGGCATACGCCTGAGGGCTTTCTTTGAACCACCGGTCGACGTACCAGCGGTGAGTCCACAAAGAAACCTGCTCAAACACCGCGTCATTTTGGAATCGATCCAGAACGGAGAGGATGAAATTGAACGAAACAGAGAAACTGCGGATGGTAATCCCCATTGGCTGGAGCATAACGAAGAACCCGCCGAGGAGTGCCGCCGCTGGGCGGAAAAAGCCGCTGTGGCGTCTGCGGATATTCTTGCGGCCTTTGAGGCGCTAAAAGGAGTCAACAGGCGCTCGCCGCTGCCCCTGAAAAACTGGGTGGGGCGACCTCCCGGCGATATTCCCATTGACAGAAACGAGTTCTTGTTTCCGGCAACCCGGTTCGCAATTGGATGAACCCTAAACCGATTACCGTTTCTCCAAACAGTCCGCTGCGGGATTCCTACTGGTTGATGAGTGACAACAAAGTCCGCCGCCTGCCGGTGATGGATAACGAGCACCTGGTTTGGACCGTCACCCTGGAAGATCTGCGCCGGGCGGAACCACCCACCGGAGTCGGCCAGGACCAGGTCAAAATCATCGATGTGCTTTCCCGAATGACCGTCCGCCAGGTGATGACCAAGGACCCGAGAACCATCGCTCCCGATGCGCCATTGATTGAAGCCGCCCGGCTGATGTTGGAGCATAAGATCAGCGCCCTGCCGGTGATGGAAGGAAGCCAACTGGTGGGGATCATCACCGAGAGCGACATTTTCCGCGCTTCGTGGAACTGGAAGGGACGGACTAAAAGCAGTAGCATGGACAAAGCAGGCCGCTCCTTGTGGCAATTACTCCTGCCAACGCGCAAGGCCGGCAAGCCGGTTCACCTCACGTGTGAGGAATGTTTCGCCTTGCTCGAGTATGACGCAGAATTGTTGGCTGGCGGCGCCGCCCTTGACGACATTCGTGCTGCCGTTAATCACCATCTCTCTCTTTGCCCAACGTGTCGGACAAAGTTTGAGAAATGGCTGGAGGAACTGAATGGGGCGCCGTCCCATCCGGACACCCGTTAAGCGGGGCTATATCCTTTTCAGCGTTGAGTACAGGGGAAAAAATGACTTCAACATACACCCGGTCTGATACCAAAGTAGAAGTGAAGGGCTTCGAGGCCCGCCACTACGACTTGTTGATGAACTCCATTACCGGCGGCACCTATCCCTTCTTTGTTCGCAAGGTTGTGCAGGAAATGCGCATCCAGCCCAATGACAGAATTCTATCGCTGGGATGCGGCACCGGGCGTAATCTCTGCCTGATGAACAAATACCTTTCCCCACAAGGCCGCATCGTGGGGCTGGATATCGGCCCGGAGATGCTGGAGCAAGCCCGCCGCCGCTGTGGAGGTTTCCCGCATATTGCCATCGAAAACCAGCGCATCGAGGAACCGCTGCTCTATCAAGAGGAATTCGACAAGGTTTTCATCTCTTTCGTGTTGCACGGCTTCATACAGGAAGACCGGCTGAAAATCATCGCCAACGCGCGGCGCGCCTTAGTACCCGGCGGCGAGTTCATCATCTTGGACTATGACGAGTTCGATCTGAAGCGCTCGCCCTGGCCGGTGCGTTTCGCTTTCGAGAAAGTAGAATGCCCCCTGGCGACCGATTTCATCGGGCGGGATTTGCAGGCCGTCCTGCGGGAACAGGGCTTCGATGGGTTCCGTACCCATCCCCACTATTTGGGCTACGTGCGGCTGTTGGCGGCGCGAAGGAAAGGAAGTTAAGCCATGCTGCGCATGTTGATCTGTGTATTGGAGTAATCATGGCGGGTTCCAGCGATGTTGTCTCCGCCGCCGCTTCGGCTGACGACGCCGAAGCGCGGCGGCAGGGAATTGGTTTCATTGACGGAACGATCCCCGGTTATGCCCTGCTGATGGGAGATGACGCCTCGCAAGCTCCGGCTCTGATCGAATCGCTGACTAGGCGGCAGGTGGTTGTCTTCATCGTCGAAGATTCACTGCTTGACGGGCTTCGGGATGCGGGGGTATCGCTGGGTTGGGAGGCGCGCATCGTTCCGCTGGATATGACCAACGCATTAGGGTTTATCGCCCGCGTGGCGCAGATCTTTGACGGCGCCGGGAGTCGCGAGGATCCGCTGCGCTACGCCTGCCAGCGGCTGCGCGGTTTCACCCTACTGCTGGGCGAGCCGACGCCTGACCGTTTGGCGCTGGCGCAGGCCGCCTTACCCTTGGGCTGTCCCTTGTTGAGTAACGCCGACCAGCCATCCAGCGTGGAAGCCTGAGAGATTCCAGATGGACGCCGCGCCGCTATCGGCGGGATTGCGCAGGCTGGCATCGTCCAGTTTGGCATCGAAGAGCGGGGTCTGCAAATTCGCGTCCCTTTGCCGGAGCTGCCTGTGGAATACAGCCCCGACTTCTCCGGTCAGGTCGTGCGCGAGGATGTTTGCGGCGCGTGTCTCGCCAGTGTCGAACTCACCATCACGGGGGAAGACATTGTAGATGGACAGGTAACGATTGTCGGGCCGGACCTGGATTCGGGCTTGAGCGAAAACCAACGCTGGGCCATGCTGATCGAAGTCAGCGGGCGGGAAATGAAGCCCGATTTCGAGTCCGTGCTGGAACGGCAAATCGGGACAATCCT
>CAZGRL010000125.1:0-10390 GCA_964528155.1 uncultured Anaerolineaceae bacterium
GATCTTCCGAGACTCTCAATGGCCAGGCAGATCGAGCCTCTCGGCGAGCGCCTTCGTTACCTCGTCACCCAGAGAGATCGCGTCGGCGAGCTCGTCTGGGCGAGTCTGAGCAATGTCATGGCCTATGCCGCCTACTGCCTGCCTGAGATCGCCGATGGCGTCAAGCCTGTCGACATGGCAATGCGACTTGGGTATTCGTGGCAGATGGGGCCCTTCGAAATCTGGGATGCCCTGGGCGTGCGGGCTACGCTTGACCGTATGAAACGGGACGGATCGCTCGTCACCGGATGGTTGGACGAGATGCTTCGGACCGGCAACGACAGTTTCTACAAGACCACAGGCGGCGTCACCCGTGCGTTCCGTCCGGCCGTGATGGAATACATCACCATCGATCAGGGCTGATGAGATCGCCTCGTTCCCCAAAGATGGGCTCAGCCGAGTTGCGGATGGAGCCGGCTTGCGTGCTGGAACGCGCACGCCCGTGATATATCCCGGCTCGCAGTCGATTGTCCCAGTCCAACCTCAGGACGCCATGCCGTCCGCCTGATACCATCAGAAGATCACGTCGCTCAAGGAGGTCACGGCCGTGCCGGAACAACCATCCGAGATCCGCTATGAACTCGGGAACAACCTCGACCTCGATAGGGTCATCGAGCTGTACCACGCATCGACGCTGGCTGAAAGGAGACCGGTCGACAGCCGTGAGTGCATGGCCCAGATGCTGAGGGAGGCGAACCTGATCGTGACGGCATGGGAGGGTGACTCCCTCATTGGAATCTCCCGAACGCTGACCGACCACTGCTACGTCGCCTACCTGGCCGATCTGGCCGTCCGCCTTACTCACCAGCGCCTAGGGATCGGCAAGGAGCTTGTGCGCTTGACCAGGCGTGAGCTTGGTGATCGGGCGTTCATTGTGCTGCTTGCCGCGCCGGCGGCGGCGGACTACTATTCGAGGATCGGTTTCACGCACCACGACCAGGCCTGGGTATTGAGGCCGGAGGACCACTTTTCCGATTAGGTTTCGAGGCCAAGTCCGACCACGAAGACAAGATCATGGATGTCGAAACGTTCCTGCAACGCGTGATCGACTGGGCGAGGGGGCAGCCGCATGTGGCATCTGTTGCCCTGGTGGGTTCGTATGCCCGAGGCAGCGCCTCGTCGTCGTCCGATGTCGATCTCGTCCTCCGCGTCGAACACCCCGAGGCTTTCATCCACGACCAGGTGTGGGCATCGACGTTCGGGAAGGTCGTCCGCTCCCAAGTCGAAGACTGGGGGAGGGTGCAATCCGTGCGTGTCTGGTATTCGGACGGTGTGGAGATCGAGTATGGGTTCACCGATTTGGATTGGGGGAATGATCCTGAAGATTCTGCGACCCAGCAGGTGATCCGTGATGGCTATCGAGCCCTGTACATGCGGGATCCGGCTGTGACAGGCGGCCCCGGGGAAGCCGATCCGGAGGCATGTAGGGTCTGGTTCGGCGGTCGGCCCTTCAGCCACGGCCAGGCGAGAGCATCACGTCCCGCCCGGATCGGGCCAAGTGCGTGAGAACGACGATTGGCCCCGTGCGGTGGAGCCCGGGTTGACCGGGGCCCATTCGCCGGGACGAAGGTACGCCTTGCGGGTCGGGCAAACCGCGCGAAGATAGCCCGCATGCGCCGCTGGCTTCTCGTCCGCCTGCCGATCGGACTGCTCCTCCTGGGCCTAGGGTTCGGAGGCGGTACGACGTGGGCCAATCTCTCCTCGCCGACGCCGACGCAGACCGCCATTCCCACGTTGGCACCTTCGCCTACGCCAACCGTGACGTCCACCCTCACTCCGACCGCCACAGCGACCGCAAGTGATACGCCGGCTCCGACGGCGACGCCGACGGCCGCTTCAACGGACACGCCGATCTACACTCCCACGATCACACCCACCCCGTCGCGCACACCGACGATCACGCCCACGCCGACGTACGACCCTCCCGACGCGCACGTGCTCGAGCAGGCCAACTGCCGCTATGGTCCGGGCGCGGCCTACCTTTACAAGTACGGGCTCTACCCTGACAACCGGGTTGAGATCTTCGGCCGTAACGACGACGGGAGCTGGGCATACGTCCGCCCATGGTATTACCCGGATCGCTGCTGGGTCACGGTGTCCGTGCTCGACGTCTTCCGCGGCGACATTTTCGACGCGCCCGTGTACTATTCGAAGCTGATCTTTTCAGAGCTCTATGGACCCCCAGAAACTGTGTCTGCGACACGTCAGGGTGACGAGGTTACGATCTTCTGGAGCCCCGTCTGGATGACCCCCGACGACTACCGCGGCTATCTGATCGAGACCTGGCTCTGTCAGGATGGTCAATTGGTGTTCACGCCATTGCGCTCAGATGAGACGGCGATCACGGTGCACGATGAGGCCGGCTGCATGGAGCCCTCCGGCGGGCGCGTATACACTGCCGAGAAGCACGGCTATTCGCAGTGGCGCAAGGTGCCCTGGCCGGCCTTCCCACCGGCGACCTCAACGCCCTAGAATCAATTGCACTCAGCTAGACAATCGCCTGCAGGGCTCGTCCGGAAACGGTCGGGTGGTGTCTCTTCTCCGAGAGTAAGGAGGTGTGAAGATGGTCGAAGGTGATAATCACACTGACGTGCGGTCCATGGGCCAGATGGGGCGCGAACTGCTTCTCAAGATCCGAGAGGGGTTCGACTCGCTGATGGCGGCAGTGGAGCCGCTGGACGACGAAGCGATCATGGCGGTCGAGTCAGACGGGCAGTGGTCGGTAAAGGACCACCTGGCTCACATCGCCGCATGGGAAGAGATCCTCCTGCGGTTTCACATCGGTGGCGATTCGTTCGAATCAGCTGTCGGCCTGGAAGGTGTGAGCTACCGGGTGACACCGTACGACGTCATCAACGAGCACCTGCACCGTAGGGACAAGACCCTGAGGGTGAGCGAAGTGATGGATAAGTTGAGGCTCGGCCACGAAGCCGTGATGCGGACGGTCGGACGGCTGACGGACGAAGAGTTGGCCCGACCGCGCGCATGGCTCGACACGCAGGAAGGCCCGAGCGGCCCGCTCTCGCAGTACATCGCCTGGAATACGTACGAGCACTACGCCGAACACCTGGCGACGATCCGGTCCCTTGCAGAGAAGGACTAAGTCTTTTTGAATGGAGCGGGCAGCTTTGCTGCCCGCTCCATTAAGAGAGACAGTCTGTCGGTTGTGAAGGACGTTCTTGTAGCCGCAGGCTTCAGCCTGCGCCAGCGCGCCAACGTTGAAGCCGCTCCATCCCTTCGACAAGCCGCTCGAGCGACGTACCAAGGGAGATGCGGATGTATCCCTCTCCCCGATCTCCGAAGGTGTCGCCTGGGGTGACCGCCACTGCGGCTTCCTGAAGGAGCCGTCCAACGAATTCCTGCGAACGCCATCCGTCTGGAACCCGCGCCCAAACATACATCGTCGCCCTGGGCATTTCGGCTACGAGACCCGCTGCCTCCAGCCTGCCGATCACAGCCTCCGCCCGCTGACGATAGGCCGCGTTTCGCTCGGCGATCCACGTCTGATCCCCGGTGAGGGCTTCGACGGCGGCGTCGGTGATCGCCAGGAAATGTCCGTTATCCGCATCGGCCTTGACCCGCACTAATCGCTCGAGCGCGGCCGAGTTCCCCACGGCGACCCCCAGCCGCCAGCCGGCCATATTGTGCGACTTGGACAGGCTGTTCAGCTCGACGGCGACGTCTTTGGCGCCAGGCACCTGAAGAATGCTCGGATAGACCCGGCCGTCGAGGCTCACCTGTGTGTAGGCAGCGTCGTGACATATGAGCAGGTCGTGTGCTCGGGCGAACTCGACCGCCTGCGCCAGGAGTGTAAGGTCGGCCGTCGCCGTCGTCGGATTGTTGGGATAGTTCAGCCAGAGCAACCGGGCTCTCTTCCGGATCTTCTCGGGGATCTCGGTCAGATCGGGAAAATAACCCTGGGATGGCTCGAGCGGGAAAGGGTGGGGCGTCGCGCCCAGCAGCCGCGCGCTTCGGGCGTACGTCGGATAGCCCGGATCGGGGACGAGCACAACGTCATCGGCGCGCACATTCGCCAGAGTCAGATGAAGGATGCCCTCCTTCGAGCCGAGCAGCGGCAGCACCTCCGTCTCCGGATCCAGCTCGACATTGAAGACGCGCCTGTACATCGTGCTCCACGCCTGGCGCAGGGGTAGCGGCCCGCGGAACGGGTGATAGCCGTGGTGATCGGGCATCGCCGCCGCGCGCTGGAGCGCTTCGATGATGAATCCCGCCGGGGGCAGGTCCGGCGAGCCGACGTCGAGGCGGATGACGTCTCGACCCTCGGCTCGAAGCGTCTCAACCCGGCGAGCGATCTCGGAAAAGCGCGGCGTATCGGCGCGGGAGCCGCTTTGCGGTTCAGTCAACAAGACCGTCCGTTGTTCACATGCAAATCACTCATCCTCGATCAGATTCTTGGAAAGCGAACGCAACGCCATGAGGTAGCCCTCCGCGCCGAATCCGGCGATCAGGCCGCGACAGGCATCGGCCGTGATTGATCGCCGCCGGAATTCCTCGCGGGCGAAGATGTTCGAGAGATGCACCTCGATCGCCGGCAATCCGGCGGCGGTGATGGCGTCGCGCAGCGCGACCGAGGTGTGGGTCAGACCCCCCGGGTTGATGATCAACGCCGCGGCCCACAGGCGTGCATCCTGGATGGCGTCGATCAACACGCCTTCGTGGTTCGACTGAAAGATCTGCAGTTCCAATCCGAGATCCTCGCCCTCCTTCTGCAGACTGGCGTTGATCGACTCGAGGGTTTCCGTCCCGTACATACCAGGCTCACGTTCGCCCAGCAGATTCAGATTGGGTCCATGTACGACGAGGATTCTCTTCATGCGGCCATCCCCTCCAGCACCTCGGCGACCAGCGCCTCGGGAACGGTGCAACCGACACGGACCTGGCCAGGTCTTACCGGTAGCGAAAACTGCGTTTCCCCGGCGCGACGTTTCTTGTCTGCCGTCATTGCCTGGATGATCTCGCTCGGCGGGACGCCGTCGATCTGCGTGGGCAGTCCAACGCGTGACAGCACCCTGAGGACGCGCTCGGCCAGCCCCGCCTCGGCCAGCCCGATGCGCTCGGCCATGCG
Source organism: uncultured Anaerolineaceae bacterium (assembly GCA_964528155.1). Taxonomy (GTDB): domain Bacteria; phylum Chloroflexota; class Anaerolineae; order Anaerolineales; family E44-bin32. Next base: position 5,126 of record CAZGRL010000125.1, read on the forward strand.
GGCCTCTGCCACCAGGCCGACGGCCACGGCGTCGCCGTGGCGCAGGCCATACCCCGTGGCACGCTCAAGCGCGTGGCCCACCGTGTGACCCAGGTTGAGCGCGGCCCGTTCGCCACGCTCGTACGGATCCCGTTCGACGATCGAGATCTTCACCGCCAGCGCCCGCTCCAGCCAGCGCACGGTGGGGAGCGAGCCTTCGACCTCGAGCCAATCGAAGATGAGTGCGTCACCGACTAGAGCGGCCTTGACCAGCTCTGCCAACCCGGCGCGCATCTCTTCCTCCGGAAGGGTCTCCAAGGCGTCGGTATCGGCCAACACCAGATCCGGCGGATGGAAAGCGCCGATCAGGTTCTTCCCGCTTGTCAGGTCGACGCCGACCTTGCCCCCGACGCTGGCGTCGATCATCGCCAGCAACGTGGTGGGGAGCGTTACCCAGCGCACGCCGCGCATGTACACTGCCGCCACGAAGCCGGCGATGTCGCCCACCACGCCGCCACCAAGTGAGACGATCGCCCCGCCGCGGTCCAATCCCTTCTCGACACACGCCGCACCGAGTCGCTCCACCACGGCCAGTGTCTTGCTGGCCTCGCCCGCCGGAATGGTGATCACCTGCGCGTCGATCATCTCGGCGACTCGATCGGCGTAGATTGGGCCGACGTTGCTGTCGGTGATCGCGATGAGCGGCGGGCGGATCTCCATCGCCGCCAACTCGCCCGCCAGAGTCTCCCACGTGCCCGCTCCGATTTTGACCTTGTAGCCGCGCGGAGGTTGGTTTACCTCCCACGTGCGCGCAGTCGCGTGATCGACCATCCTCTTCACTTCTGTCACAACATCGGCGAGATCGCGCCCGGTCGTGTCTACTCGGGCGGAGAAGCTGGCATAAGTCGGGGCGCGCTCAGCCAATAGCGAACGTAGCGCCTGTTTCTTCTCGTCGGTGAGCAACGGCCGGTGATTCTGTCCGTCCATCCGTGCCAGCAATCCGTCGATTTCGCAATCCAGGAACACGATCGAACTGCCGCCTTCGACGGCGCGACGGATGTCCGGGTCGAGCAACGTGCCACCCCCGACGGCGATGACCGAGCCCGCCCCCGCCGCCAGCGACAAAGCGACGTGGCGCTCGAGCGCCCGGAAGGCGGCCTCACCATCGTGTGCGAAGATGCGCTCGATCGTCCTTCCGCTCAAGGCCTCGATCTGCGCATCAGTGTCCACGAATGGGCGGTCGAGCGCCGCGGCCAAAAGCCGCCCGACGGCCGTCTTGCCGACACCAGGTGGCCCGAACAGCACGATGTTCGGAGGCGCGAACCCGCCACCCAGCTCGCCCCGCGAAGCCATCTCCGTCGACTGCACCCGGCGCGCGCCGAGCGCTTCACTCCCAGAATACGATCGGCTCATTCGTCAAATCCGCTTCGCCCGGTCTCCCACGATGCAGTGCTTCGAATCGCGGCCGCATCTCGGCAATCGAGTCGCCGCCGAGCTTCTCCAACAAGGCCGAGGCCAACACGAAGCACACCATGGCCTCACCCACGACCGTAGCCCGGGGGACCGAACAGAAATCCGAGCGCTCGTAGCGCGTTTCCGACGGTGATCCGTCCGCCAGGTCGACCGAGGCCAGCGGCGTGAGCGTGGTCGAAATCGGTTTCATGGCGGCCCGCACGACGATCGGCCCACCGGTCGAGATCCCGCCCTCGAGACCGCCGGCGCGGTTCGTGTGACGCGCCAGTTCGCCGTCCTCCAGGAAGATCTCATCATGAACCTGGGTGCCGCGCAGTCGAGCGTTGGCGAAACCGTCGCCGATCTCCACACCCTTGATGGCCTGGATGCTCATCACCGCCGCCGCCAGCCGCGCACCCAATCGCTTGTCCCAATGCGCATAACTCCCCAACCCGGGCGGGACGCCCAGGGCAACGACTTCGAACGATCCGCCCAAGGTGTCTTTGGCCTGCATGACCTGGCGGATCTCCGCTTCCATCGCCTCGCTCGCTTCGGGATCGGGGCAGCGAACGGCGCTGTCTTCCGCTCGTGCGATTCGATCTTCGAATGCCATTCGATCGAGGTCGGCCGACACCGAGCCGATGCCGACGACGTAGCTTCCGACCCGAACGCCGAACTCCGCCAGCAGTTTGCGGCAAATGGCGCCGGCGGCGACACGGGCCGCCGTCTCGCGGGCCGAAGCGCGCTCGAGCACAAAGCGCAGGTCTCGCAATCCGTACTTCATCCATCCGGCCAGGTCGGCGTGCCCCGGCCTGGGGATCGTCATCGGATCGATCGGTTTGCTCTTCCACTTCTCGTGATCCAGATTGCGGATAGTGACGGCGATCGGGGCGCCGATGGTGATCCCGGCCATCACCCCGCCGGTGATCTCGCCGACATCGCGCTCGATCCGCATGCGCGGCCCTGATCCGTATCCGGCCTGGCGTCGTGCAAGATCGTCGGCAAGGTCCTCGGCCGAGAGCGGTAGACCGGCCGGGATCCCCTCCAGGATCACGTTCGCTTGCGGGCCGTGCGACTCACCCGCCGTAAGAAACCTTAGCATCCTGCTTCTCCAGCGCCGCCGTGGCGGCTGTGGTCATCACATCGCGGGGTGGGGGATTGCCTGTCCACAAATGAAACGCCCGCGCGCCTTGTTCGATGAGCATCCCCAGCCCACCACACGCGTTCAATCCGGCCTCGCCGGCGCTGGCGACCAGCCGGCTCTCGCGGGGGTTGAAGACCAGATCGTAGACGAACGCGCTGGCGGGCAGGGGAATCTCGCGTGGCCACGGTGATCGATCAATGTTGGGCGCCATCCCGAGCGGTGTGGCGTTCACGATCAGCGCCGCGCCTTTCGCCGCCCCGCGGAATCCGTCGGGCGACCAAGGGAAAACGCCCGCTTTGTCGGCTCCGCCCGATAGCGTCCCCACCAGATCTCGACCCGCTTCTTCATTCCGGGAGACAATACGCAGCCGTGCATCCATCGCCTCAAGCGCATGGGCGACCGCCCGGGCCGCGCCGCCGGCGCCCAGGATCACGACGGTTCGACTGGCTATGTCCACGCGCTGCGCGGCGAGATCGGCTGTGAATCCGTCGACATCGGTGTTGTGTCCGACCAGACGACCGGCGTCGCTGACGATGGTGTTGATGGCCCCGATCCGCCGCGCCGCTTCGGACATCTCGTCGACCAGACCCGCCGCGGCGACCTTGTGTGGCACGGTGACATTTGCGCCGGCCCAGTCGACGCCACGCAGGCATTCGATCCACTTGGCGAGATCGCCGGGTGCGACCTCGATTGTCGAATAGCCCCATGGCATCCGCAGCGCAGCAAAGGCGGCGTTGTGCATCGCAGGCGACACCGAGTGAGCAACGGGAGAGCCGAGCAAGGCCACGCGCTTCATGCGAGCTCGGCTCCAAGTCCGGCAAGGATCTGTGCGAACCCCGGGAACGACTCGTCGATGCACTCTGCGCCCTGGACCGTGGTCTCGCCTTCGGCGATCAGCCCGGCAACGGTCAGGGCCATCGCCAATCGGTGGTCGCTGTGGGAGTCGACGGCGACGCCGCGCAGCCGGGTCGGCCCCTGGATCTCGAAGCCATCCGGCCTCGTCTCGATGGCCGCCCCCATCCGACGCAGCTCGGCGGCCAGGCTGGCGATGCGGTCGGACTCCTTGAGCCGCAGCTCGGCCGCGTCGGTCACAACCGAGACGCCATCGGCCTGCGTCGCCAGCACGGCGAAGATCGGGAGCTCGTCGATCATGCGGACCACGCGCTCCCCTCCGACCGATGCCGGTCGTAACCCGGAACTCCGAGCCACCAGTGTGCCGACGTCTTCCCACCCGTTCTGGCGAAGATGAGGCAGGCGGACCTCGGCGCCCATCTCGCGCAGCGTGTCGACCAACCCCGTGCGCGTTGGATTGACGCCTACAGTCGGGAGGCTGATCTCCGAGTCGGGTGCGAGGATCGCGGCTGCGATCAGAAACGCTGCCGACGACAGATCTCCGGGGATCTCCAGATCGAAGGGCGAATGCCCGGTCCCATCCGGGTCGAGCACGATGTCGCCGTTCAGCACACGGATGGGAACTCCCAGACGGCGCATCAGGCGCTCGGTGTGATCGCGCGAGCGGGCGCGCTCGTGCAGGATCGTCGGACCCTCGGCCGAGAGTCCGGCCAGCAGGATGGCCGTCTTCACCTGCGCTGAGGCGACCGGCATCTCGTATTCGATACCGCGCAGCCGGGCAGCTCCCACCGTCAAAGGCGGCTGGTCCGTCCCATCCTGGCCGATGATGCTGGCCCCCATCTGCCGAAGCGGATCGATGACCCTCGACATCGGCCGTCCCCGCAGCCGCTCGCTGCCGTCCAGGGTGGCGCTTATCCCGGCCGGCGAGAGTGCCCCGAGCAACATGCGCATTGTGGCACCGGAATTGGCGCAATCGAGGACCGATTTTGGCGATTCCCACGGGTGGGCCACGATCAGCAGATCGTCTGCGGCGAGGGCTTGGGTCTCGACGCCCAGTTGCGCCAGACTATTCAGCAGCGCCTGAGTAACGCCGGCTTGGAGCACGCCGCGCAGCCGGCTGGTGCCGCGCGTCATGCCCGCCATCAAGATCGCCCGATGCGAGATCGACTTGTCCCCCGGGACATGCACCTCGCCCTTCAGCCCGGTCGCACCGCCGCATACGCGCAGGTTCATGCGCCTCCCTCGATCCGAGCAGCCTGACGCGCCTCGAGCTGCAGTCTGTGCCCCCTGGCGTCGCGCAATTGGGCTTCGATGGCCTCAAGGTCGCCCTTCTCCAGGGCGGTTTCGTAACGCGCAAGAATCTCCCGCGCGGCGCGGATCGTCTTCTGGATATCGGCGGAGTTGGTCGATAGGATGTCCATCATCATCCGGACGTCGCTCCCGGCCAGACGGGTGCTGTCGCGGAAGCCCGACGCGGTCAACTCCCAGACACCAGGATCCGACGTCGCGATTTCACCGACGCAGGCGACCAGTGCGACCGCCAGCAAATAAGGAAGGTGACTTGTAGCGGCCAGAAGGCGGTCGTGCTCGGCCGCGTCCATGATTATCGGCCGCGCGCCCAACGCCTCGATGATCTCGTCGGTCAGTTGCCGCACGCCGTCGGAGCTTCGTTCGAGAGGCGTGATGACGAAGGCTTTGTCGCGAAACAGATCGGCCTCCGCGGCCGACAAGCCTGAGGTCTCCTTCCCGCACAGCGGGTGGCCGCCCAGCGGATCGATCTCCAAGGGCAGGGCGCGCATGGCGGCGACGATCTCGGCCTTGGTCGAACCGACGTCAAG
>CAZGRL010000126.1:0-10345 GCA_964528155.1 uncultured Anaerolineaceae bacterium
GATGCCAGACATCGCATCAGAGAACGGCCCATACCCGGCCAACGGATCGAATGTGTCCCCGACGCGATAGGCTGAATATCGAGCCGCCTCCTGTGACGCAATGGCGGTGGCAGCCTGCACCCAGAAGGTCCAGGCTACTGCCCCGATGGCCAGGATGATCATGACGAACAGAGGAAAGGTGACGGCCACCTCAAGAAGGGCCTGTCCATCCCGATCACTGCTTCCCCGGCGAGCGCAGCGTCCCTTAGGAACGACCATGGGGCTCTCCACGCACAGACGAGAATGCAGAAGCCGGCCGCGCGCGAAGCCGGGGCGCGCCCAGCGGGGCGCCTGGCTGCTCACGGCTCGAACCACCTGGATCCTTCGTTGATCTTGCTGGCCACCAGGCGAAACAGGGCAATGATCGCCAGGGCCGCGACGACGCCGGCGGCGATAATGGCGGCGTACTCAGTGAGCGGTCCGCCTTCCTCATCTAGAATGAACCGTCTCAATTCCTCCATGATGTGGGCCTCCCCATTCCAGATCGTCAGAGCGTCATACTCGATTCTCAGCCGCCGAAGACATCGAGAACCAGCGAGAAGGCCGGCCCTCCGACGACCATAAGCAGTGGTATCAGAATGGCTCCTGCGGTCGCCGTTACCACCAGCGTCGCCCGCATTCCAGCCTCGCGTTGCTCTTGAGCGATCTCCTCGACCATGTCGTCCGCAAGCTCAAACAACCTCTCGGCCATGGGTGCGCCGCGCAGGCCGGCCTCGACGACATCCAGAAATGACATCACCTCCGACGACACCGGATAGATGCGCTCAAGCTTTTCCCGGACATCCTTGAACCCTTCCCCCACCCCGGCCGAAAGGAGCAGCGCAAGATGGTTTAGGAACTCTGCGAAGAGCCCCCCACCCATGCCGACCATGCCCGTCCCCAGAGCCGCCTGGAACTTGCGCGACTCCTCGTCGATTTCGCGAGTCACTCTCGCCCGCTCGTCGAAGGGCAGCTTGAAAGCGCCGCCCGAGGTCGGCTGCAGCTGGGCACTCATGTGAGAGAGCGTCTCCTGGAACGTGCCGTAGGCCATCACAGCGAAGGCGACACGATCCAGCATGAAAGCCATCTCACGCCGCAGCGCGTCACGACGCTTCTGGATGCGGTCAGCAACGACCGACTCCGGAGAGATCAAGCCGAGAACGCCAGCGATAAGCGAAACGAAGAGCGCCAGCGGCATCGGCAGGCCCGCCAGAACGCCGAGGACGATGGCTCCCACTGCATAGAGCCCCATGTAGGCGATCTTGCGCTGATAGAACTGAAGCGGCGAGTCGTAGGGGTTGCCCGCCCTGGCCAGGCTCACTTCCAGCGGCTCATCGCCCAGGCCAAACCGGCCGAATGGCAACACCTCCGTGATCGATTGCGCCAGCCGAGCGGCAAGGGGCAGGCGCACGCGCCGATCGCCTTCTTCATATTGAGCCAGCGCGCCGGAATGCTCGGCGAGGGAAAGGCGTAGTCGCCCGGTTATGCCACCAACCAGGAAGAACAGCCCCATTGCCCCGAGCGCGGCGAAAATGAAGTTGATCGCCTGCGCGTTCACGCGACCCCTTCTCCGCTGCCTCCCCCACCCCGGGGGAGTGTGGCCTCGGGTGTCAGATCAGCCGGGCCTGGCGCGGTGGATCGACGTCGCTCAGGGACACTGCGCCGGTAAGGGATGGGGTTCACCACCCGCCTGACGATTGCGCTTGCGGCCAGGTAAACGCCGACGTCGACCAGAAACGCCAGGATGAGGATCAACTGCCCCAGAGGCTCGGCGTAGAAGCGAGCGTACTCCGGCGCGACGGCACGGAAGAAGAGCACGACCAGGAACGGCATCACCGCGACGATCACCAGCTGGCGTCGGGGGTTGGAAATGTTGGCCCTCATCTCCCGCCGGATGCGCACCTCTTTGCGCAGTCGAGGGATGAGCAGGTCCAGGATTTCCGGGATCCGCTGGGGCATGTTGTGAAACTGGAGCAGCGCTTCGGCTACGCGGTCGAGCGCATAGCTCCCGCGCAGCCCCAAGAGCCTGTGCAGCCTGGAGTAGTCGATCCTTGATTCCGAGAACGTCGCGGCCAACTCCTCGAAGTCGGACCGGCAGACGTCCGGCCCTTGCTCTGAGACATATCGCAGGGCGCCAGCGGGAGACAAGCCCCTTGTCAAGAACGCGGCACGCATATCGCGCAGCGCGAGCGGCATGGCGGCTTCGTACTCGTCGAGGAGCCTTGAGCGGCGATTGTCCAGGAAAATGTAGTAAAGGAACAATCCGGAGATGAAACCGATGACAACGGCGGCGATACCGCCGGTGGCAAAGAACATCACACCGCCGACCGAAATCCCCAGGAGAAGCGAGACCATCAGGAACTCGCCCGCGCTGACCCGCATGCGGCCCTGGTAGAGCATCTGGTCCAGGCGTTCCAGGATATTGCCCGAGATGCGCTCGGCTCTGGGGAGCTCCTCGCCCTCGGGGCCGTAGAGCAACCCTCCCGGCGCGTGCCTGAGGGATACGGCCACATAGGTGTACAGGCCCAGGAAGATCATGTACATGCCGAGCGCGCCGATCAGGGCGATCAGGACGTTGAAGCTCATGCCTTGACCTTCTTCTCAGCCTGAATGACGGTATCGAAAGAAACGCCCGACCTGTGAAACAGATCCTCGTGAGCTGTGTAGTCCGCAACAAGCGTCGGCCGATAGCCTCTCTTCTCGCCACCCTCGAAAATCGCATGGAGAACCGGAAGCCCGCTATCGACCTCGCCGGTGAATTCCCCAATCTCCAGGATGTAGCGCCGGCCGTCGAAGTCCTGCATCTCGGTGACGCCCACATCGAACGATGTGCCAATCAGCCGCGCCACGCGATCCGCATCCATATCGAGCCCGGCCTGAAAGAGCATGGCACCTACTCTCTGTGAGAGCTCATGCAACGAGTTGGCGTGGATCGAGGTCAGGTTTCCACCATGGCCTGTCTGCATCGCGTTGAGCAGATCGTAGACCTCGGGCCCGCGCGCCTCGCCCAACACCAAGTGATCGGGCCGCTGGCGCAGGGCTGCGATGATCAGGTGGCGCATGTCGACTTCGATCCCGCCCTCCAGGAGCTTCCGCCGCGTGACGAAGTAGACACAGTTCATGGGTGTGTCGCCGCCCGGACGGAGCTTCAGCTCGCGAGTATCCTCGAGGACCAGAACCCTCCGCTCCGGAGGGATCTTCTGGCCCAGGGCTGACAGGATCGCGGTCTTGCCCACACCAGTCCGGCCGATGACCAGGATGTTGAGACCGGCGAGAACGGCGGCATGCAGGTACGTTGCCGCTGCCGCGGTAAGGAGCGCTCCATCCACCTCGGCCGCGGCATAGTCAGGGATCTCGGGATCCACAACCCTTCGGCGGACCTGGACCGGCTTGCCCACGAACTCCTCCAGAGTCCAGGCGACCGGTCGGTGCCGGCGGATCACAACAACAGGCCACGGCTCAGTGATCGGGCTGGTGACCACATTCAATCGGTGTCCGCTCGGAAGTTGTATGTCCACGATCGGTTGGAGCGGCCCTGCTTGTTTCCCCGAGAAGGCGATCACCTGATTGACCCGCCACAGGAGCTGCTCGGGGTCCGCCGCCAGATCGATGGGCATGCACTGCCAGCCTTCAACGGTGCGCACGTAGACTTCCTGCGGCCCGTTGATGGCGATGTCCTCGATGTTCTCGTCGTCGAGCAGGTCTTCAATGGGCCCCAGCCCGTACAGCGTAGCGAAGATCCGTTCGACCCACTCCTCGATGGGGGTGTCCTGATCGACCACCGGCATTCGCCCCCTGCTCACCCGGGCGATATTCTCCTCCTCGACGCTCTTCTGGATGATGGCTGCTACGCGCGCCCGAAGCTCCGGGCTGGTGCGCACCTTCATGACTTCGGAGGCGTTCAGCGAATCGCGGATACGCGAAAGAGCCGCTTCCGCGAGCATGCGAAGAGGCGTCATGTGCTGGGCCGCCGGATCTTCTATCTCGATCCGCTTGGCAAGCACGTTGCCAAAAGGCAGGCTCGGGTGATCGTTCACGGGATGAAATCCCTCATCTTCTGAAGAACGCCCGGCGTTTCTTAGGGGCTTGCATCCGCTTCTTGAGAATGTCGACGATCCCCAGCGCGAAGTTCTCGGAGAGTGCGGCGATCCCGGCCACGAAGGGCTTGAGCGGGGCGTACTCTTCGGGATCCTCCCAGACCGCATGGGAGATGAACTTCCCCTGGTTGATCAACCCCATCATCATGTCGGACTCGACGAGGGGGATGGTGGCGAAGACCGGGACGCCGAAGTAATCGGGGAGTTCGTCGCGCTTGATGAGCGCCCTCGGGGACCACCGGTTCACGATGAGGCGAAGCTGGTCCTGCGTAGTGGCCTGGTGCGCCTCGAGCTGGCGGATTCCCTCTCGAGTTGGCGCGACAGAAGGGCGGGACGGGGTGGCGATCACCAGAACATGCCCGGATGCTTTGAGGACCGCATAGTGAAGAGGGATCGTGACGGCCGTCCCAATGTCAAAGACGATGAACTCGTAGATGCCGTAGGCCTGCTGGATCAGCGCATTGATGAAGCGTACGCTCTGGGCACCGTCCTCGGCCGAGAACGCCGGCAGCGTGGCGGCTTCCGGCGAGGCGATTCCGAAGAGGATGTCGAGATTCCCGGCCCCCTGCCCTGTCAGGTCCGGCAGACTGTAGATGTGTTCGTTCAACAGTTCCAATGTGAGCTTCGTCTTGACCAGATACTCTTGCGCGATGGTGGTGATATTCCGGCGCTGCGCGAACCGGTATGCGTCCCGGCTCAGCGCCCAGGCCAGGTAACCCCGGCTCATGTCGGCGTCGATGAGCAGAGTCTCGTGGGCGGCGATCTGCGCCAGCTGCCATGCGGTTTCCGCGGCGATGATCGATTTGCCATCTCCCCCTTTGCTCGACCAGGCCACGATCACCTGTGTCGGGTGCCGGACCCCGGCAGGCGGGCGCTCGTGTGCCGCCCCGGCTCCCGGCTCCTCAAGGCGCGCGGCTTCTTCATCGGCCTCGACGGCCTCCGCCAGGGCCCTTTGCGCATACTTCTGGCGGGCCTCGACGAGTAGCTGCGGAAGCGCGTGGGCCAGCTCCTCGAAAGGCTCGGGCCGCAATGGCAGGCGATATACGAGCGCGCCTGTTTCGGCGACCGCGTCGAACCAGCCGCCGACCGCCGGGACCAGGGCCACAACAACGCGGGCCACCTGCCCGTGCTGCCTGATGATCGCTCTGACCGACTCAGCTTTGAAGCCTGGCGTCGCGCCGTGCAGGACGAGAACCTCGGCCAGGGAGCTCTTCAGGCTTTCGATGAGTCCCGGGCCGATCTCCTGCTCGCGCGCAATCACGGAGAACACCTGGCTTCCGTCATCGGCTTTCTGAGAGTTGAGGTACCCGGTGATCAGCCCCGCCTCGGGTGGCGGTGCGATGACGATGGTTCTGGCGCCACGCTTTGGGGCATCATCATCCGCAAGCATGTTGGTCCCTCCCGGTTGTGCTCACGGAGTCGGCGTCGAAGTGATCGAAGCCGCAGCGCTCGGAGTGGGCGAAGGTGATGGTGGTGTGCGCGTCGGTATCGCAGTCGGCGCGTGGAGCGCACGCTGGGTGGGCCAAAGCGCGCTGGCACCCGGCCCCAGCAACGAGGCTTCGGGCGCGATCGACTGCAGGCCGAGCTCGCGCTCCGCATAGAAGAAGGCGACCAGATCATCCCAGCTCATGCCCAGCGTCGGCGATCCGTTCGCCTCAGAGGCAAGCGGAGATCTGACTGCAACGCGCACGTCTCCGTTAGCCAGGGCGAAGGTGACGAGCTCCTCCGCTTCGCTCGGCATGGCAAGCACCAGTGATTGGATATCCCCGCGGACATACGCCGATTGCCCCTCCCCGGTGAAACCCGGGTTTGGCCGCTGCTCGTATACCACCCTGAGCACCACGGCGTTCCGCACCAAGCTCTTCGCGATGGGTAGCGTTACCTGAGGCGGGGACGTCGGACTGGGCACGGCCGTCGCCACCGGGACCGGCAGGAAGCTGCCGGACGGTTCGACGGGCGTCCCCAGATAGGTCTGGCCTCCCGACTCGACCACCCCTCCGACGAATACCTCTCGTGGCTCGAGGGGATTGGGGGTGGGCAGTACAGACAACGAGCCGGCGAGGAAGGTCGCGCTACCGACTCCGAGCGTCAGATCGACCCGATCGCCCTCGCGGATGTCGGGCGGGGCTGTCTCAGGAGAGACGGGTACGACGAAAGCAACCAGATTCGGGTCGTCCAGCGCCAACGAGGATCGATCGACGGCGGCCGGATTGTCCGCGTCGATCAGGCTCGCCTTGTGGATCGGCTCGTTCTGATGGACCGCTTCGACGAATACCGCACCCTCGAATCGGTCGGCCTCGCCCTCAAGCACGAACGAATCGATGAATGGCAGCTCGACCTGCGCTGCCTGCGCGATATCCGGCGAGAGGCGCTCGCCTGCCTGGATGTCGCGTCTGGCCACGAGCACCAGCTCCGGCGGGGGGTTGATGATGTTGGCCACAAGGAAGAGCGCCACGAATGCAACGACGATCAGTGCGACGCCGATGACGAGCTCAGGACGAATGCGCATATCGCCCCCTCATTGGTTGCTGCGAGCCCGGACAAGATCTCTTGCGAGGGTTTGGAAACGGAAGCTCAGGTCCCCGAGAGCGTAGGCTACGTACGTATCGAGTGGAGAACGGAGGGTCTCCCCCCAAGGGAGCTTGGTCAGCGCGTAGAACGCGGCCGCCAGGCCCTCGCCCACGCTACGGTGATATTGTAGCAGACCCGTGGCCAAAGCCAAAGCAGTTGAAGGGTGAAGCGCGCTCTGGCTCGGGAGCATCACTCCGGCGGCGATTTCGGCCTGGAGGCGAAGCTCCTCGACAGACGACCCTGCCGGCAGAGCGCGGTATTCCTTCCAGTATCGGATGAAACGCTCGCGCTTGTCCTCCGGGAGCAGGTTCACGACAGGTATCTCGACCTCTGATAGATCAGTTACCTGATGTTCAAGCATCTCTCACCCTCTCTCTGCCCTCCGGAGCCCTAGGCTCGTGCGGTCCCTCCGGGACCCGCGACCGGGGATTTGCCTGTTGGGCTTGGCTGCGGCTAGCGCCATCAATCTGGAACAGTGGTCAACTAAGCCCCTTCGAGCTGTCGCTGGAGAATGCCGAGGATCCGGCCGAGCGCGATTCGTCCGGCCGGTTTCGCCCAAGCGGATGGCGGCTTGCAGGCGGCTTTGAAGAGCAATTCCACCGCGCGAAGTGCCGGCCGCTCAATGGCTTCGGCATCATCGAGAGCCTCACTGGCTGATCTTCCCCCAACAACGAGGAGGGCCGCGGCAGTCGCTTGTGCGCTGGACACGTGACGCGCCTTCAGCGCCTTGGCGACCGGATCGAGGGAGGCGGAGTTGACACCAAGCGCATCGCTAAGCTCGCGGACCTTGCCTCGCGCCCAAGTCTCCTCTGAGACCTGCCCCCTACTCCGCCTGCCGTTCCGGCTGAATCGGCCATCCGATCGCAGCACATGCTCCGGAATGCCCTCACCGGCACGATAGCTATTGAGCGCGATGTCAATCTGCCTGGCCGACAGCCCTCCCTCCGCAGCCCGGATCAGTTGAGCTCTGACCTCAGGGGATCCGATCGCAGCGATCCTTTCTCCATGGGCAAGTCCGAGAGTGCCATCGGCCAGCGCCTGTTTCACATCCGCCGGCGCCTGCGTCAGGCTCAGGTACCGATAGAAGGATGTCTTGGAAAGCCCAAGCCGGGCCGCGGTCTCAGGCGATCGAGGAAGGTCGAACCGTTCCATGAGGAGCGAGAGCATCTCGGCTCGCTCAAGGGGCGAGAGATCTTTCCGATGCAAGTTCTCCAGCCAGGTGTCGAGCGCTGAGTCGAACGCGTCGGCGCCGGGGGGCCAAACGATGGCGGGCACAGCGCTCAACTCCACTTCTCTGGCCGCGCTCACTCGCCTGTGGCCGGATCGAATGCGGTATGTGTTGTCGCCCTGATCCTGGAGGTGTACAGGCAGCCTGACGCCGACCTCGCGGACGCTGTCGATCAGCTCCGCGTCTTCCGGATCATGCTGCGGGTCGAAAGGCGCTCTGGTCTGGAGGTCGCTTTCGGAGACGATCCGATCCAACGGGATTTGCCGGAGACTCGGGCGGGCCTGAGGGAGCATGCGGGCCCCGCCTTCAGCCATGATCTGCCGGAGGGCCCCACCGGCCACCTGCTGGGTCAGCACTGAGGAAGTCTCTCGGCGTCTTGGATTCATGCGAGCTGATCCTGAAAAACAACGTCGGGCTCTATGATCTTGGACTCCGGCACGAGGCAGTCAGGACTTGTCTTGAGCTGATCCGCCAGGTTCTGCAGGCCGTCCTCCCGGGACCAAGGCCGATCCCCATTGAGCACACTGAAAAGGAGACGGAACTGCTGAGCCGCGCCGCTCTTCGGATGGCCCTGAACTACAACTCTCCGATGGATATCTTCGGCCGATCCGGTCCGGCGGATCAGATTGCTTTCAGGAATCGTCGGAAGCAGGGGAATGCGCGAGGCAACCAGAAAGGCGAGATCTCTGGCGACACTGTCGCCACGCTGGATGCGATTGGGGATCATGCCGACCAGGACCGGGTGCCCTGTGCGGAGATCACGGATCTCGGCGATCAGATTGACGGTCGTCTCGTTGGCTGTCAGATCCAACGCCGAGAAATTCATCGGGATGGCCACGCAGTCTGCCGCGTAGAGCGCCATGCGCGTCATGGCCACGTCGCCACCCGGACAATCAACGAATACCAGGTCCGGATGGAAGGCATGGCCCGAGACGCCTGCGACCTCGGAGCCTATGGCACTGATGCAGTCCGAGAGCGCGTTGAGAGGCGTGTCCGCAGGGAGATCGGAGAGCGCATAGGATCCGGGCAGGACAAGACAGCTCAAGGCCGGCACATGCCGGGCGACTTCGAGGGGATGAACACTATCCCTGAGGACCGCCGAGAGCGACCTTTCGGGAGGCGAGAAGCCGACCAACACCGTACTCCCCGCTGCGTGGTGATCCGCGTCGACGAGGATAGTTCTTTTCCCCACTTCGGCGGCAGCCGCGATGAGGTTGAGGGCGATGCTAGTCTTGCCCGTGCCACCCTTCGACTGCGCAATGGCCAGGATCTTCACGAAAGCCCAAACCGCTCAAGTCCATCTGCTCCTCAGCATACTGGTGGGCCGGAGGGCGGTTTGTCCCAGGTTTGTCCCAACAATGAGTCCAGTCCCCGGACGTGTCGACAGCTCAACTAGCTCGCCTCGCCCGAATTGGCGTCGGGGTCATGGACTTGTCCACAAGGGGCCAAGCTTTCGGGCGCCCCGGGAGGCGTGCAGGACTTGAAGACTCTGAGGATTCCACGGTATCGAGAGGGCTTTGCACAGCCAGACCGCCTCGGTTGAGGACGTGGGTGTAGATCATCGTGGTCTTGACGTCTTTGTGACCCAAGAGATCCTGTACCGTTCGGATGTCGTACCCGGATTCGAGCAGATGGGTTGCGAACGAGTGGCGAAGGGTGTGGCACGTCACGTGTTTGTCAATGTGAGCGCGGCGGGCGGCTGTCTTCACTGCCTTCTGCAGGGCGCTCCGGTCCGCATGGTGGCGTCGGAGCAGGCCGCTCCGGGGGTCGCGTGAGATCCGCGTTGATGGGAAGACATACTGCCAGATCCATTCGCGACCTGCGCCCGGATATTTGCGTTCCAAGGCTTCAGGCAAGTAGACGGAGCCTGATCCTGAGGCCAAGTCGTCCTGGTGGCGTAGACGGACCAAGCTGAGATGAAGGCGCATGGGCTTGATGAGGCTCTCCGGCAGGATGGTGACGCGGTCCTTATGGCCCTTGCCGTCACGAACGATGACTTCGCGCTGGTCGAAGTCAATGTCCTTGACGCGCAGGCGGACGCACTCGGAAAGGCGGAGACCGCTTCCATAGAGGAGCTGAACCATGAGTCGATGCGGCGTCGGGAGGCACACGACGAGGTCGGACACCTCGCCCCGGCTCAAGACAGTGGGGAGCCGCCTGGGTCGACGGGCACGGACGGCGTCAATCGCTTCATCGAGCGGTTTCCCCAGGACAAACTTGTACAAGAAAAGAAGGGCATTCAGAGCCTGGTTCTGGGTAGCGGCGGCGACCTTGCCTTCGACAGCCAAGTATGTGAGATAGGCAGCAACCTCTGGTGCTCCGAGGTCGCCGGGATAGCACCTCTTGTGGAAGACGATGAACCGGCGGATCCAGCTAAGGTAGCTGATTTCGGTGCGGATGGCGTAGTGTTTGCGGCGGAGGACGAGGCGGG
>CAZGRL010000127.1:0-10210 GCA_964528155.1 uncultured Anaerolineaceae bacterium
TCCCCGGCATATCTTCCTAGTTTGGCGCGTCAGATTCATTCACACGCTCAAGGGGGAGGGGGTTGGGGGTGGGGGATGGAAAGGCGCGCTCAGCCGACCTCGTGGCAGGCGACCCAGCGGCCGGGTGAGATCTCGCGCCATTCTGGGATGACTTCGGCGCAGTGCGGTTTGGCGATCGGACAGCGGGGGTGGAAGCGACACCCGGACGGTGGATTGCTCGGGCTGGGCACGTCGCCGGTCAAGATGATCCGCTCGCGAGCGCGCTCTTTCTTGGGATCGGGAATTGGAACGGCCGACAGGAGAGATCGTGAGTACGGGTGAAGTGGGGCGTCGTACAGATCATCCGACCGAGCAAGCTCGGCGAGAACGCCGAGATACATGACGGCCACCCGATCACAGATGTGCCGGACCATGCTCAAGTCGTGGGCGATGAACAAGTACGTGAGCGAGAATCGATCCTGGAGGTCTTCGAGAA
Source organism: uncultured Anaerolineaceae bacterium (assembly GCA_964528155.1). Lineage (GTDB taxonomy): Bacteria > Chloroflexota > Anaerolineae > Anaerolineales > E44-bin32. Next base: position 476 of record CAZGRL010000127.1, read on the forward strand.
GATTGACGACCTGGGCCTGGATCGACACGTCCAGGGCAGAGATTGGCTCATCGCAAACGATGAACATCGGCTGAGAGGCGAGCGACCGGGCGATGCCGATCCGTTGTCTCTGGCCTCCGGAGAATTCGTGGGGGAATCGGTTGAGGTGCCGGTCGCTCAGCCCGACGAGTTCGAGGAGTTCCTTCACTCGGGCCGTCCGTTCTTGCTTGTTGTGCGCAAGATGGTGGACTCTCAGTGGTTCGCTGACGATCGCGGCCACGGTCCAGCGCGGATTCAGGCTGGCGAATGGATCCTGGAAGATCATCTGCGCCTGACGGCGGATCGCCAACATGTCCCTCCCTTGGGCACGCAGAACGTCCCGGCCGTTGATGGTCACAGAACCCTCGGTGGCAGGATACAGCCCGAGAAGCGTCCTGCCGGCGGTCGTCTTCCCACAGCCGCTCTCACCCACCAGCCCCAGAGTCTCTCCCTGACTGATTTCGAACGTCACCCCGTCAACGGCCCTGACCGCGCCGACCTGGCGCTGCGCCAGGATCCCGCGCGTGATCGGGAAATGCTTTTTCAAGCCTTCGACGCGAACGAGCGGCCCGTTCGTCGTCATTGACCTCGCACCTCATGGACATCGACCCAGCAGGCGAGCTTATGCCCCGGCGCGACTATGAGGAGTGTCGGGTTTTCCTCGTGACAGCGCTCGATCACGTATTCGCACCGAGGTGCGAACGGACAGCCCCGTGGTCGGACCAGCAGGTTGGGCGGCGCGCCAGGGATTGATCTCAGGCGGTCACCGCGTTTTCGATCGACGCGCGGAAGCGCATTCAGCAAGGCCAGCGTGTACGGATGGAGAGGGGCATCGAAGATCTCGTCGACGCTGGCTTCCTCGACGATATGCCCGGCGTACATGACGAGCACGCGTTCGGCCAGGCCGGCGACGACACCCAGATCGTGGGTGATCCAGATGATCGCCATGCCCAATTGATCGCGCAATCGTCGGACCAACTCGACGATCTGCGCCTGAATGGTCACATCCAGGGCCGTCGTCGGTTCGTCGGCGATCAGCAAGCTCGGGTTGCAGGCGAGCGCCATGGCGATCATGACTCTCTGACGCATTCCGCCCGAAAACTGATGGGGATAATCCCCCAGCCGACCGGCGGGATCGGAGATGCCGACGGAGTCGAGCAGTGCGACTGTCCGCTCGGCGGCCTGTTCGGCGTTCATCCATAGGTGACTTCGCAGGGCCTCGCTGATCTGCCGTCCGATGGTGAGCACCGGATTCAAACTGGTCATCGGGTCCTGGAAGATCATCCCGACCTCGGCCCCGCGGATCTTCTCCATCTCGGCGTCGCTCAAACGGAGCAAATCCCTGCTTTTGAAGACGGCGCTGCCGCTGACGATCTCTCCGGGAGGGATCGGGATCAATCCGAGCAGCGACATCACGCTGACCGACTTGCCGCAGCCGCTTTCTCCGACGAGCGCCAGCGTCTCCCCCTCGCCCAGCGCGTACGAGATGCCATTGACGGCGTGAACTGTTCCCTCGGGAGTGTTGAACCGCGTCTGCAGGTCGCGCACATCCAGCAAGATGGCCACGATGTCTCCCGCTGCCTACACTTCAAACTCACCCATCACGGCGTCACGCTCTGCCACACGAAGGTGCCAGAGCAGGATGTCGGGGGAGCGAAGCTGGCCTGACTTCCAGCGCGCATGATGACGCGACCCCGGCCTGATCGAAGCGACGAAGGCTGGCGCGAACGCCGTCGGCGGGAGGACAGGCACGCCGGAGCCGGCTTGACTGCAATCCTCCCTAGACCGCACGGCCGCGAGGATCGAGCGCATCCCGCAGACCATCGCCGACGAAGTTCGTGCTCAACACGGTCAACACGATCAACGTTCCCGGGAAGACCCACAGCCAGGGGGCCGTCGAGATGTAGTTGTAGGCCCCCTCGAGCATGTTCCCCCACGTCGCCGTCGGGGGCTGGACACCCAGGCCGAGGAAGCTGATGTAGGCCTCCGACAGGATGGCATTGGCGACCCCCAGCGTGGCCGACACCACGATCGGTGCCACGCTGTTCGGGAGGATGTGGCCGAAGATGATCTGAATCGAGCTCGTTCCCGTGGCGCGCGCGGCCAGAATGAATTCATTCTCTTTGATAGAGAGGAACTCGGCCCTGACGATTCGAGCCAGGTAGGGCCAGCTTGTCAGGCCGATGATGACGATGATCACGACCACGCTGCCGCTGTAGGTCCGGTTGTATATCGTGATGTTTGGGACCCGACCACTGAAGAATTTCGCCATGACCAGGAGCAGAAAGATCTGGGGGATGGTGAATACGGCTTCGGTGAACCGCATCAGCAAGCTGTCCAACCGGCCGCCGTAGTACCCGGCCGCGGAGCCGATCAAGATCCCGACAATCGTCTCGAGCAGAACGGCCGTCAATCCGATGATCAACGAGATCTGGCCGCCGTAGATCGTGCGGGCGAAGATGTCTCGACCGATGGTGTCCGTTCCAAATGGGTGGGTGGCGGACGGCGCCTGCAACCTTGCGGCGGTTTCGGTGAAGTTGCTGTAGGCCTCACTCAACACCAATGATCCGCCGAAGGCATAGACGAACAGCAGGACCAGCACGACGATCCCGCCCAACGCCATCTTGTGCCGCCGAAACCGCCGCCAGGTCAACGTCCCGAGGGAGAGGGGTGGCGCCTCCAGTTCGTCGAGCCGGCGGGGGGTAAGGTCGGGGGAGAGGCTCAGAGTCTGGGACATGCTTCGAGAACGCTCCGGGAGCCTTGGCACTCCTTACTCGTAACGAATGCGCGGATCGAGCCACGCATAGGTGATATCCGTGATCAACTGAAACGCCACGACGGCGACCGAGACCATCATCAGAATTCCCATCACCACCGGGGCATCCCCGCGCGAGAGATGATCGAGAAACAGACGCCCCATCCCCGGCCAGGCAAAGATGCGTTCGGTCACGACCGCGCCCGCCAGAAGGGTGGGCAGGTCGAGCCCGACGACGGTCACGATCGGCAGGGAGGCATTCTTGAGCGCATGGATCAGGACGATGTCTCGGCGTGGAAGGCCTTTGGACTTGGCCGTACGGATGTAGTCCTGGCTCATGACCTCGAGCATCGTGCCCCGAATGTAACGGCTATAGGCGGCCAGGCTGATGAAGGAAATCGAGAATACCGGCAAAATCATGTGCAGTGTGACCTGGCCGAGCGACTTGCCGACTTGCGGATCGAACATGCCGACCGTCGGCAGATACGGCAGCCCCCAACGTTTGAAGTTCACGGCGAAGATATACATCGACAAGAGAGCGATGAAGAAGATCGGCATGGAATAGCCGACGAATGATAGCGTTGTGACCGCGTGATCTAGCAGCGAATACTGGCGAAGGGCGGAATACACGCCGACGATCAGCGAGAACACGATGATCAGGATCTCGGAAGGGATCATCAAGATCAGGGTGTTGGGAAGCCGATCCCAGATGACCTGGACGACCGGCACGCCCCGGTTGACCAGCGAGGTGCCCAGATCGCCTCGCAGAATGCCCTGGCGAGTTCCACTGGATTCGGCCACGCCGTCGCCGTCGAGATCGACCTTGGCCCAATCGTTGCCGACCAGCCAGTACACGTATTGCAGCCAGATCGGCTTGTCCAGGCCGAGCTGACGGGCGAGACGCTCGCGATCGGACGAGCGCGTGATCGACCGGCCGCCCATTGTCGCCAGTGGGTCGCCCATGTTGCGAAGCAGCGCGAACAGCACGATGCTGATGATGAACAGCAGGGGGATCGCCTGGAGAATGCGGCGAACGATGTAGCGGCTCACGCCTGCCTCTGATGGGCGTGCGATCTGATCATCGGAGGGATGGGCTTGGGCCGGGGAGGAGGTCTATCCTCCCCGGCCCTGGCTGGTCTCTGGGATCGCCGAAATCTACTCGGCCAGATCCCATTCGGTGATGTTGAAGAATGGAGTCACGCCGGAGATCTTGACATTCATCAGGCGCGACCCGATGGCCCACTGATCCGGGTCCTTCCACATCCCCAGCCAATACACCTTGTCGTATATCAGCTTGCTGATCTGCTGGAAGGTCTTCTGGCGGGCGGCGAAGTCGACCTGCGTGGCCTGGAGTTTGAACAGGCCGTCGAGTTCAGGATCGCAGATCGCCTGCCAGTTCACCCCCTGGGGCGACTCGTCGGAAGGAATCTCACTGCACACCCAGTAGGCGATGTCCGGGTCCGGCCAGCCTAACGGCGTGTCCGACCACTCGGAGATGTCGAGCTGGCCGGTTGCCGCCGGCCCGCCTTCGCCGTACGTGGCGAAGAAGATGTCCGAGTCATAGTTGAATAACTCGACCTTGATCCCCACTTGGGCCAACTGCTGCTGGGCGACGGCCTGCGTATCCTGCCGTACTTCTCGCGTCGTGGTCCCATAGGTCAGCGAGAGATCGACGCCGTCCTTGTCTCGGACGCCATCCCCGTTGCTGTCGACCCACCCCGCCTGATCCAGAAGGGCCTTGGCGGCTTCCGGGTCGAAGGGATACGGTTCGACGCTCGGATCGGCGTACGGCGTGTTGTCCCAGAACGTGGCGGCCGGTTCGGTTAGACCGAGCAGAAGGTCCTTCGATAGGGAGAAGCGATCGAAGGCCATGGCGATGGCCTGTCGAACGCGCACATCCTGAAGCGCCGGATGACCCTTCTCGGGATCGAGATACATGTACCAGCCCTCGTTGTACCCGGAATAGGCCGTCACGATCTTGAGACCGGCGTCCTCGAGCCCGGGGATGTCCGGGTAGGCGATGAATGTTCCCAGGTCTCCATCCCCGGCCGTCAGGGCCGCGATTTGTGAAGCGTCGTCCGGAACGAAGCGGACGAAGATCTCGTCGATCTTGGGCTTCTCCAGCCAGTAGTTGTCGTTGGTGACGAACCGGGCGAAGCTCCCCGATTCCCAGTCCTGGAACACGTACGGGCCGCAGCCGACCGTTGGGTCGCGGTTCCACTCGGCGTTGTCCAGGGTGCCATCCTGCTCGAAGACCGGGCGCAGCACGTGGGCCGGGAGCATCCCGTGCCACAAAGTGCCTGCCCAACTGGCGAACGGTTCGTCAAAAGTCAGGACGACAGTCTGTGGATCCGGCGCCTCGACGCTCTTGATCTGATCGTACGGATAAGCCGAGGCGACGGCGTTCTTCGGATCGACGTGCATGTCGGAGGTGAAGACGAAGTCATCCGAAGTGATCGGCTCGCCGTCCGACCAAACGATGTCGGACCGCAGGTTCATCGTAATCACCTTGCCATCGGCGGAGATGCCCCCGTTCTCTGTGCTCGGCATCTCGGTGACGAGGACAGGTCGGGGCTCGTTGTTCTCGTCGAAATCCCAGGCCCAACAATTCCAGAGTTGATGGGTGATTTGCGAAAACCACTGGTTCGTGTAGGCCGAGTTGAGCGTGTCGAATTCCTGAGTGAAGATGAATGTGGCGACTTTGTGTTGTTCGGGTGGCGGCTGGGTGGGCTCCGGGGCGGCAGGTGACTCTCCCGCCGCCGGCGCCTGTGTCGGGGACGCGGCGGGGGCGGCGCATCCCGTTAGAGCGAGGCTGACGATCGTCGCACAGAGGAACACAACCCTCAATGCTTTGCTGCCTGACATGATCTTCTCCTCCCCAACAGAAGCGGGGTGTTTAGCAAGGACGGGTGATGGGGCGGTTCACCTTGTCATGGCTCTATGCGCACCTCCTGGGGAACCTGGATGGCTCATCAACGGTTGCGGTCGACGGGTGTTGTCGTAACCTGCCGGAAGGACGAGTGCGACCGCGCAAAGTGGTTCGTTCGAGGTCCGGACACGCTCATCGGATGAGGGCCGGGAACCTTGGACGGGTTTCTGGACACGGGGGAAACGAGGATTGGGGCCAACGGGGAAGTCCTCATCGGCCGGCTATGTCGTACCTTGACCTATTATAGGGGTGTTCGCGTCAAGGTCAATCCGCGGGGATGGCGTGGCGCACGCTCCTCGGGGATACGTCCCCCGTCTGTGGGGGGCGCAGGGGGGAGGGCATCCTCCGCCTCCCCCGCCAGATGCCTTGACCGAAGGGAGAAACTTGCAGGAATGAGTACGCAGGCGGCGTAGCCGCCTGCGTACTCATTCCTGCATATCCCCGTCTGGAGGTCCGTTCTTTCCGGCGCGTCGAGCGGCGCGGCGTTGCGTCTGTTGGCGGATTTCGTCAACCAGCTCGATCTTCTCACCGACCGCCTCCGCCAACCACAGCCCCCCCTTCTCGGCGGTCGCCACGGTCGCATCGCCGTAGATGCCGCTGGTCGTGTCGTCCGACCAGGGTGGGTTGGCGATCATCCGGCCGCTTTCGATCCAGTCCATGCTGTACTCAGGCGTGCTGATGAAACTCGTCTCGGTCGTGGCCTTGTCCATGCGGACGAGGTCCGGCCGCAGGTGCAAGATGTAGCTTGTCTCCAGCTCGCCGCCATGGCCCATGCCCCCCAGCGGTGACTGGCGGTGTTTGGCCAGGCTGGGGCCGGTCGTGTGCAACCATTCCGTGGCGACGAACGCCTCCGGCCAGCGCTCGCCGGCAAGCTTGACGACGTTCACCAGGAAGGAATGGTTACCACCATGGCCGTTGGAGAAGAAGATCATCTGGGCGCCGAGCCGCATCAGCCTGGCGACGATCGCCAGGAAGAAGTCCTCAAAGACGCGGCCGCCGAGGTTCAAGGTCCCGGGGAACTCGTCGGTGTGAGTGCTCACGCCATAGGGCCAGACCGGAAGGCAACACACGCGGCCAGGCGCGCCCGCAGCGATCCCCTGGGAGATCGCTTCGATGATCAGTGTGTCGGTCGAGAGTGGCAAGTGATGGCCGTGCTGCTCCGTGTGCCCGGTGCTGAGGATCACCACCCGTTCCGCGAGATCGGCCGGCCACTCCGCCTTGGCCGGCGCCTGGCCAGCCAGGCGTGTGGGACGAAGGCCGACCCCTTCCAGCTTCCACCGTCGCCGCAGACCGTACCCGTCCAGGAAGTAGACCCGCTCGAAGCCCTGCCGGGTGAGACCGGCGGCGATGCCTCGCAACACTCGCCGGAAGATTCCACGCCCCACATCAAGTACCGGACCGCCATCCGCCGCCCTTTGCGGAAAGCCGTACGGGATCGCGGGTAGGAGCCCGATGTCCGACGCACGCAGGCTCCGCGCGACCGCCGCCAATTCGTATGGCTCGGTCCCGATGGGGATCAATAACGGCAGCCGGCGTGGCAGCTCGGCAACCTCGGGCCAGGTCAGCTCGTCATAGCGGAGGGTTTCCACGGACCTCACTCAAACCCGGTCAGAGTTCACAGCAGGTACCAATCGATGAAACGCTCCATGTTGGTGTAGAAGTCCAACTGGTTCTTCCTGCGCAGCAGTCCGTGACCCTCGTCGGGGTACGTGATGTACTCGTAGGTCTTACCTTCGTTTTTGAGCGCCTCGACCAGTTCTTCGGATTGAAGCGGGTGTACGATCGGATCCAGAAGGCCGTGGAAGATCATCAACGGTCGATCAATATTGGCCACCTGGCGGACCGGCGAGCCAATCCAATAGTGGTCGCGCGAGTCTGCCGGGTGGCCCATCATCCGTTCGAGCTCAATCCGAGTCTCACGATCCCCTTGCGCCCATGATGTCAGGATATTGCAGTCTCCGTACTTGGCCACGCCGCACGCGAACCGGTGCTTCGGATCACTGGCGAGCGCGCTCACGACGAGGTAGCTCCCGTAGCTGGCTCCGTAAACTGCCACGCGCTTGCTGTCGATCCCATCAAGCCCGTCCAGATAGTCTGTAGCCCACAGGATGTCCCGCGTGTCGTCAACCCCCCAGCTTGTGTAATTCGCCCGTTCGAATTCCATCCCGTACCCGGTGCTTCCCCGGAAATTGGGCGCCAGCCAGGTATAGCCTTTGGCGACCATGTATTGCGCCCAAATGTCCCACTCGAGCTGGTACTGCGACGTCGGGCCCCCGTGAGGGTAGACGATGGCCGCTCCATTGGGAGACTTGGGCCGGTACAGAACCGATGGGATTTCGAGGCCATCGAAGCTGTGATACGAAACCCGCTCCGGCTCTACAAGCCCCAGGACGGCCAATGCCGGCGGCGCGCTGAACGTGAGCTGGATTGTCTTTCTGGTCTCGACATCGATCGCGAAGATGTCCGGAGGATGCAACGGATCCTCGTACTCGAAGGTGATCGTGTGGCCGTCCTCGAGCCAATGCAGGTTGCTGTGCACCCCGGCGCCCGAGCGTAGGTATTTGATTTCCCCGGTGTCGAGGCTCAGGACGGCCAGGTCGTCCGAGCCGCATCGGTTTACCGAGACCGCCATGCGCTTGGCATCGGGTGACCACGAGTAGTCGTCGACGTCGTGACCAAGGTGAGTGACCCGGTGTTCTTCTCCGCCATCGACGTCAAAAACAAACAGTTCAAAAGTGCCGGGCCGCTCTGAAGTGTAGGCGAAACGCTTGCCGTCAGGCGCCCACTCTGGAGCGGTGTTCTCGCGCCCGGGCGTCTGCGTGACCGGACCGACGATCCCGGCTTCGATCTCGGACAGCATGATGTCTGTTCGGTCGAGATCGTCATTCGGGTGATGCAGGTAGGCGACGAAGCGGCCATTTGGAGAGGCCGCGGGATCGGAATCGTCACCGGGTCCGCGGCTGACAGGGCGCGGCCAAGCTCCTGAGCGATCGGTCATCAGAATGCGGGTGCGCTCATCTCGCTCGACCGTGACAAGGATATGGTGTCCATCGGGCATCCAACGCGGTGTGCTGGCTCGCGTGGTGAAGCTCGTAATCTTCTCTGGCAAACCGCCGTGGACATCGACCAGCCAGACATGTCCCTTATCAGTGAACGCCAGCGTCCTACCGTTGGGCGACCAACGCGGCGCCTCATCCAGCCAGTAGGGTTTAGGATCTCGATCGGGAGTCAAGCGTGCGGGCCAGCGTCCGTTGAGTGAGGCGAGGAAGATGTTCGAAGCATCGGACATGTCCCAGACGAAGGCGATCTGCTCCCCGCCCGGCGAAGGCGTGTGGCTGCGGGGTCGTCCCACAGAGGTTATTAAAGGGAGGCTCCAGCCGGCGGGTGGCTTGAGATCGGGCCGGGCTTGAGCCGGCCAGCCGCCCCGCTCGTATTTGCCTCGTGTGACAAGTTCGCGAAGCATCGCCTGCACCTCCTACGTCAAGTCTTGGCGACGGATCGGCGGTTGGTCGATGGGCCATCCATTGCTGGTTCAACCGCCGATGATGTGGGGCCAGCCCGACATGCCGCCCAACATGGTGGGACGCCGAGCCAGTCGGTGGGGAGGAGTCACGCCGCCCAAGGGATCATCAAGGTCCGAGGGTTGCAGGGCAGGGTGGATCCGGCCGATAGCGTTCGAGAGGTGGCTGCGGCTCAGGCAGGCCGGGAACGACCCGGATCGCCAGCTATGATCGCCTGGCGTCCAACGGTCCGTCGTGAACCCAGAGCGGGGGCCTCATCCAGCTGTCGATTGGAGCGGACGAAGCGATGCGCCGTCGCCCGGCCAGCCTGACGCCGGCGGGGTTCAGCTTGATCTGACGACGGAGCAACGTCCCGGACACGACAAACTCCCATCCGCGAGGTGGGTCGCGGAGCCGATGGGCGGTGCGCTGCCATGAGTATAATCCGCGATCTGCCTGGCGGGCATAGGGAAGGTCTCCCCTCTGAGCGTGTGAATGAATCTGACGCGCCAAACTAGGAAGATATGCCGGGG
>CAZGRL010000128.1:0-10150 GCA_964528155.1 uncultured Anaerolineaceae bacterium
GGCTTTACCTTGTTCAGCTTGTTTTTAACGCTTTGTGGTCAGTTATCTTTTTTGGACTAAAAAATCCGGCCTGGGCCTTTTTTGAAATCTTGATTCTCTGGATTTTAATACTGATTGTCACCCTGAAATTCTATAAAATTAGAAGAGCCGCCGGCATTTTATTCATTCCTTATATTCTCTGGGTCACCTTCGCCACCATCCTCAACTTCGCCATCTGGCAACTTAACGTATAACCAATGGCTATTAATTAGGACGAAATAAAGATTATTAAATAGACAGATATATATACGAAACTTTTTAGTTTCGTTTTTTATAATCGAAAAACGCATCTTGTGCGACGCTCCAAATTTGTCGTTTTTTATCGGATATCTGGGTTTTTGGTATATAGACAAAACATCTCAAAAGTGGCAAAATTAAGGTAGTTTTATGAGAAAGTCTTTTACTATTCACGATTTACCTCTTGAAGAGCGTCCCAGGGAGAAGATTATTCGCTCTGGTGGTGGTTTTTATCTTCGAGACAAGGAATTGCTCGCTGCTATTTTGGGAAGGGGTATTGCCAAAGAATCTGTTTTTGTGACTGCCGAAAGACTTTTAACGCGTTTTCAGACCATTGATAAAGCATTACAAGCTCCTATTCAGGAATTAATGTTGATAAGGGGAATCGGACTAGCAAAAGCAGCTCAATTAAAAGCAGTATTAGAAGCAGGAAAACGTACTTTTGGAAAAGAAATTTATAAAAAAATTAAAGTACAACCTTTTCTTAAATGGGCTGGTGGAAAATCTCAACTTCTTGAACAATACGCAGTCTTCTTTCCGCAAAGATATAAACGTTATCTCGAACCATTTCTAGGAGGAGGGGCAGTGTTTTTTTACAGTGAACCCAATGTAGCAATACTTAGTGATTACAACAAAGACCTAATTCAATGTTTCTCGGCTGTAAAAAATAATGTAAAGAGGCTTATAGATTTATTAAAGATACATAAGGAACGTCACAGCAAAGAATATTATGAGAGAATGAGGAGGGATTATAATACTAAAAAACTAGATAAGATTGAAAGAGCATCTATTTTTATTTATTTAAATAAAACTTGTTTTAACGGATTATATAGAGTGAATAGCAAAGGAGAGTTTAATGTTCCTTTTGGTAAACATAAAAATCCTGCAATTTTTGATGAAGAGAACTTATTGGCAGCTAGTAAGTTATTAAAACAAACTAAACTTAATAGCGGTGATTTTTCTAAAATTCTAGAGTATGCCCAGAAAGATGACTTTGTTTATTTAGACCCCCCTTATTATCCGTTAAACAGAACTTCAAACTTTACTAGCTACACAGCTGAGAAATTTCTAGAAGAGGAGCAAGAAAAACTAGCTAATGTATTTAAGAAATTGGACAAGAGAAAATGTAAGGTTATGCTAAGCAATTCTGACACAAAGTTTATAAAAAATCTCTATAAAGACCACAGAATTGAAACAGTTAAAGCAAATAGGGCTATTAGTTGCGTTGGAGACAAAAGGGGTCCAATAAACGAATTAGTGATTTTAAATTATTAATTATTATGGAAACAAAAGAATCAAAAATTTCAATGACTTTTAGGAAAGAAGGTAGGACAGTTCGTCCTCTGGCAACATTTGATATTGATGAAAACAAAATAATTGGTGTTTATAGGGGAAGTTTAAGTACTTATGATATTCTCATTAAGTATCGACAAAAGAAAAAAGATGGAAAGTGGTCTTTATTAAGGACCCCGAAGCATATTCATTGGGCAGTAGATTTGTTAATAAAAATGAGTAAAAAAAAGAAAAAGACATCAGGTTTTCTAGGTTTCTTAATACAGATATGGAATGAAACAAAACCCACCGTTAATAAAAAAACAGAGAGAAAATTTTTAAATCTAAATTACTTGTTAAAAAAACACGCGAGTAAGATTAAAGAATATAAAGAGATCAGTAAATATGGCGAATATAAAATAGAATTTCTTATATTAGTTGCAAGACTTCTAATGATTCAAGAAAAAACCAATAGAAGAGATGCATACATGTTTAGGAAACTACTAGAAGCCTTAAAAGAGGGAAAAGATATTTTTTCAATAGTTTCAATAGCTACTCACAGGGGAAGATAATTTAATATTGAGAAATAAAATTATGGAAAGAACAAACAAAAAAGAGTGCCCAAAGTGTAAAAGTAAAAATATATTTGATAGAGGAGATAGAGTTGGTGAATGTGAAGATTATATCCCAGGGAAACCAATATCAGAACCAGATCAACCAATTTGTGAATGTAGGGATTGCGGAGAATTGTTTATTTTTTTAGGAAATAGCTAAAATTTCCCCCGAAGTTTAGAAAAATTCATAAAAGGTCGGTTTTAAGATAAATTTAAGAATATGTTATATATTTTTCAACAATATCTTATTACGTTTGGTTGGGCCTTAACCGGAGCAATTTCAATGGCAATTGCGCTTGGTTTATTAGTTAAAATATTTTCTCGGATTACACCAATTAACGAGTGGGAGGAAATTAAAAAGGGAAACATTGGTGCAGCCATTATAATTGCAGCAGTTATTATTGGTACAGCGTTGGTGGTTGGTTTAACCGTAATGCCATAAGAATAATTAAAATGTTTGGCGATATTAGGTTTAAAATTTTAATATTTTTTATATTAGTTATTTTCCCAATAACTATTTTTGCGCATCCTGGTAAAACCGATGCAAATGGATGCCACGTATGTAGAACTAATTGTGAGAAATGGGGATTAAGTGACGGGGAATATCATTGCCACAATAAACCAATAGAAACTACAAGAGAGGTAAAAACCGAAGCAAGGACGTTAGCCAACATAAAGGCAAGAGAATCTACACCTTCCACCTTGAAAGGAACAATTTGTTCTTACGACGCTTATAATTGTTCTAACTTTATAACCCACACAGAAGCTCAAGCCGTTTTTGAGTACTGTGGGGGTATCAATAATGATATTCATCGGCTTGATGGAGATAATGACGGTATAGCTTGTGAGAGTTTAAAATAATCAAAATTTAACCCGAAGTTGAAGAATAACTTATGGAAAAATTAAACAGATTAAATTCTATTGGTGCAAAAGATTTGGGCAGTTTAGCTTTGCCGGAATTTTGTCCAAGATGTTTTTGGTTTGAACGTCATTTTGGTCCATTTCCCATGCGTTTTCCCGGCATTTTCAGCGTGATAGATTCTGTTAGCAAAAAGAGCGTTTCTCGGTCATTTTTCCAACGGAAAAAATTACCTGATTGGCTTAACATTCCTGATGTTAAAGAAGTTTTATCCGTGGAAGACGTAGGGAAAGTCGAGGCCTATCAGAACCGAAAATATCTCATAATTTTACATAAAGAAAGCGGTTTGATTTTAAAGGGTACGCCTGATGGTATATTTAAACTAAATGACGGAACTATCCATATAGTGGATTTTAAAACAGCCAGATACACTCAAAAACAAAATGAATTACAACCTCTCTATGAAATTCAACTTAATTCTTATGCATTGTTAGCTCATAAATTTCCCGTTTCTAAACTTTCTTTGGTTTATTGCGAACCAAATTCGGAATTAGAGAACGATACTGATTTCAATCTTAAATTTTCTTCCACAATAGTACCCGTTGAACTTAATACGAAAGCAGTTTTAGGTTTATTAAAAAAGGCTAAAGAAATAATAGATCAAAAAAATCCTCCTTCAGCCCGGCCAGGTTGTAGGGGAACATGTTTTTATATTAATAAAATCTATCCAAATAATTAAAATTTAGCCCGAAGCTGAAGGAAATCTAAAAGGCCGAAGAATTAACTGAGAAATAAAATTTAACCCTAATTTTAATTTATGGTGAAAATCAGCCAAATTGAAATACTCGAAAACGCTACAGAAGATTGTAAAAATATCAATCTGATTATCGGTCCAAATAATAGTGGAAAAACCGTTTTTCTAAAGGAGATTTATAGTTGTGTTGAAAATATATCGATACCTAAAGAGTCAAAGTGGCTAACGAAGATCCAGATAAAATTGAAGAATTTAAAAAGTACGATAAAGACTTTAATACCCAAAGTTTATGAAGTAGAAAATTTTGAAATAGTAAACACTCTTAGTAAGGCCGGTTATAAAGCATTTACCACTAAAAGGGATATTTATAATTTGCATGTATTTAATGAAAGTCGAGGACTTTCCGAGGAGGAAGAAATGCAGTATGAGATTACTAAAACTTCGAATCAAGATAGCAGATGGTATTTTTTGAAATTTTTGTCAAATAATTTTATCGCCTTAGAAGACTGTGGATCTCGGTTAGGCGGCCCCTTTAACACTGCAGTTAATGATTTACTTGCAGAGTCCGAGAGTAACATTTTAAATTATCTTTTTTTAAATAAAGACATTTTAGGAGAAATTAAGAAGAATATCCGCGAGGTATTTAAAATAGATATTGGTTTTGATAATCTCCAACAGGGACAGAAACCTTTACGCATTTTACCGAGTGAAAAAATAAAGGGAGAGACTAATGCAAGAAAAGTTGCACTGGAATGGAAAAATAACTCGCCACTTATAGATCAACAAGGAGATGGAATCAAGGCATATTTAAGATTAATTTTCAGCCTATTACAGCCATTCAAAACAATTATTTTTATTGACGAGCCAGAAACATTTCTTCATTCTCCCCAGAGGAGAGCATTAGGAACTTTGGTAGCTAAATTAGCAAAGGAAAAAGATAAGCAATTATTTATAGCCACACATGATTCAGAATTTTTAAGAGGTATTCTGAGTTCCGAGGTCTCAAGCATAAAGATATTTTATTTAAGAAGAAAAGAAAACATTTTTAATTATAAAGTATTCTCTCCAGAGGATATTAGAACGCTTACTCAATTTAAATCTAATCTTTATACTGAGAGAGTTCTTAACTCCTTCTTTTATAAAAAGACTATCCTTTGTGAAGACGAAAATGACAGAGTATTTTATGAAAGTGCCTCCGCTTTATATTTATGGGACCTATTCCAAGATGTAAATTTTATTGGACTTAATGGCAAAAGAGAAGCATTAAAAATATTTCAAAAACTTCGGGAGTTTGAATTAGATGTCGGGGCACTAGTAGATATTGATTTTATTCTAGATGAACAATTTCCTTCTTACATTTCTGATACAGTGTTAAAAGATAAATTTGAAGAATTTAAGAGAACCTTCCAAAATTTAGAACAAGAAAATATTATTACACGGAAAAAATTTAAGGAATCTGGCATTCAAATAATCCAAAAGAAAGCCTCACAAGTTACGACTAATCTAAAAGAGATATTAGATGGCTTATTTAACTATAGTATTTTTATTGTTCCTGTTGGCGAGCTAGAGTCTTGGACAAGAGATGATTTGGGAGAGAGATGGAGTCCTCAAAATTCTTTGAATTTAATTCATTCTAAAATAAAAAGAAAGCTTAAAAAATTTTTAGGGAAAATTTTGACTAAATAAATTAGAAAAATAATCAAAATTTAGCCCAAAGTTGGATTATGATATATAAAGTAAAACCAGCATATTTCCCATTAATACAGAAACCGAATATGTGTAATGTGGTTTGTCTCCAGATGATTCTATTTCGTCGCGGCTATAAATTCACTCAAGATTTCATAGCAAAAGGTATTAAGAATAATCTAAATTATAGGACAGTTGAACATGCAGATTTGGTAAATAAATTTTTTAGAAAAAATAAATTACCGTTTAAAGCAATTTCATTCAAGGCTTCGCAGATAGATAACTTAAAAGAATTTATTATAGAGGCAATAAGAAGAAATAGGGATTTATGGGTAGAATTATATAATCCTATAATGTATAAAGTCCCTGGTGGACATGATTGTTTAGTTCAGGCAGTAGACACCAAAAACAATAAGGTTACGCTCGTTGATCCTTACGGTCCCCATAAGCAGGTCTATACGGTTGCTCTATCCAAGATTGTCAGAGCAATAGGTAAAACAAATAGAGAAAGAGGATTTTTAGTAGTTAATAAAAAGTCGAAGAATTAATTGAGAAATAAAAAAAATGATTCAATCTAAAGAAATCATTATACAAGAGATTAAGAGGTATATAGATATGACGGGTGGTGATTATCCTAATTGGTATGTTGGAATCGCCACAAATCCCGAACAAAGATTATATGAAGAACACAATGTTGATAAAAATGGATTATGTGTATATAGAGAAGCAGAAAATTCTAATATTGCAAGAGAAATAGAAGAGTACTTCGTTAATATACTAGGTACCGATGGCGGGGGTGGCGGAGGTGATAATACAACGAGATTTGTTTACGCCTACAAAAAGACAGCCTATACAAATCAGTAAAAAAATAATCAAAATTTAGTCCGAAGTTGACCCCAGTAGTAGAGCAAAGCTCACTACGGGGCAGGGA
Organism: uncultured Anaerolineaceae bacterium; assembly: GCA_964528155.1. Lineage (GTDB taxonomy): Bacteria > Chloroflexota > Anaerolineae > Anaerolineales > E44-bin32. Next base: position 6,393 of record CAZGRL010000128.1, read on the forward strand.
AAAATTTAATAAAAGTCGAAGAATTAATTGAGAAATATTTATGAAGATATGCCCAATAAAAACTTTTTAGAAGAATATCCTTTATATCGTAAATTTAAGACCAATATTAGTTGGTATAGAGATTACAAGGCTGGTATTAAAGCCGATGAACTTGAGAAACCAGCAATTAAGATGTATTGCAGCGTGTGCGGATCTGATCAAACATTTAATATGTTTAATGAATACTACGATAAACACACCAATGAAATTGTTAATGACAGAATTCGAGACTTACGATATCGGTGTGCTTCTTGTAATAAATTCCAAAGAATTTTTCTTGTCGCCTTCCACACCAAAAAAGGAGATAAAGATAGTGATTTTCTAGTGCTTGAGAAAGTTGGTCAATATCCTGCGTGGAGTATTGATATGGATAAAGAACTCGAAAAAATGCTTGGTGAACACGCCGAGTATTATAGGAGAGGATTGATATGTGAATCGCAAAGCTATGGCATAGGCGCATATGCCTACTTCCGAAGAATTACCGAAGATGTAATTGATGAATTATTAGAATCAATACTTGATTTAGTAGAAGAAGACGAAAAAGAATTATACAAAAAAAAGTTAGAAGAAGTAAAGAAAGAAAAAATTGTTGAAAATAAAATTAGTCTAGTGAAAGATTTACTGCCGAAGTCCCTCCAAGCAGAGGGGATGAATCCGCTTAAAGAGCTATATAGTGTATTAAGTCAAGGGATACACAATGAAACCGATGAAGAATGTATAGAAAGAGCGGAAGCAATTCGTGGAATTTTAGTTTTTCTTGTAAATCAAGTTATGCGAACTAAAAAAGATAAAAAATCTTTTACAAACGGAATGAAAAGAATTTTAGAGAAGAAAAAAAACTAAAAATAATAATCAAAATTTAGCCCGAAGTTGAGGAAAATTTATGGATTTAATTGTATATAAACACGGAGATCGGAATAGTAACAAAATTGCTTTGACGTTTGATGACGGTCCAAATCCTTTTTGGACAAGAAAAATATTAGATATTTTAGAGAAATACGGAGTTAAAGGAAATTTTTTCGTTTTAGGGAAATGGGCAGAAAAATACCCAGAAATTATTAGAGAAACATTTGACAGTGGCCATTTAATAGGAAATCATACTTGTTCGCATCCAAAAACCGGATACGGAGATTTTGAAAAAGCTGAAGAAATTATTTTTGACATAATTGGTGAACATACAAAATTTATAAGGCCACCCCATCTTTTAGTTAATCTTTGTGAGAATTATCCACCAGCGGTTAATGGGGTGGTAAAAATTATAAATTGCGATGTTTTTCCTGAGGATTATAAAAATGAAGCAGATTATACTAAACGATTCGTTGAAGAGAAAACACAAAGTGGCTCTATTATTGGGATACACGATGGCAGCCAAAGAGAAGAAGAATTAGAAAATAGGCCTTCTGAAATGTTCAAAGCTTTGCCGGAAATAATAGAAAAATTAAAACAGAAATTTGAATTTGTAACATTAGATAAATTAAGTTTTTAAAATAATCAAAATTTAGCTCGAAGTTGAGAAAAATTATGAAAAACAAAATAAACTATCTTGGATTCTTGGGATTTTTAGGATTTTTGGGATTTTTGAATCCACCAGAAACATATCCGTTATTTTTTCTATTCTTTTTATTTTCCCTATTTATTCCAAAGAAATTTAAAGAAAATTAAAGGTAAATAAAATTTAGCCCGAAGTTGAATGAAAAAAGTCGCACAAGGTCCGCTGTATTTCGGCGGTTTTTATTTACCTTGACAGCAATATTGACTGTGGTAAAATGAAACCACAAAATAAAAGGTCGAAGAAAAGTCGAAAAAAAAACAAAAAATAAAAATGAAAGATAATTTTGGTCAAATTTTAAAAGAATTACGTATTAAAAAAGGATTAACTTTAAGAAGTACTTGTCGAATATTAAATTATGACCCTAGTAATTGGAGTAAAATTGAACGAGGTAGGATGTTCCCTCCATCTGATGAAAAAATTTTAAAAAAATGGGCGAAGATATTAGGTTTATCAAACGAAAAAAACATTCATGAATTTATCGACAAAGCAAATTTAGCGCAGGGAATAATACCGCAAGATATCTTGTCTCAAGAAAAAGCCGTCGATTTTCTACCAGCTTTTTTCAGAACCTTAAGGAATAAAAAGCCTACAAAAAAAGAAATAGATCAACTAATAAAGTTAATCAAAAAAGTCTAAGGTTAACCAAATGAATTATAGGAATTTCGTCGCGCCATATTTAGACAACGTTGCGATTGCGGAAAAAGTGGAGGTTTTTAGGAGAAATTTTTGGGGTAATAGTATTCCCGTCGAAATAGAGGATATTATTGAGTTAAAATTAAAAATAGATGTAATCCCTGTTCCTGGATTTTTAAAGTTTGCCAATATGGACGCGTTGATTACATCCGACTGGAGACGCATCTATGTTGATAGGAACGAATATTTAGATGATTATCGATATAATCGTTTAAGATTTTCTTTAGCTCATGAAATTGGTCATTTTGCTATGCATAAAGAAATTTATAGTAGTTTTCAGATAAAAAATATCGAAGATTATTATAAGCTTTACAAAGATATTCCAGAACGACAATATTGGTATCTAGAATCCCAAGCCAATAAATTTGCTAGTTATTTACTTGTCCCGCGAAAAAATCTATCTATTGAAATGAAAAAAGAATTAAAAAGTAGAAGCGATCCACGGCTAAAAAAAATTGATAGAAAAATACTAAACTCATATTTAGCTAAACCACTGGCAAAAGTCTTTAAGGTTTCTGAAGAGGTCGTGAATCACGCACTGGACGATCTTACTCCTTAATATTTTTTAGAAAATAGCATAAGAAAGGCCGAAAATAATAAAAAATAATTAGACAATTAAACCACTACAAAAATATGTCTAAAAGAACATTGAGTTTAAGATGGAAAGGATATTACAATTACACCTCTGATAATGTTAGTCTTTATGCTCCCGAAAAAGCCGGAGTTTATAAACTATCAGTTAAATTAAAAAATGGAAACTTAAAACCATTCTATGTAGGCCAGGCTAAAAACCTGAAAGGCAGGTTTAAAAAGCATTTGAGTGATAACGAAGAGAATGGTTGTATCAAAGATAATGTCGAAAATTATAAATGCCGTTTTAAATATGCCTTAGTGGCTTTACAAAATGATAGAGATGGGGCAGAGAGAGCTCTTTATCTTCATTATAAACCAGAGTGCAATGATCCGGATGCTATACCAAACGAACCAGATATTGACATTAACTACGATTAAATATTTATGCCGGAAAAATCATCCCACAAGCAAGCAAAAACGAGAGGGCTGCCTAATCCGAGAACAGAAATTCCAATTTCTGGTAAGAGAAAACTAGATGCTAGAGCTGGTAGGTTGGCGCGCGAAGTCGAAAGGAGTAAAAATCCTAAGATTATCGCTAAGGCGATTCGAAGATTAAATACTCAAAAAAATAAGAAGAAAGAATTATTAGTTCCAACGCCAAATTTGGACAAAACAAAGAAGGTAGCAGAGAAAGTAGCAAAAGGGAAATTGCTGATACAGAATTTATCTAGAACGCAACGACGTTTTGTAAAATGAATTTTTCTATGGTGTGTTTATTTTTCTGCCGTGATGAACGGAGAAACGATTAGTTAAATGTCGCACAAGGTATAGAAAGGAAATTATAATTATAAATAAAAACATATGAATTATAAAAATCTTTTTTACATTTCGGGCGCAGTGT
>CAZGRL010000129.1:0-10076 GCA_964528155.1 uncultured Anaerolineaceae bacterium
CCCCGACACGCGATGCGACCGCCACGGAGGCGCTGGCACCCCCGCCCGCGGCATCTACGGCTTCCGAGACGCGGCCATCCCCGCATGGGTCATCGCCAACGCAGGGGGCTCTTCCGACAGGTGTGTCGACCAGTGAGACGCCTGAGCGCAATCCAGCCGGCGTCCTGCCGACTTTCACTGTCACACCGTAGGGCCTGAACGCTGTTCCTCCCCTCCCCGCGAACCGCCGCCAACGGCACGGTCACGGGACACGACTCATCTTGACATAACCGCGTTCTCCAGTCGCATCAGACCTCCTGCATCCGAACGTTCACCAAGTATTCACCCAGACGTGACCTTGACCGGCTACGATAGAGTCGCTGGAGGGAAGCGCGTTGCGGAGACGTGACCCCCCACGTCACTGTCTTGGCGTTCTCCCTTGCGGAAAGACAACCTGGAAGGAGTGACCTCGGCCGGATGTGGCCGGCCGAGGTCTGGCACTCGGGGCGCGGGTCTGCACCCTGCGTGCGCGTTAAGTATAGCGCATTGCGGGCCCAGTCGCCTCCGGATGGTGAAGGGAGGTGATCGCGGGATAGGCGAAGGAACTAACGCGGGCAGCCTGCCCAGGGAAGTGACGAGTTCAGAGAGGAGGAAAGCGACATGCTAGGACGTAAGTATCTGCCGGTGACGGCGCTGTTCATGCTCCTCGTCCTGGCGCTGGTAGCCGTCGGCGTGGGGTTTGGCCTGTGGAGCAAGCTCCTGACCATCAACGGCGTGGTCAACACCGGTACGGTGGATGCCGTCTTCTATCAAGCCTTCACCGATGACGACGGGGGCATTCAGAACCCCGACAAGGACGCCGGGGACGAGGGCCCTTGCCCGTTGTACGGCGATAGCGGCTGTGACCCGAGGGCGTTCGGGCCGAACCCCGATCGCTACGACAAGGACGTGGGGGAATGCGAGGTCTGGATCGACGACAAGGACAATGAGATCCTCCACATTCGGGTCGACAATGGGTATCCAAGCTATCACTGCACGGTCTGGTTCGACATCTGGAACAACGGCTCCGTACCGGTGAAAATCCAGAGCCTCGAAGTGACCCCCGCGAACTTCACCAACGGTGTCGAGGTGACGGTCGGTTTGAGTGAGCTGGCCTGCGGTCAACAGATCGATCCAGTGGCCGATCCTGCCAGCCTGGAAGGACTCGCTCAGGGCGATATCCACATCCATGTGGAGCAGGCTGCCGAGCAGGATGCGGAGTACACCTTCGACGCGGCGCTGTTCCTCGTGCAGTGGAACGAGTTCGACGAAGGCCAGTGCCCGGACTAGTCGGGGACAAGGAGGGTGATGCATCATGAACAACCGAATGCAAATGACGACGGTCATCGTCTTGCTCTTCGTGTTCCTGGCTAGCATCGGCATCGGCTACGCCCTGTGGAGCAAGACCCTCTATATCGACGGTACGGTGAACACAGGAAATGTCGACGCGGCCTTCGCGCCCGATCCGTTTACCGATGACGACAACGAGTTCAACGATGCTGACCTGGACTCAATGGACACGGGTGACTGCGCAATCTCCGTGAGGGAAGGCGGCAGCTGTGACCCGGCCGAGACCGGGCCTGATCCGAAACTGCACTATGACAAGGATGTCGGCCTGTGCCAGGCCAGCCTGACGGCAAGCGACGCCGGCCTCGTCCAGTTGATCAACGGCTACCCGAGCTATCACTGCACCGCCTGGTTCACGGTTCAGAATACGGGCAAGATCCCCGTGAAAGTGGCGAGCATCAAGGTGAACGGGGAGCAGGTCATGCCGGGCGCGATCACGGAGTTGGATCTGACCGCCGACCAGGCGCCCGACCTCGAGCTTCAGATCACTGACATCAAGACCTGTCAGCAGATTGACCCCGGTGATGAAGCGCTGATGAATATCGATCAGCATGTCCTGCAAACCGCCCTTCAGGGTCAACAGGATCTGGAATACAACGTCGAGGTCCAGCTCAACCAGTGGAACGAAGGCTGCGGCAAGGTCCTGTTCTACTACGGCAATGGCGGATTTAACAGCTACAACCAACTCAAGTCCGTCATGGAGGGGCTGGGGTACGAAGTCGACTACACAGCCGCCTGGCCGGCAGATCTGGGCGTGTACAAGCTCGTCCTGATCCTCGGACCTGGATACCAGGGAGACGGCGGTGGCAACTTCTTCAGTGCTGCGCAAGTGGCGGCATTGACGAGCTACCTGGGCGACGGCGGGCGGGTTGTCGTAACGGGCGACCACAGCGGGTTGTTCGGGATTAACACCGTGAACAACCTCCTGAGCAACCTCGGCGTCGGGATTGCTCAGAACGCCGACCTTGCGACCAGCGACAACGACGCATGCCTGCCGATGTCCAACATCACCGCCGACCAGGTGACCACGCCTCCGCTGTTGAGCGACGGCACGGCCCGACTCGACCCATCAGCCACTTCCAGTCTGTCGCTCTCGGGGGCTGCGGTCAGCTTGGCCAGAGTGGATGCAGGTGCCTGCCCGGGTAGCGAGATACCTGGAGCAACCTGGATGGCCATCGATCGGTCTCTGGGGCCCGGAGGAGTCATCGTGATAGGGGACTTCAACCTGTTCGACGACTTCAGCTTCTCCGACCCGGCGCATGACGGCTACTCAGGGGCGGCGTTTGGAGCAAATCTGGTCGGCTACTAGTCGCGGGAGGGGTTGAAAGCTCGAACGACCGATGGTGAACCACCGCCTTGGTCGGATAGCTACGAGCCGCCTCTCTGCAAACCGAGGGTCAGGGGCCGTAGAGGCCCCCGGACGTGGAAGTGACGCGGCCGTCCTCGAGGCGGGAGAGACCTCATGTGAGTGGAGTTGTGGCCAAACCTCCATCACGACGTGAGCATGTGTCGCTACGCATCAGCGCGTTGGCTGCGGTTCTCATGCTGTCACTGGCGAGCGTAGGCATTGGATACGGACTGTGGTCCAAGACGCTCAGTATCAACGGAGTCGTCGAGACCGGCAGGGTGGATGCCAAATGGATCTTGGCCAATTGTGCCGAGTTTCACCCTTGGCCCGGTGGCGGGACGCCGGGCGAGTTCGAGGGGAAAGACGTCGGCAAGACAACGGCGCTGATCGATCCCCAGGACGACCAGATCTTGCACATCACCATAGACAATGCCTACCCGAGTTACGCCGTCGACTGTGAGGTGCACTTCGTCAACGATGGATCGATCCCCGTGTTCATGCGCGGGACAGCCATCGTCCCGGTGACCGGCAACCTAACCAATTGCAGCGTGATCGGGAGCCAGACGAAGACCCTCAAGTGCGACCAGCTGACAGTCAAGTATGTGGACGGGATCGGCTCACAACTTGATCCCGGAGACGAGATGGCCAGCAGCCTGGTCGTCCACGTCGAGCAGCCGGCGAGCCAGGACGCGACCTACGAGTTCGATGTCATCGAGTGTATGGCCCAATGGAACGAGCCGGCGACATTCGAGGCATGTATCGTAGCAGCTCCGTAGCCGTGGGAAGGCTACACATCGGGAAGCCCCTGGGGCGGAGGCAGAGACAAAGACTCTGCCCCAGGGGGACTGCCCGGCCAGGAGAGAGAAGCCCGCATCCAAGGCATGCGACCGTCACTCCCACAGGGACAGGTGGCTGAGAGCCACCAGAGTGATCAGGTCTCGAAACGGCGGATCCGCCGGCTGAGGGACAGACTTGCGATGGGACATGCTTCGCAGCCCCGATCTCGGAGGGCAACGCCCGGTTCGCAGCTCTTGCGTCTGCGGGCTCTGATCCCGGCGGCTGGCCTGTTGGTCGCCGGTGTGGCAGGTCTGGGGCTCTTCGACTCCGCCTGGAGCGAAGCGCACGGAGTCTGGTGGGGAGGCTGCAAGAGCAAACCTGAAGTCAGGTATACCAGGGCCTTCACCAATGATGATGGTCTTGTGAACGATGCCCGGCTTGATCCACAGGACGATGGGACCGACCCGGGATACGACAAACGGGTCGCCACCTGTACGGCAAGCGTGGCGGATTCCAGGAAGGTCGTGGTGACCGTGACCAACGGATATCCGAGCTACACGTGTCGCTTCTGGATGGAGTTCAAGAACAGCGGTTGCGACTCGCTAAGGCGCAAGTCGCCGTCGATTCACGCTCCGTCGGAACTGACTGTCCTGGAGGTCGGCGGCACGCCTTGCGCAGTCCTCAAGCCGGGAGCGAAAGCGGTGACATCGTTCACCGTGCATGTCGAACAATGGGCCGGGCAAAGCAACTCCTACCTGTTCGTCATCGACCAGACGCTCACCGAGGTGACGAAATCGAAGAGCGGTTGCCGGTAGGGAGACGAGCTTCCCGACGTGAAGGCTCGGCCTGAGTGATGTTCAGGGGAGGAATCGAGCGGATGTCGCGCTGCTTGTCGCAATGTCGAGAGGTTGGATGTAGGGTCGACCACAATGGACATGAGGCGGGCGTTTTTCGAAAGTGACAAGAAAGGGATCGGCGGGCCGCGACTCAGCAAGACCACGCCGATCGTCCCATCCTCCTCCGCCAAGAATCGCCTGTGGCTGATTCTGCTGGTGGCAATCGCGGCGATCTACTTCCTTGTGAACGTGAGACTGCCTCAGGTGCTCCCTGGAGGTTGGAACACTTATCTGGCGCAGCCGCTCGTCTGGACCTGGCTGGCGATCCTGGCCTTCTATTGTTGGCGCTTCGGACTCCGGCGGCGCCCCTACCCGTCGAGGGCCGTACTCCTGCTCTCGATCATGATTGGCCTGTTCCAGGTGGCGGTGTCCGCCATTTCCGGACTTCTCTTCGGTTTCGGCAACTCGCCTTACAGTCATACTCTCCTCGCAATCATCGGGAACTTCCTTTATATCAGTTCGATGGTCGTGGCCATAGAGATGAGCCGGGCGTACCTGGTGATGGTCTTCAACCGGGGAAGCCGATTGCTGGCGGTCGTGACGCCGGCCCTGATCTTCACATGCTTTTCGATCCCCCTTGGGAAGTACATCTCTGTGGTTGACCCGGTATCCCTGTTCCGATTCTATGGTGAGACCTTCCTGCCTGGGCTCTCCGAGAATCTGCTGGCCTCACTCCTGGCCATGCTGGCCGGACCGGTTGCGTCAATCGGCTACGTCGGTGTCCTGCGGGCATTCGAGTGGCTTTCGCCGGCCTTGCCCCAGACGCAGTGGACCGTGACTGCTTTCGTCGGGACGCTCGCTCCGGCGTTCGGCCTGATCGTGATCCGGAACCAGGTCTTTCCACCGGAGGCATCGAAAAGCGGGGCATCCGCCGGCACAAGCGATTCATCGACCGGCTGGGTATTAGTGGCGATCGTGGCGGCGGGTCTGGTCTGGTTCAATACGGGTCTCTTTGGGGTCCGACCGACCCTGATCAGTGGTCACAGCATGACTCCAGCCCTCGCGGTGGGCGATATTGTGATCACGCGCGATGTTTCCGCAGAAGAGGTGCGCGTCGGGGACATCGTGCGTTTCAGTCGGAGCGGGGAGTTCATCATCCACCGCGTCGTGGACATCGAACACAGTGAAGGGCAGGTATTCTTCGTGACCCAGGGCGACGCCAATAACGTGGCTGATCCACCGCTGATTGGAGAACAGATACAGGGCAAGGTGGTCGTCGTCATCCCGAAGATCGGATGGCTTTCAATTGGCGTCCGGAGACTGTTTCAGGGGGTGCTGTGAGATTGGACATGCGGTCGCCTGCAGTGCGATCGATCCCGGCAGTCATCCTGCTGGCTGTGGCTGTCGTATCCACTGCCAGCCTGCCGTTGGGGAACGCGTTATGGGCAAAGGCGTTGGGCGTGGTGGGGGAGATCCATATAAAGGAACGTCATCATCATGGCTGTACGCCCGGCTTCTGGAAGCAAGACCATCATCTCAAGTACTGGCCGGCCCGAAATGGCCCGAACCAGTTCTTCAGCGTAGCCTTCCAGACCTCGATGGGTGAGGATCTGACGCTGATGGAGACGCTGAAGCTGCGGGGAGGCGGGGACAATGCGCTCATGCGCCAGGCCGCGGCGGCGCTCCTGAATGCGGGCAGTCAGCAGTTGGAGTATCGATACACGACCACCGAGGTCCTGGAGATGTTCGGGCAGGCAGTCGATTCACACTCCTTTGAGCCCGTCAAGGATCTATACGAGGCGGCGAATAGCGATGGCTGTCCGTTCGAGCCTTCGGTGGTCGCAACTGCCCTGAACGCTGAGGTGATGGCGTATGCCACACACACGCACCGCACGATCTTTGACTGGGCCTTGGCCGTTACCGCGGATCCTCCCGAGTTGGTGATGGAGCCGGGATCCAAAGAAACTATCCATGTCGGGCTTGTGCCGCAACGCTTCGAGACGGAGCACGAGGACGAATACCGCGCACAGGGTGTGATCTGCCTGACGAACACGGGCGACGGGATCACCCAGGGGCTGGCGGTCGATGTCGTTGTGCAAGCAATCGTGGGCGACGACGAACCATCGGACCTTGCCGAGTCGACGCTTGATGTGAGCGACAAGCCCGCGCTGGACCCGGGTGAATACTACTGCTACTTCTACGAGATTCCATTTTCCCCTGAGCCGTCGGCGACCCACCGCACTGTGGTCCGGATCTGGATCGACAACTACCTTGATCACACCGATGGCCCATACGGCCCCGAAGTTGTGACGGTCTTCGACCTCGCCTCGCCGGCCGAGACGATCGAGACCGACGCCGAGTCGCTCCTCAGTCTCGAACTGATCTGCCCTCAGGGATTTGCATGCGGCATCGGAGATCCCGGCCCCTGGCTTTTGAGGGCTTCGACGGCAATCGACCTGGATCTAGAGTTGACGTCCGATTCTCCAACGTGCACAAGGCACACCGTGGGATTGAATGCTTCCCTCCTAGAGGCTGATACTGGTCAGCTTCGCCCAGCGGAGAACGGGATCATCGTCCAGGCCATCGGCTGTCCGGTTGTCGAGGCCGGCCCCCAGACGCCGACCCCGACGCCCACTCTACCGGTCTCGGAAGAGACGCCGGAGGCGACCTCCACCCCCTTGGAGACCGGGGAACCGACGGAGGAGCCCACCCCGACTCCATCGCCCTGATCCCGTCAGGTACAAGCAAGCCCTCGACCCAAGTTCGGCCCCATCTCGACGGGCTGCCGAGGTGCTGGCGCGTGTAGAAGTCCAGATACATGTGAGATAGCAGGGCCTGGCGGAGGAAGTGCATCGGGGTCATCCTTGGGGCAGCGACACCAACCAAGGAGAGGGCCCCGATGCAATGGTTGTCCTACCCCCGATCGTTTTCTATGTGACATACCACGGTTCGATGGGGTTGTCAGCCAGGGCGGCCGAACGCCTGCGATGGCTGAAGGCTTTGCGGACCCTGGTGGGATAGGGGCTCAACAGCCAGCAAGCTGCCGAGGTTCTGACCCTCTCTCGGGAGACGCCATATCGTTGGGAGCGACGGCTGAAGACGCAAGGGCCGCCAGGCCTGGAAGAGCGGAGCTGACGACCGAAGAACTACCGACGGCCGCAGTGGCCACCGTAATTGGCTGAGGCGGTCCAAAGCTAGCGCGAACCGTACGGGCGGGACAAGCACAGACTCGCGATGCGAACAAAGCAAGATGGCTAGCGGATGTCCGCCTCGAAGGTGGGCAGGATCCTGCAGCGGCTCAGACCTGCAGACGCCCATTCAAGCGTCCCTATGCCACACGGAACCAAGGGAGTACGTGGGACAGCGCCCTGATGATCTGGTGCTGGTCGACACCTTGGATGTATGCCCACTGCCAAACGTGGTCATCAAGCAGCTCCCCGGCCGTGATGTTGTGAGCCGGTGGGACGTGATTGAAGTCTACCGAAGGGCAACGCCCGGCAACGCGCGGTCCTTTCTGGAAAGCTTGGTGGCCCGCTCACCCTATCCCATGAAAACAATCCAGGTGAACGGGGGCAGCGAATTCCAGGCAGAGTCTGAGAAGGCCTGCCAGGAGAAGGGAATCAAGCTGTTCGTGCTGCCGCCGCGATCCCCAAAGCTGAACAGGCATGTGGAGCGAGCTCAGCGGACCCACACTGAAGAGTACCGCGACCGCCAAATGGGGGGAACTGGATTTCAAGAGCCTGAACTAGGCGATGCAGCAGTGAGAGTATACCTACAACCATGTCCGGCCCCACTACTCAGTTGCTCTCAAGACATCGGCGGAGTATCTTGCTCAGCGCCACCAACGGATGCTCCAGGCGGCATGTCCGTCTCATATGTCCTGACCGATACGCGCGTTGACACCCCGGTTACCAGTGTGTTAGACTTTTTTTGTCCCTAGTACTCCAGTACCATCCAGGAGGGTCTGGGCCCGAGGCACGTCGGCCGAGGGGGCGCGTGCCGGATGCTCCCGAATGTGGAACCTGATACTCGTCGAGGCGCACCAGTGACGGTAACCTGAGGGTCGCTTTCTCGAGGTTTTGGTGCTGATTCGACCGGAGGGGGATTGAACGGAAAGCTGCGATACGAAGGAGTTTGGATGCCAGGCAAGACGCTGGTCCTTGTAGTGGATGACGATACCCGCATCCTGGATCTGTTGGCGATGAGCCTGCAGCGGGACGGTTTCGACGTGCTCACGGCAGTGGCCGGTGAGCAGGCCCTCAAGCTAGCCTATAAGGAGCACCCGGACGCGATCATCCTGGACATCATGCTCCCGGGGATGGACGGTTTCGAAGTCTGTCGCCGGCTGCGCGAAATGACCGAAGCTGTGATCATCTTTGTCACAGCCAGGGACGAGACGGAAGACGTGGTTCGCGGCCTGCGCATGGGCGGGGATGACTACATTATTAAGCCGTACGCGTACCAGGAGCTCGTCACCCGGTTGGCGGCGGGTTTGCGCCGCCGTGCGACCGGTTCTCTGCCGCCGGTTTTGAAGTCGTCCGGCGATGTGCTTATGCTGACCGATCCCGGCCGCCGGTTGGTTTTCATGAACGGCCAGGCGATCCAGCTCACCCCCAAGGAATTCGAAGTCCTCAAGTATCTGATCAAGAACTCTGGAAAAGTACTCAGCTCAGACGCCATCTTGAGATTCGCCTGGGGCGCGGAATACATCGGTGAGAGTCGCCTGCTGAAGCAGTGCATCTACCGATTGCGCGCCAAGCTCGAGCCGAACCCATCGCGTCCGGTGCACATCCTGACCGTGCGCGGCTCGGGGTATGTGTTCGAGCCGGAGCCCCTGGCGGTCGGCGCCGGGTAAGCGACTAGGGCTCCCGGAGCCTGGCTACGACCGGTCTCCGGTCTTTTCTCCTCCGTCATTGTCCTATCCCAAGAAGTTCTTGTAGCCGCAGGCTTCAGCCTGCGTTTCTCTTGCCTTTTTCGATTGCGCAAGCTCTGCTTGCGCTCGGAAGCGGAGCTTCCGAACCTTGGAACCGCCGTCCTCCCGAGTTGCCACCTCATCCACGGGCTTCGCCCGTGCCCAGGAGCAGAGCTCCTGGACTCCATACGCGAGATTCCCTGTCGTGCTTGCTCTTGCAGCCGCGAGTGTCCAGGTCGAGGCATTGAAAAGGCTCCCGGAGCCTTGGAGACTCCGGGAGCCTGACCTCTGTCTCCCGTCCTCTGTCTCCCGTCCCCCGTCCCCCGTCACCTAAACGGCTGCCCCAGGATGAACCCGTCCCGATTGATCCGCGCGTATTCGTAGCCATCCTGCGCGTGATGGTCCGTATACAACGTGTAATCCTCCAGCATCGGATAGCTACCGCCAAAGACGCAATTGAAGATCACTCGAAACGTGTTCACGGGCGAGATCTGCGGATACAGACCGGATGCGCATGGTGCGGGCAGGTGGTAGGCGTTGAAGATGGAGGCCTTCAACTCGAGGTTGGTCGGATCGGGATGGGCCCAGTCGAAACCGAAGGCGGGCCCCGTGTCGGATTGGATCACGATGATGGGGTCCGGATCGGATTTGGCCAGGATGGTGTCGACCGCTTCCAGGATCTTGGTGTTGATGAACAACATTTGATCGCGATACTTCTGGAATTCCTGGACCCGATCTTCGGTCGGCGAGATGTCTTCCAAGGAAAATGGTCCAGATTCTGTCGTCGCCTGACCCTCGGGACCAAAGACATACGGCCGGTGGGGAGATACGAGGTGCA
>CAZGRL010000130.1:0-6507 GCA_964528155.1 uncultured Anaerolineaceae bacterium
ATCGCATCCCCGGCATATCTTCCTAGTTTGGCGCGTCAGATTCATTCACACGCTCTTGGGGAAGGGGGCAGGGGGATGGGGTAACGCAAGACCCGCCGCGCCCCTCACCCTCCGAGCGCCACCTCGTCCACCACGCCCACGATCACGGCTCGAACCGCTCCCGGATCAATCCCCAATATCTGCCGCGCCCCGTTTCCCTCATCGATCACCATCACCGTATCCCCTGGGCCGGAGTTGACCACATCGACGGCGATGTCGTAGTAACCGGTGACGTTGCCTTCCAGGTCGACCTGCTCGACGAGCAGCAACTTTCGCGACTCAAGGTGACTGATCTTCACCGTGGCCACCACGGTCCCGATCACCTTCCCGATGTACACGATCAGCCGTCCTTCTCGGTGGGAGTGATCCACTTGGCGGTCGGCTGATTCAGGCGGGGCCCACTTTCAACCTCGACCTCGTCGATGATCCCGGTGATCGCCAGATCGACCGGCACAAACACTTCGCGCAGCGCCTGAGCGCCCTCTCGGCTGGCGACCATGAACACCAGCTCGCCGGGGCCGGCCTGGGCCGTGGCGTCGGCCGCGATCTCAGCCCTTCCCGTCGGTCGGCGTTCCTTGTCCAATCCCTGGACGACGAGGAACTTGACACCCTCCAGACCCTCCACCTTGCGTGTGGAGACCACCGTCCCAATCACTCGGGCGAATTTCATAGCTGCCCCAACACCCGGCCGGCGAAGTACGTCGTCGCCGCCACGTTGTCCCACATCTCGGCATGAAGCTGTGGGATCACGACCTGACGTACAAGCAGCGTTGGGGTCTCGAGCACGCCAACCCCGATGTCGACCGCGGCTTCCACATCCGGGACGAGCCCCGAGAATAGGACGATCCCCTTGCCGCCCAATCCGTCGGCCAGACGGACCTCGACCAGGTGGACCATGGCGCCTTTCACGCCGGCATCGGCGGCGTGGATGGCGGCGGCGACGGTGGTTGTTTCGATAACGCCCAGCGAATCGACGGTCTCGGGGATTCGGCTGCCGCCGAGGGCATCGACAACCTCGGCATGCACTTGAGGCAGGTAGACGAAATCCACCACCGACGTCCCGCCGACGAGGCGGCCTGCGGCAAGTGATTCCTCGACGTCGGCAACCCGGCCTCCGATCAGCACCAGAAACTTGCCCGGCTGCACCGTGCCCGATTTGATCACGTCAATCGGGGCACGCTTGACCATGGCGTCCGCCGCCTGAATCCCGGCGGCGATGCTGCTGAACTCAACCAGTGCGAGTGCCGGCTCAATCATCGGTTTTCAGGGCCTGTGTCGGATCGCATGGCGTTCGACCTATACGATCCGGAACGAATCCTTCAGCGTGCAGCGTCGGATGCGGCTGAAGCTGAGAGGGTTGGTGATTCCTTCTCCGGTCGGGCTGGCGATCGTGTATGCGCAGAACCCTTCGCCGCCGTAGCCCAGGCCGGCGAGCGAAGGTCCGTTCTTGACGAAGATGCTGCAGTCCATCACCCGCGCCATGCGGCTTAAGTTGTCCAGGTTCTTCGAGTACATGACGGCCGTGTGGCGAAAGCCATGCTCGGCCTTCTTGGCCAGGTCGATCCCTTCGTCTGCATTGCGAACGCGCGCAAGCGGCATGATGGGCATCATCTGTTCCGAGAAGATCAGCGGATGATCCTGCGGCACATCCACCAGGACCAAGCGGATCTCATCTCCGACCTGGATCCCGATCTCGTTCAATAGCACGGAGGCATTCTTGCCGATGAAATCCTTGTTCATCGTTCCGTGCCGGCCGGGTGGGGGGATCTCCGTGAAGATCGAGCGCATGAGTTGATCGAGTTGCGCCCGGTCGATCTCATACGCGCCGTGCCGGCACATCGCTCGCTTGAGTTCGTCGGCGATTCCGTCGACGGCGAAGATCTCTTTCTCATCCGTGCAGACGATGTTGTTGTCGAATGAGCCGCCGAGGACGATGTCGCGTCCAGCCTGATCCAACTCGGCCGTCTCGTCGACGACGACCGGAGGGTTTCCCGGACCGGCGCAGATGGCCCGTTTTCCGCTCTTCATGGCCTCGCGCACCACGCCGATCCCGCCGGTGACGGTTAACAGGCCCACGTCGGCATGATGCATCACTGCCTGAGCGCTCTCGATCGTCGGATCGCTCACCCCCACCACGAGATTGGCAGGTCCCCCGGCCTCGACGATGGCTTCGTCCACGAGCTGGATGGCCAGGTTGGAGCATCTGCGCGCACCGGGGTGGGCGTTGAAGACGACGGCGTTACCGGCAGCGACCATCGAAATGGAGTTGCAGATGACCGACGAAGTGGGATTGGTGCTGGGGATGATCGCGCCGATGATGCCGTAGGGCGCATGTTCGACGATCGTCAACCCGCCATCGCCGCTCCAGGCCGAAGGAGTTAACATTTCCGTCCCGGGTGCCTTGTTGGCATTGAGCAGGTTCTTCTGGATCTTGTCTTCATACCGCCCCATCCCGGTTTCCTGCCAGGCTTCGCGCGCCAGGAGCTGGGCGTTCTCGCGCATGATCCGCCGGATATGGGTGATCATGTCCTCGCGAATTGCCAGGGGAAGATCGTGAAGGCGCCCGAAGGCTTGGCGCGCCGCTTCGACGGCGCTGTCCACATCGGGGAACAGGTTGTCCGCGTGGCGCAACGCTGGGAGGGGGGCGGGAGCCTGAGAACTCGCGGCCGGCTCCGGCAGAGGACCCTGGCGCACGCGCTCGCCCTGACGCAGCTCCGACATCACCTGCTCGATAATCGCCTCGATTCTCGCTTCCTCGATCATCAGCCGGCCTCAGCTTTGTCGTATTTGACCTCACCATCGACCTCGAGCACGTCGACGATGGCCATGATCACGCCGTCGCAGGGTCGCCTGTCGGTGACTTTCGTCTGGCGGGCGGCGCTGCCGGTCGCATACAGGACGATCTCACCCAGACCGGCGCCTACGGCGTCCGCCGCCACGCGGTAGCCGCCCGTCTCCTGGCCCTCAATGTCGAGTTGCTTGAGAACCAGGAACTTCAAACCGTCCATGGACGGCTCCTTGCGCGTCGACACCAGGGTACCGACCACTTTTCCAAGTAGCATCGTCGACTCCCTAGAGGGGCGCGCCGGCCGGGGTGCAGCCGGAAGACCAGCCGGGTGCGCCGAACCCCGGACCTGACGGAGCATCCGCTCGGCCGGCGCGCCGCCTCAGTTGCCTCATCCCCTCGAATCCGGGGATGGACCGCGTGCTAGACGATCAGGCGGGCTGGCCGGTTTCGCTCCGTTGGCGGCCCAACGGCAACGTGCGGTCGACATTGGCGTGCGGGCGCGGGATCACATGGATCGCAACGACTTCGCCGACCTTTTCGGCGCCGCGCGCACCAGCTTCCACCGCCGCCTTGACCGCGGCAACGTCGCCACGGACGATGGCCGTGACGTAGCCGCCCCCGGTCTTCTCGTAGGTGACCAGCTCCACCCTGGCTGCCTTGACCATCGCATCCGCGGCTTCAACCATCGCCGGGTAGCTCTTGGTCTCGATCATTCCAAGGGCTTCTACCATTCCATACTCTTCAGCCACGTCTTCCTCCTGGGACGAGTGTTCGGATCGTCGCATTGATCCGGTGCTCCATCGATCTGGGTTGTGAGACGATAGACAGTCTCCGCGCCTCACACAGGGTTGACCGCAGTCGGTCCGTTCAATCCCGGCGGCCGGTTTCAACCTCGCGCCCGGTCATGCCTTCAATCGCTCCTACGGCCGCGCCGTATCCGGCCATGATGTCACGTTCTTCACCCCCCAGATAGACTCGTCCGAAGCTTCCGAAAGCCCGGACTTCTAGGATGTTGATGTTGGCGGCCTTCTCGGCCTCGTTCGCCGCCAGCGCGGCGTACCCGGCTGGCTCGACTTCGAGCACGTACAGGGTCTGCCCGGCCAGCAGCATATGGCCATGACGCATTCGATTGATGAGCTGAACCTGGTGAGGATCGATGTAGCGGATGATCTGGCTCGAAACCACCTTGGGCTTGATCCGATCGGTCTCTTCCAGCCCGAGCGCGTCCAGGATGGCCGCACCGGCCGCCCTCACTTCTGCTTGATCTTCGTGGTGAACCTCGAGCAAACCGAATAATCGCTCAACGATCTGCATGCCCGGGCGTACCTTGGTTGATTTAAGTGCGATATCCGTGATGCGATTGATCTCGATCCCGGGCGAGATCTCCACCCACAACGAGGTGTCATTCGGCAGAGGCAAAAACCCCTGGGCGATGGTCCCCAGAAAGCCTGAATGCTGTAGCTGCAGGCTGTCCAGAAATACGTACGTCCGAAGTGCAACGGTCATCCTCTTTGCTCCTCTGGCTTCAGCCGCCGGCTTCCTGCATGATCTTGACGCTGGCGCTGGCTCCGATTCGGCTTGCCCCGGCGGCGATCATCTTCTGGGCGTCGGCGTACGATCGGATCCCGCCGGCCGCCTTCACGCCAAGCGATGGGCCGACGACCCTTCTCATCAACGCCACGTCCTCAGCGGTAGCGCCTCCCGGCCCAAATCCCGTGGAAGTCTTGACGAAGTCCGCGCCGGCGACTTTGGCCAACTGGCAGGCGACGACTTTCTCCTCGTCGGCCAGCAGTGCGGCCTCGATAATTACTTTCAGGATCGCGCTGCCTGCGTGACAGGCCCGTGCGACGGAGGCGATATCTCGCTCGACGCCCTCGTAATCGCGCGACTTGAGTGCGCCGATGTTGATCACCATGTCTACTTCAGCGGCACCCTCGCGAATGGCTTGTTGAGTCTCGAAGGCCTTCACATCGGTTGGAGTGGCGCCAAGCGGGAAACCGACCACGGTGCATACCGGGACGCCGCTGTCCTTCAGCAGTTCGGCGCACAGCTTGACGTTTGTCGGATTGACGCAGACCGAGGCGAACTTGTACTTGCGGGCTTCGTAGCACAGTTGGGCAATTTCGTCGTGGGAGGCATCGGGCTTGAGCAATGTGTGGTCGATCATGTGCGCCATGCGCCCATCGGTCGGAGCGATCCCCAGGGTGCTGGCGATTCGATCCGCTCCGGCGCTCACCACCGGGCCGACGCGCTCCACGTAGTTGTGGGCCGACAACGACTCAGCCGATGTCGCCTCGGCCCCGGCTTGAACCCGCTCGTCTTCCTCACGGAGCAGGATCAACACGTTGGACGTGATTTGTTCGATGATGCGTTCGAGCGTACGGTCGTCCAGATTCTTCATTCCGCTTCCCACGACACCGCCGCGTCCCTGACCTGGGCGGCGTGCCGAAAATGATTTGCCTACGACCGGTCAGCCGGTCTTACGATAGCGACGGTCGACGTCGACGATCTTGTTCACACGGCGGGCGTGGCGGCCGCCGCCGAAATTCGTCTGCAACCATGCATGCACAATTTGTCGCGCCAGAGCCGGGCCGATCAGGCCGGCGCCCAGAGTCAGCACGTTGGCGTCATTGTGCTCGCGGCTGTTGACCGCCGTCGCCTGGTCATAGCACATCGCAGCTCGGACTCCGGGGATCTTGTTGGCGACCATACACGAGCCGATTCCGGCGCCGTCGACCATGATGCCTCGCCACGCCCGGCCGCTGGCGACAAGTTGGGCCACGGCCACGGCGTAGTCCGGATAGTCGACCGACTCTGCGCTGCCTGTTCCGCAATCCTGAACTTTGAAGCCCAGTTCTACGAGGTAGCGAGAAAGCTCTTGTTTGAGGGTGTAGCCGGCGTGATCGGCGCCGAGAGCGATCATCTGGCCGCTGCCGGGATTGGAAGGGCCCTCCCACACGCCCGGATGTTGAGCCGAGGTTGCGGTAGGGGAGGGCGAAAGAACGACTCGGCGGTCCATCGCCACCTGCCGGGCGAGAGGCGTGATCAGCGCTCCAGGTGGAACCGGGAAATCGCCCCCTGGAGGGACAGCCTGGATGTCCGACTCGGTGACGATCGGGCGAGAGGCGCCCTTCGACCCACTCTGTGGCAGGCCCAGGGTGCGATGGACGACCCGCCGGACCATCTGCTTCACACGGCTCTCGTTGATCACAGCTTCAGCCGCCTTCCTTCTGCCCTGATGCGACCACAAATCCGCTACCACGGGGCAGCGCATGCGCCTGGCCGCCCTGCTCCGGCGAGCGGATCAGTTCGACCTCGAAGCGGGATCTATCCGCGCGGTGAAGTGCCTTGTAGTACTCGATCGGCGTGCCGTCTTCAAGATAGCTGACGCTGTCGAGCAGAATCAGCGGCGCCCCGGGTTCGATGCGAAGCAGCCCGGCCTGATAGTCGTCTGCGGCGACCGCTTCAATCGTGCGCCGTCCGCGGGCCAATGTCAGACCGCAAACAGTCTCTAGAAACTCATAGAGCGATCGGTGCGTCAGGTCTGCCTCGACCAACTGAGGACAAAGCTGGTAGGGTAGGTAGGTGGTCACCAGGACGAGTGGGTCATCCTCCACGAACCGCAGCCGATCGATCTGCACCACCGGCGCCCCCGTCTGCAGCGCCAGGCGTTCGGCCAC
>CAZGRL010000130.1:6517-9925 GCA_964528155.1 uncultured Anaerolineaceae bacterium
CACGACCGAATCGGCCGGGATGATCTCCTGACGCAGGACCTGGCTGAAGGGCGTATGGCCGAGGTCCAGCATGTCTTTGAAGAACCCTGAGAGCTCCTGAATGTGGCTCTCGGTGAACTTCGGGGAGGCGACAAAGGTGCCTTTGCCCTTCCGGCGAATGATCAGGCCCTCGTACGTCAGCTCCTTGAGCGCCTGGCGGACGACGGTCCGGCTGACATCGAACTCGCGGCACAGCTCCGGTTCACCGGGCAGCAGATCCCCCGGACGCCAGTTCCCGGACTCAATTTCGGCCCGGAGCCCGTCCTTGAGCTGGGCGTAGTAGGGGATGGGGCTATCCCGGTCGACCTTCTTGCTCAGTTTCCCAGGC
Organism: uncultured Anaerolineaceae bacterium; assembly: GCA_964528155.1. Classification (GTDB taxonomy): domain Bacteria; phylum Chloroflexota; class Anaerolineae; order Anaerolineales; family E44-bin32. Next base: position 6,885 of record CAZGRL010000130.1, read on the forward strand.
AAGGATCTTCACCTCCGCAAGCCTGATACAATGTCACCTTGTCCGCTTCTGATCCTGTCATCCTGTGATTACATGTCATATCCTACGCCGGAAACTGCCTGATGTCAACCACCCGGCAGGGGCATCGAGGGCAGCGCTCAGCGTCCAGCTCTCACCTTTTTCAGCAATCAGCCATCCGCTATCCGCTATCAGCACAGGGGGGCCTCACAGCCAGGATTTTCCGGTCTTGCGTCCTGCGTCTGGCGGCTTGTCGCTTGTAGCTTGAGGCTTTGAGCACGCGGCTTCGCGGCATTGGTGGGACATGGCGGTTCTGGAGAATAGGCAGGCACCCTGGCGCATGTGTCCGCCCAATGTCAGCCCGGCGCGACGATTTGGGCCGGAGTCCGTATAAGAATGTGGGAAACGCAGTACGAGAGGAGACTTCGAAATGACAACGCAGAGCAAGCGCTTATACCGGTCCCGCCTCGACCGCATGATCGGAGGCGTCTGTGGGGGCCTGGGGGACTACTTCGATATTGACCCTACCGTGGTCCGGCTGCTGTTTGTGTTCGGTACGTTGCTGGGCGGGCCAGGCGTCATCGCCTACCTGATTCTGCTCGTGGTGGTGCCGCTGGAACCGGCGGAGACAATGCCAACCGCCAGCTAGCCCTCTGAATAACCGGTCGGACCGAAGCAGGATGGGCCTAAAACGGACGGGCCCATCCTGCTTCGTCGGTGGTAAGAGGCGTCATCTCTGCTTGCGCATAGCCATAAGGAGACCGGCGGCTGGTCAGTCTGAGGCCGTCGCCAAGGGTGAGGGGGTGATCGTCGGTGCGGGCGGCATGCCTTCTACGGAGATGTCGGCCTGGAAGATCCGCGACAGGTTGCCGAGGCGGTCACGGAATTGGACAGCGACATAGAAGCCCGTCCAGTTCATGGGAGGGGTGACTGAGAATTGCTTTGTCGTCATGAACGTTTCCCATTCCGCTTGATTGATCGAACCCCGGGGCAGAGCACCCAGGCCTGTGACGACTCGCATCTCCATCACTTCGGCGTAGGGGCTCTCTGCGTTGAACTCGACGCCGATGGTGAGAACCTCTCCTGCTACGCCTCCGATGCAGCACCTGCCTCCCTCAATGGACAAAGCCGCCTTCGACCTGGCCGGCAGCCGTTGCGACTGCTTGCCGCGGCGTGGCTACCCTGGCTGGACCGCGGGTAGCAAGATAGGTCATGAAAGCTTCCTGCCTGGCTACCTCGGTGATCAGCACAGAATTGGCCGTCTCCAGCGCGGCGATCCGGGTCGCCTGTGCCGCCAACTGGGTCGAGGCGGAGGCCAGTCCGCCGTCCTCTAGTGGCGCGCTGGAGGTGGTCTGCTGGACGCAGCCAAAGCATCCCAGTGGGATCAGGACAATGGCTGCAATCTGCAAGATACTCGAAACTCGAGAGCTCATTTGGCCTCGCCTCGTGCTCTCTCACTAGATCCTTACCTGACGGCATTCTAGCGTCGAGCAGTAGCCTCTCCGTGAGCGGATGTGACCAGGCCTCGGTTGCCCGTCGATGCTAGCGACGACCGCTGGACGAGAAATGCCTGGCCAGTTCCGAGGCGTAGCGCCGACCAAGGTCATCCTTGTTGTCGGCTGCCCACTCGGAGAATCGAGTCGTCCCTTTCGGTAATGCGTCGGACGTGAGCATTTCTTCCATCAGTCCCCGCAACTCATCCCGCGTCAGAATGACATCTCCCACCATCCAGCCGACCAGCCGGCCGGCAGCGATGCCGACCCACGGCGGGACGTCGATCAGCAGCAGCTCGGGTCGGACGAGCGAGGCGATGAGTTCGACGAACTGCCTGAACGTGAAATCCTCCGGGCCGATGACGTCGTCCGTTGCCGATGTCGGCGTTCTTGATGCCTCGATCGCAATCGCACCCAGGTCGTCGACGAAGATGGGCTGAAGCCGGTACGCGCCTGAACCGAAGATCGGGAAGAAGGGGGAATGTCGCATCAGCCAGGCGATGTTGTTGACCAGTATGTCCCCCGGGCCGAAGACCACTGTCGGACGTAGGATCGCGTATGGGACACCGACTTCTTTCAAAGCTCGCTCTTGCCTGGCTTTGCCGGCGTAGTAGGGCAAGGATGAGCGCTCAGCAGCGTCGGTCACGCTGATGTGAACGATCTTGCCGATCCCAGCCGCCCTGGCACACTCGAACAACGTTTGTGTGTTTCGGACTGCCTCATCGAATGTCATCCCGCCGTGCTCGAAGCGGATCGAGTATGTGTTGTACAGGACTTCCGCGCCCGTCAGGTGGCTGGTGAGCCTTTCGGGTCGATCGAAGTCATAAGGACGCGCTTCCACCGATCCGCTGAAGGCGTTCGGCCGTCCGACGTGGGTGGTCACCGTCCGCACATCCTCGCCATTCCGGATGAGCTGCCGGGTGATGCTTTGCCCGATGTATCCAAACGCCCCGGTGACCACGCTCGTCATGTCAAGGCCACAATCCTGCGCCCCGCATTGTAATGTTCGACTAGCGCCGCGCTTTCTGCTTCGGGGGAAGCGATCGACTGTGACGGATGGCTTTCTCGACCCACTTCTTGAGCTCGGACTTCTTCTCGCGCACCGCCACCGGGACGATGACGTAATCTCGCATCGGCCGACCGGGCATCGGCTCCAAATGGCCGCCACCCGGCTTCTTCAGCAGGACCTGCTGGTCCTGCAGGGCAAGCCGCACGAAGAACGCGTCGGCGTGGAGCCCGATCGTCATGTTGCCGTTCACAAATCCGCACGGATAGCCGAAGACCTTGCGCAGTTCAACGTCTGGAAAACCCTTCATAGTGGCGTCGAACAAGGCCACGAGCTCATCGGGTGACTTGGTGAGCTTTGGGCGCGCTGCGGTGCTCTTGGTCGCGCGCTTGGCCGAGCCGGAGCTTGGTGTTTTCTTCTTGACCATTCTCATCAACCTCAACCGCCAGAATGCCTTCTTGCCCCTCACGCGCGGCCCTGGGTTGCTCTGGCCTGTACCGGGATTCCATGGCGAGGGGAGAGCTCCGTGGAGGGCAGAGCTCGAG
>CAZGRL010000131.1:0-4249 GCA_964528155.1 uncultured Anaerolineaceae bacterium
ATCTTCCTAGTTTGGCGCGTCAGATTCATTCACACGCTCCTTGGGGAAGGGGGAAGGGGTGATGGGGGACGAAGGCTGGAGGATGCTGTCAAAGGATAGGGCCTTGAGTTCGCGGACGAAGGCGCGCCCGTCAGCAGCGATCGGAGCGGGAACGATCAATCCCCAGAGTCGATTGGCAGCGTGATGCTGACCGTCGTTCCCTCCCCGACCACACTCTCGGCCTTGATCTGACCACCATGCGCCGCCACCAGGTTCTTGGCGATCGCCAGGCCCAGGCCCGTGCCCGGCGAGTCGGACGACTTGGTGAACCGATCGAACACATGCGGCAGGTCCTCCGCCGAGATCCCGCGGCCTGTGTCAGTAACCGACAGGACCATCGTCCGTCCTTTTGCATCGACGGAGGCCTTGAGACGGACCGAACCGCCAGGGGGAGTATGCCTCAATGCGTTTGAGGTCAGGTTCGCCAGCACCTCTCTAACGCGCAAAGGGTCGATGTCGACCAAAGGCAGGTCCTCGCTAACTTCTTCCACCAGGCTGACGTCGGCTGCCTCGGCGTTGCTTCGGAATGCGGCCACGACGTCTCCCGCCAGAACCGCCACGTCGGTCAGCTCGCGATGAAGCTCAAGCGCGCCGCTCTCGGCCAGCGAAAGAGTTCTCAAGTCATCGATCAGGCGGGAGAGCACATGCGTTTCCTCCAGCACGGGCGAGAGATGATTCTCGTCGGCCGGATACACGCCGTCGATCATGGCTTCGAGATTCCCCTGGATCACGGCGACCGGCGTCCGCAGCTCATGGGTCACGTCAGCCAGCAGACGGTCTCGCTGGCCCTCGTCGGTTCGCAGTCGGCTGACCATGGCGTTGAACGAGCGTGCCAGGGCGCGCAGCTCGCGCGGCCCGCGCTCGGCGACGCGGACGTCGAGATCGCCGGCCTCGACCCGACCGGCGGCGTCGATCATGTCTCGCAGCGGCAGGGCCACCGCCCGCATCCCCGGGATCAATCCCGCGGCTACGATGATCCCGAGCGCGATCAGCACAAGTGGAAGCGGCGAAGAGCCGGTGCTGGGAAGAGTGACACCGCCCAGGAACCACAACGTCGTCCCGCACGCCACCCCGCCGATCAATAGCACCGATAGAAACATCAGGCCGAGCCTGAGCAAGAATGCGCGGCGCAGATTGCGCCAATCACGCAGCCCGGGATCGGTCATCGGAGGCCAGGCTTGATCCTCCGGCCACCAGCGCGGTCGTCGTCGCGGGAAATGGCGCATCCGCCAGCGGTCGTGATGCATACGATCTCGGTTCACGTGTCAGCCAGCTTGTAGCCCACGCCGTAAACGGTCAGGATATAGCGTGGTTCGCGCGGATTGGGCTCGATCTTGCGGCGCAGATTCTTGATATGCGTGTCGATGGCACGTTCGTACGACTCAAAGGCCACACCGTGCACCGCGTCCAGGAGCTGCGAGCGTGTGAGGATCCTGCCCGGTTGACGTGCCAGAGCGGCCAGCAGCTGGAACTCGGTCCCGGTCAGCTCGACCGGCCGGCCGGCGACATCGGTGCGCATGCGGGGGAGATCGAGCGTCAGGTCGCCGGCGCGCAGCACGTCTTTGCTGCCGGCGCTGCCCGAGGCGACTCGCCTCAGCACAGCCCGCACCCGCGCCACAAGCTCCTTGGGGCTGAAGGGTTTCACCATGTAGTCGTCCGCGCCGAGCTCGAGCCCGACCAGTTTGTCCGTCTCCTCGCCGCGTGCTGTGAGCATGATGATCGGCACGTTGGAATCCTTCCGGACCTGACGGGTGATGTCGAGGCCGTCCTGATCGGGGAGGCCCAGATCGAGAACGATCAGATCGGGCCTTGCGGCGCGGATAGCGGCCAGGGCCTGCCTCCCGTCTCTGGCAACCTCTACGGTGAAACCGGCCTTCTCGAGATAGTCGCGACCGAGCTGGACGATCTTAGGTTCGTCGTCTACGAATAGAACCTTGGGCATGTTCCCTCAACTCTATTCAACCTCAACAACGTGCGCAGTGCAAAGGCGCTTTCACCTGATGGGTGTGCCCGGCGATAACCTCACGCTGCGGAGGAGATCGGGTTGATTTGGGTTTGCTGGACTGCGGAGGCACCCAACAAGCCTGGATCAACCCATCTTTCCCTCGGAGTGCAATAGGATTCCGGATGCACCCTCACAGGATGACGATACATCCCTCTGCCTGACCGGCCGAGGGATGTATCGCGCGCCGTGACTGCATGGATGCCGCCCTAGGCTTTCTCTCCTTGTGAGACGTCGGGGTCGGACTTCTCGTGCATCTGTCGGTGCCAGTCTTCAACCTTTTGCCGCCAGCGCTCCGGAACTTCGTCGGGTGGGAAGCCGCGGAACCTGCCTGGCCCGTGCGGACCCCAACCCCAGCGCCGGTGTCCCCACATCCCGCCCCAGAAAATCAGGCGGAAAAGGGCAAAGACGGCGAAGAACAGCAGCAAAGGGGCGAAGCAGCCGAGGAACCCGAAGCCGTAGCCGAACGGAGCGAACGCGTAGGGCACGACGTACGAAGGGCCTGTCGCCGGGGCTCCAGCTTCCGGCGCCAACCGGGTGCCGCTCTGAGCCGCACCCTGGGCGAGACCTGTGTTGTATGCCGTCCATCCGATAAGCCCCACCGCCCCGACCAACAAGGCGACGAAAACCAGGCCCGCTAGGATTCTCCAAACATTTCTACCGAACATTCTGACCTCCAATCAGGGTTCTCGATTTCGGAGGCAGTCTGACAGAAGATTGTGGAGGAATCGTGGCTGGGGTGTGGAGCCGTTGCGGATTTCCATCTCCGCGGACGGCAACACAAGGCGGCATCACATGGCCAGCTGCGATCGGCCGGCTGGATCCGCTGTGCCGCTCCCACCGGACCGGCCCCGGTTATCGCTAGCTGGCGAGCATGATGGTTATGACTCGCTGGATGAGGGATACGATCGCGGGGACGAGGACCGAAAAGAACAGCGTGCGCAGCATGGGGGTGTTATACGGCCAGGTCCTGGCCTTCTTTACCCGGTCTTCATAGCGGAGCCAGAGGTTGAGTCGGGTTGAGACCATATCAACGGCCTTGCCTTCCCCTTCCGTGCTCTTGAGCTCCTTGAAGGTGTCGGCGATCTTCTGTTCGGCCAGTTTCAGCTCTTGGGCCTTTGCCCGGGCAAGGACAGTGTGCGTCGGCCGCATGCTCAGAAAGAAGACGAGGAATGTGACGATGGCGAGGATTCCGTACAAGATCAGGCTGACCACATCCGGCCCCCCCGCCAGAGGATTCAAGATGAGAACGCTGATCACACTGCCGCCGATGAAGGCCAGCGAGGTGAACAGAGCATGACGTCCAATCGGCTCAAAGGGGCTGAGATCGAAGATGTCAATCTCAAGTGGTTGTTGATGCAACTGGGAATAGAGTCTCGTGCCGGCCACCGATATGTAGCTGAGCCATGCCAGAAGTCCGAACATCAACGTGCTCGCAAACGGGATGTAGAACCTCAACCACGAATAATCCTCAGGAATACTCCAGGGCGCATTTGTCACAAAACCGAACACGCCGCCAACGGCGAACGCCAGTAATTCACCCGAGGCGTCAATCCTCGAGGCACTCCTCACCAGCTCGATATAGGCCTCGTCATCGAGGGGAACCACCGGTCGGAGAGCCTGTAGCGCTCGGCTCTGGTAGCGGGAGGCAGGGCGAAACATGACCAGTATATAGACTGTGATCGCCGGACCCATCACCAGGTAGCGCCATGCGCCTTCGTGAAGCACGTTATCGAGGATCCCATCGAAGTAGATTGTGGCCAGGGCCAGGAGAAGCAGGACACTCCCCAACAGGGTGACGAAACCATACCATGGGACTCGGATGCGACTGACAAATCGATCGAGGGAGGAGATTGGGGCGCCAAGCATGTCTCATTATACGAAATTGGCCGTCGGCAGTTCAACACATACCGCCTGTCCGGCATGGACCGGCGGGGATCCGACAAACCTCCGCCGGGATTCCCCGTTGCCAGGCGTCCGTCCGCAGCCGTAGTCGGGAGAGCCTGGAACCAATTGGGGATACAGCCCTCCGGCCTGGGGCTGTATCCTGTTGTCACGCGTGAGCCTGACGCTCACCGCCAAAGGAGCGAATCCTTGAATTGCGAGAACTGCGGCGCGCCGCTCAAGCTGGTTCCCGAGCGCGACTACTTCTTCTGCGAGCACTGTGGCAGCTTTCACTTTCCCGATGCCAATCGGGATGGCGTACGA
>CAZGRL010000131.1:4259-9833 GCA_964528155.1 uncultured Anaerolineaceae bacterium
TCGGCGAAGCCTCGGAAATGACCTGTCCGGTCTGCCGCGAAGACCTGGTCTCGGGCTCGGTCGACGAGGTGCGGGTGCGGACGTGCCCCAAATGCAGAGGGATCCTCGTCCCGCAGTACAACCTGTACACCATCGTCCGCTATTTGCGCGCCGACTACCCTGAGAAGGATCGTCCCCCCAAACCGTTGAACAAGCAGGAACTCGATCGGCGGATCACCTGCCCGTCCTGCCACCAACCGATGGATACGCACCCATACTACGGGCCCGGCAATGTGATCATTGACAACTGCTCGCGCTGCGCTCTAGTCTGGCTCGACTTCGGAGAACTCGATCGCATCCTCAGCGCTTCAGGTCGCGATCGCGGCTATCTTCTCTAGCAGGCCAGGCTTTGAAGGATCGAACGTACATATCCTCGGGCAGAGAGTGCTACACTTAGGCTCACTCTTCGGGACCCCATGATCACCCAGGTGTTGCTGAAAGAGATCCTGTCGGAGTACCCGCTGCCGCTCAACGGCCGGCACGGCGTCTCGCATTGGGCACGCGTGCTCGAGAACGGTCGAAAGCTGGCCCAGTTGACCGGAGCGGACCTCGAGGTCGTCGAGTTATTCGCAGTCTTCCACGACTCCAAGCGCATCAACGAGGGTATCGACAATGGTCACGGCGTTCGCGGCGCGGCGTACGCGCACGTGCTGCGCGGCGATTTCTTCGACGTCGATGACACGGCCTTCGAGCTGCTATCGAGGGCCTGCGCCGAGCACACACTCGGAAAGCGCAAGGCCGACCTGACGATCCAGGTGTGCTGGGACTCCGACCGGCTGGACCTCGGCCGAGCCGGGATCACGCCTGTGCCACAACTGCTTTGCACTCCTGCCGCGCAAGACCTGGACATGATCGCCTGGGCGAACGAGCGCAGCCTGAGCAGGTTCGTTCCCGATCTGGTCGAAGAGGAGTGGGGGATTCAGTTGTAGGCAGGCGTGGGCGGTGAGACTCCCCACAGCGCCCTTCGACGGAATTCGTCCCGAGCCCTTCGACTGCGCTCAGGACAAGCTCCGCTGAGTGGCTCGCCCCTGCGAGCCTCGTTCAAGCTCCCTGGCCTGTCCGGCCGTGACTGTCAGGATGAGATCAGCGAAGGCCTTGGTACTGTGAGCCTCGTTGGCGCTCCTCCGACAGTCTTTTCTACGTCTGCCGAGGATGGGGCCAGGGGGTCGCATGCGCGTGCGCACGGGGGTTGGCGCTTCAGCTGCAAGTTGCATTCTTTGCGCTCGTTTCGTCCCGACGATCCCCTGGCGCCTGAAAGGGGCTTCGCCCCTTCGGGGCTCAGGATGGCATGGATAGTGGAGGGGGCCCGGCTGGCGCAGGATCGTTAGACGCGTACACTGGGGACCTCATCGTTGTCGGTGGAGGTGTCCCATGTCCAGGCGCGCAGCCCCTATCCATGCAGTGCTGGTGGCCCTGATCCTCGCCAGCCTGGCCTGTCAGGCCCCGCTCGGGCAGCGGACGCAAGAGGCGACGCAGCCCGAAGAGTCGTCGGCCGTCGAAACGTCCGTCGCCGCGACCGTGGCGGCAGTCTCGAACCAGACTGCCCAGGCCGCCGGTGGCGCGCTCGGCACTGAAACGGCCCAGCCTCCCGCCGCGGACACCGACACACCGCAGCCCTCCCTCACTCCGACGGAGACCCTCACCCCCACCGAGACCCTCACACCGACGCCTTCGACACCATCAGCCTACCTGACCGAGAACACGAACTGTCGCAGGGGTCCTCTTGTCGTGTATGATCTGGTCGCCACCTACCTGGCCGGCAAGGTGCTCAACATCCTGGGCAAGAACGCCGCCGGGGACTACGTGTTCGTCGTCGACCCCGAACCGCCGGCCAAGCAATGTTGGCTGTGGACTCGCTACGTGCAGGTCACCGGCAGCGTGGCAGAAGTCCCCATCTTCACGCCACCACCGACGCCCACACCAAGCTACGATTGGACTGGCAACTGGACCGTGTGGATCAACGGATCCGCCGCGACGATGAGCATCACCCAGAGCGGATCGTCCATCAGTGGAACGCTCGCGGCGGGAGGCAACTACGACATTTCCGGCAGTGTTAGCGACGGGGGCCGGAAAGCCAGCGGTCAGGCCAAGCAGGGTGGGGCCGTCTCGGCAGAGTTTACATGGAGCATGCTCGACAACATGGACCAATTCCGCGGCAGCTATACCACTCCCGGGGGCGGCAGCGGTTCATGGTGCGGTGCGCGCAACGGGGCCGGCATGCCTTCGCCGTGCTCGTGAACGGGGCCGCTGTTGGTTTGGTCCTGATCTTGCCGCTGTGACGCCTCACAGCTAGACTCAACTCTCTCGCATACGAGGAATAGCGATGACTGCCCAGCCCTCCTCTGCGCGGCGGCCAAGCACGGTCATTCTGATTGGCTGCGCCGCGTTGCTGATCGTGTTGTGCTGTGCCGCCGTGGCCGGCGGGATCGCCTATTTCGTGCTCCGTCGCGGCCCGATCGTTCAAGCGCAACCGGCTGTCGAGTACATCCTGGACGCGTCACCGCGCATGCAACAACCGTCCGAAGGCGGGACTCGGCTGTCGGTGGCCCGCGGCGTTCTGGCTGAGATCATCCGACCGAGCGATCCCCAGCTGACCGCCGGGCTGCGCGTGTTCGGGACGGGGGCATTGCCCGTCGCCTGCTCCGACACCGACCTGCTTGTGCCGCTGGCGCCTGCCAGCCAGGGCGAGATTTCCGACAGCCTGCTCGGATTGGACGCCGGAAGCAGTTCGGAAGCGGCGATGGTCGAGGCGATGATCGCTGCCATCCGCGATTTGAGTTCGACCGGGGGACCCCACACGCTGGTAGTGGTCACCGGCGGCTACGACTCATGCAACCCTGAGGCCAGCCAACTTGTCAACCAGGAGGCCGAGCGAGCAGGGATCACCCTTGAGACATACGTCGTGGGGTATCAGGTATCCGATGAAGACGCCGCCGCCATCAAAGGCTTCGTCGAGGACATCCCGGGGGGAGAGTTCAGATCGGCTGAGGATTCCGATGCGCTGCGTTCGGTCCTGTCCGATATCCAGGGGCGGGCCGAGCGACCCGGCGCCCTCTCCTTCCTTCCGCCCGGCATCCTGCCGAATCGCGTCGTCCCAAGTTCGGGGGAAGCCGAAGCTACGCTTGCTCCGACATCGGGGTCTGGCGGTTCCACTTCCCAGACAGCTTGCGACCACCCCTACTTCCCCATCCGCCAGGGAGCCTCGTGGACGTATAGCAGCAACTTCGGCGATCAGAACTGGTCGGTGACGTCCGTCTCAGGTGACCTGAATAGCGCAACGGCCACGATGGAAATGGCGTTTCAGGAGGGAACCGTCACCTACACGTGGAACTGCGGAGCCGAAGGCGTGGTGTCCTTCGACTTCGGCACGATGGGGCTCCCCACCAGCGGCTTCACCAGCGACATCACGATCACATCAAACTCGGGCGCGATCCTCCCGCCTCCCGATCAGTTGGTCCCGGGGGCCAGTTGGAGCAACACCTTCACCGAGGAGGTTCACACCGGCGCCGCCGGGGTCGAGTTCAACATGACGATGGAGGCGGCCGAGACATACACGGCCACGGGGTTCGAGACCATAACCACCGGCGCAGGCACGTTCGATGCCTTGCGGATTGACGGCAGCGGGACCTTCACGACCAACAGCGACGTGGCCGGTTCGTTCACGATCGACGTGCAGTCCACCTATTGGCTCGCGGAAGGCGTCGGGTTTGTTCGATTCGAGACGAGTGCTGAGGATGTTTCAAGCGTGAGCGAACTCACCGGCTACAGCATTCCGTAACTCTGCGATCGCGGCGGCGTCGATCAGGGGTCAGGAGTCGTCACGCGCACGTTGTCGAAGGTCACGACGAGCTGCTGCGTGCCTCGGAGCCCGGCGAGCAAGGCGATGTCCCCGACGGCTGGTGACGGATCGGTCGTCGCTCCGAGGAGTGTGCCGTCGACTTCGAACAAGATCTCATCGCCGGCACAGGTGAGGCGGAAATGGTGGGAGGCATTGCCGCCGGCTGCCAACGAGGGCGCGGTCGTCCAGTCGACCAGCCGGACCAACTTCCTTTCGCGCCTGCCCCATATTGAGTAGGTCCCGTCGTCGCTGACGGCTGCTGCCACGTAATTCCCCGGGTCCACCCAATGACATATCAGGCCTATCTCCGTCAGCGTTGCCTGCGTTTCCCAGCGGGCATCCACGTCGACGAGGACGTCCTGGGCTTTCACACGTTGAGAGAACGAGTACCACTCGATCCCTTGATGCAGGACGGTCAGCCGCAATGCGCCATCGACGTATTCGACCCCGCCATCCGGATCCTGACCGACGGAGAATCCGCCGGCCGGATTGGAGAAATCGTCGTCCAGCAACTGACCGGCAGGGGTCGGGGTGGGGATCGGGGCATCCGTCTCGCCAGGTCGCTCGATCGCGGTCGCAATGGCGGCCGGTGCGGGGAATAGCAGCGCCGCCACTCGATTGCCGCCGACCAGCGCCAGCGTGGCCAGACAGATGACGCCCATGGCGCCGACGCCGATCCAGAGTGCTGGCAAACCCTTGCGTTTGTGCGGGGCTGCTGCAGGCCGAGGCGCGCCCAGCGGCTGGTCTGGGTGTGCCAGGACCTGGCCCAGAAGTCGGGCGAACTCCCCGGCGGTCTGCGGTCGATCGGCGGGGTCTTTGGCCATCGCCCATGCGATCAATTCGTCCGCAGCCAGCGGGATGGATGGATCGATCGTGCGAGCGGAAGGAACAGGGTCATGCATGTGGCGAACGATCACACCCAGGGCAGTTTCGGCCGAATACGGTTTCCGCCCGGTCAGCATCTCGTACAACACTACGCCAAGGGCGTAGACATCGGATCGAGCGTCGACGCGATCGCCGCGGCCCTGCTCAGGTGACATGTACGCCGCGCTTCCCGTCGGCGCGCCGGTACGCGCATCCGAAACGACCCCGGCGATCCCAAAATCACTCAGGTAGGCGTTGCCTGACTTGTCGAGCAGGATGTTGCTCGGCTTGATGTCTTTGTGAATGACACCCTGTTTGTGGGCGAAATCCAACGCATCGGCGACGCTACGCAGCCAGCCGACGGCGGTGGCAAGATCGAGCGGGCCGTGGGCGAGCCTATCCGCCAGCGTCCCACTGTCGAGGTATCGCAAGACGAGATAGGGAACCCCGTCCTGCTCTCCGAAGTCGTACAGGGGGACGATGTGAGGGTGCTCGAGATGAGCGATCAGAGCGGCCTCGCGCCGGAACGCAGCCATGCCGGCGGGATCGGTTCGGCGCTGGCCAAGGACCTTGAGAGCGACGGTCCGGCGAGGCGCAGTCTGATCGGCCTTGTACACGGTCCCCATGGCGCCGCTGCCGGCTTGTTCGAGGATGGTGTAGTTAGGGAGGTGGATGGGTGGTTGGTCGGTCATGGCGAGGGATGGGAGATCCTGATCTCAGGCCGAGGGTGCTTGGCGAAGTGCCTCCAAGCACCCGGAGCGGAGGGCGGAGCCCCGTGCATACGCTCGGGACAGGCGAAGCGACGCCCGCAGTCGAAGGGGCGTCCTTCGACT